>NZ_JBJDOA010000005.1:365406-534778 GCF_044900785.1 Pseudomonas sp. NPDC087358
GTGCTGATCGTTCCCACGCTCCGCGTGGTAACGCCGCTCTCGACGCTCTGCGTCTGCGTTTGATCTGACGCAGAGCGTCAGCGGATGCATTCCCACGCAGAGCGTGGGAATGATCGGAAACATGCGAAACGCTCGAAAACTCGACCGGCTCAGAAATCCTGGTGCTGATCGTTCCCACGCTCCGCGTGGTAACGCCGCTCTCGACGCTCTGCGTCTGCTTTTGATCTGACGCAGAGCGTCAGCGGATGCATTCCCACGCAGAGCGTGGGAACGATCGGAAACGCGCGAAACGCTCGAAACTCGACCGGCCACGCGAACCCTGTAGGAGCCAGCTTGCTGGCGAACGCGGCGCGTCAGTCGCCGGTTTGATACCTGACCCCGCGCATTCGCCAGCAAAACGCCCCGGGGAAGCGGTGCTTCAATTCAAAAGCGTGTCCGTCGAGATCACTTGAGCGTAGGCAAAGCCCAGCGCGGACATGAAGGCGGCGTGTACCTGGGCCGCCGGGACTGTGCTGCCGTTGAATTCCAGATCGCGGCTGGCGCAGGCGTCGTGAATGACTTTGACCGTGTAACCGAAATCCGCTGCCGCGCGAGTCGTTGCGTCGATGCACACGTGACTCATGGAGCCGATCACCACCAGTTCATCGATGCCGTGCTGATCCAGGACCTGCTTGAGCTCGGTTTCCCGAAATGAATTGGCGAAGTGTTTGAGCAGCACCGGCTCATCACCCTGGTTGATGACCTTTGCATGCAGTTTTGCGCCGTCGGAGCCCGGGGTGAAGAACGGCGCGTCCTGGCTGGTGAATTCGTGACGGATATGCACCACCAGACCCTCTGCATCGCGGGTGGCCTGGATAATCCTGGCGGCATTATCGGCCGCTGCATCGGCACCGACCAAAGGCCATTTGCCGCCAGGGAAGTAGTCGTTCTGGATATCGACTACGATGAGCGCTGATTTGGACATGTCTGCTGCCTCGGTTGGGATCTGTGTGGTGTGGGGTCAGTATTGACCCTGTGGGGATCGCCGTGGATTGGCCGTAACGACATTAGACGAGGCAAAACTGACAATGAGCGTTGAACGGCCAGTTGCCGAGATCGGCCTGCTGATTTATCCCGGCTCACAAACCGCAGCGGTGCACGGGCTGACGGACCTGTTCGAGGTCGCCAATCGCATGGCCGACGAACATGGCGCGACACAGCTGCCGCGCCTGCGGGTCAGTCATTGGCAGGTGGACAGCCGTTGCGAGCCGCAGCGGGTATTCGACAGTCTGCCTTTGGCGCAAGACGGGCCATTGCTGGCGGTACTGATTCCACCGTCGTTGATGGGCCTGCCCGGCACCGAGGCGATGGAGGGCCTGTCACGTTGGGTGCGGACACAACACGCCGCTGGCGCGACCATCGGTACGGTGTGCCTGGGCGCCTTCGTGCTGGCGCAGACCGGCTTGCTCGATGGCCGCGCCGCCACTACCCACTGGACCCAGGCCAAACCGCTGGGCGAACGCTTCCCCAACATCAGGGTGCACGCCGAGCAACCGATCATCGACGACGGCGACATCATCACCACGGCCGGCTTGATGGCCTGGGCCGAACTGGGGCTGCGCCTGGTCGACCGCTTGCTGGGGCCGAGCATCGCCACCCGCACCGCGCGTTTTCTGGTGATCGAGCACAGCGACAGCGCCCAGCAATGCGGCAGCAATTTCGCGCCGATCCTCGGGCATGGCGACAGCGCGGTGCTCAAGGCTCAGCACTGGTTGCAAAGCACCGGCGCGGTGGATGTCTCGCTGGCCGAGATGGCGCGTCGTGCAGGGCTTGAGGAGCGTACGTTCCTGCGCCGTTTTCGCGCCGCCACCGGCCTCAAACCCACCGAATACTGCCAGCACCTGCGTGTCGGCAAGGCCCGGGAAATGCTCGAGTTCACCAACGGCACGGTCGATCACATCGCCTGGACCGTGGGCTATCAGGACTCGGCGGCGTTTCGGGCGACGTTCAGGAAAATCACCGGACTGGCCCCCAGCGCCTACCGCAGCAAGTTCGGCGTAGGCCTGCCCGATGTGGCGCCGCGTGTTTGAGCCGTGAGTCACTCGGCGACCGGCGTTGTCCATATCGGCAACTTATTGATGGAGTGCCGAGCATTCATGCCCGCAATCGGAAACCCTCGCCACGCCAGGACCCTGGTCAGCCTGGCTGCGCTGACGCTGCTGGCCGCCTGTAGCTCGCAACGCAATCAGCCGCCACCCCCCGCGCCGGACCTGGTACGCAGTGAAATCGTGCGCTTGCTGCCCGCCAGTGTCGCCGACCGTCAAGGCTGGGCGACGGATATCTACACCGCGTTCGAAACACAGAAAATCGACCCCAGCGTCGAGAATCTGTGTTCGGTGCTGGCGGTGACCGAGCAGGAGTCGAACTATCAGGTCGATCCGGCCGTCCCCGGGATGGGCAAGATCGCCCAGGATGAGATCGACCGCCGCGCCAGCAAGGTGCATATCCCCAACCTGTTGGTGCGCAGCGCGCTGGATATCCGCTCGCCGACCGGCAAGACCTATAACGAACGCCTGAGCGCGGCGCGGACCGAGAAAGACCTCAGCCTGATCTTCGATGATTTCATCGGCATGGTGCCCCTGGGGCGTACGCTGTTTGGCAACTTCAACCCGGTGCACACCGCAGGCCCCATGCAGGTCAGCATCGAGTTCGCCGAGCGCCACGCACAGGATTATCCCTATCCGCTGGACAGCTCGATTCGGCATGAGGTGTTCAGTCGCCGTGGCGGCATGTATTTCGGCATCGCTCATCTGCTCGGCTATCCGGTCAGCTACGACAAGCCGCTGTATCGCTTCGCCGACTTCAATGCCGGCTGGTACGCCAGCCGCAATGCCGCGTTTCAAAGCGCAGTGGCGCGTCTGTCGGGCAAGCGCCTGGCGCTGGACGGTGATTTGATCAGCTACGGTTTCGGCCCGTCACTGGGCCAGACCGAGCTGGCAGTGCGCGGCCTGCACACGCAATTGGGCATGCGTAACCCGAGCATTCGCAGCCAGCTGGAAAAAGGCGAGACACTGGCGTTCGAGGACACCGATCTGTATCGGCAGGTGTTCGAACTGGCCGACAAGGCGGCGGGCAAGCCGTTACCCAGGGCGATCCTGCCGGGCATCGTCCTGGAAAGCCCGAAGATTACCCGCAAGCTGACCACCGCCTGGTTTGCCCAGCGGGTCGAAGAACGCCGCGTGCGCTGCATGGCACGGGCCTCGGGCAAACTGCAGTAACCACTGCGCGCAGGGCAAGCGAGCGACCGCCTGTCCATTTCATGGCACCCCTGCGCTGTGCGGCTCTCGAAGCCTTAACAGCCCGGATGCGCCGGACTTTGCCTAGCAGAGGTGCCTATGTCAGTCGATCCAACCCTCCCTCTCGGTGTGCCGCCCGTTGCCCCGACCACGCCCGTCGAAAGCGACCTGGATCCGGACGCAGGAGACGACGAGGATGCCGCCCAAGAGTTGAAAGAGTCGAAAGAGCAGCGGCCTGAAGACTGGAACGAGCCTCCTGCGGCAAAGGTCCCTGGCGCCGATGACCCCACCCCGCTTTCTGACGACCTGCGCTAGCAGGCTGCCGTCGGTCGCCGGAGCAGGGCACATGCCTTCGCTTCGGCTTTTTTTTCAAGCGTCGTTTACCAGGAGCCCGTTTTGAGTCGTGACCCTGTGACACCCAACATCCTCACCAGCAGTGTGCCGGTAACGGATTCTCAGAGCGCCGAAGCGCTGTTGTTCGGTTCACCCAAGGACCGTCTGGATTTCTACCGCAAGGAAATCCAGTACGAGACCACCATCCTGTCCAACCGCACCAACGCCTACCTGTCCGCCCAGTCGTTTCTGGTCATCGCGTTTGCCTCCTCCATGGCCAATCTCAATCCGGAGTGGGGCAAGTTGTTCACCCTGGTGGTGCCGCCGTTTCTGACATTGCTCGGCCTGATCAGCTCGATGCATGCCTGGCCCGGGATTCGAGCCGCCTACGAAATCATCGACCACTGGCATTTCAAACAAAGCCAGTTGTTGCACAGCCAGCCGGCCATGGGCCTTGCCTACGATGATTCGCCGTTGTTCTGCGAGCATGAGTCGAGCGAGAAGGGCTATCGCAAGTCATTGCTGTTCTCGATGCGCACCCCTTGGCTGTTCAGCGTCTTCTGGCTGCTGCTGGGCGCGTTCTCGATCTACGCGCAGACCGCCAGTAGTGCGTTCTGAGCGGCGACGCGCCATGGGGCAGGGGAATGTGCGCCAACGCACAGCTTGATCACCGCAGGCGCGGCAGGTTCGCAACCCTGTCTACACTGACGTATCGGTCTGCAGGCAGACGGGCTGGCGGGCGCCTGGTTTCGATCAACATGGAGGTGATGGCATGCTGTTTACCCCGCAATTGCGCAGGACTCTGGAGAGCGGTTTTCTGCCCCTGGCCTGTGAGTGTACGGTCATGCCCGGCGGCACCCTGATGGTGAGGATTTTTCAGCCCGACACCGGCCAGCTGGCCCTGCGCGTAGACAACCTGTCGATCGCCAACCTGACCACCGTGCGTCAGGTGGCGGAGCTGGTCGCCGAGCTGCGCTATGATCTGCGCACGTGTGTCACACCCTTTGGCTCATCGCCTGCCTCTCTGGTGGGGTCCCAGGGCGCTTGATGTGCGTTCGTGGCCATCTACCGCGGGTCGTCGCCGCCTTTATCTACACGGGCGATGGAACGATTGGCGCTTGATGATGTTACCTTGACACCAATGGTGTGGCAGGGTATTTCCTTGGCTTTGTCCGCGATTTGAAAACCACTGTGTATTGAACAAGTTAGGAAACCATTCCGCAGAACCGGAATCAGTGTCCTGACCCTATTTTGACGTCTGGTCGTCGGAGTGGTTTGACCGCCCGATCAACGTATAAGAAAAATCCCAGGAGCCACCTCATGGCAGTACTGCAGCAAACCACCATGCAAGCCCTCAAGCGCTCCCACGCGCAACTGTCTTCGCGCTGGCTCACCGACCTTGAAGCCAGTGGCGCTACGCGCAATCTCAAGGCCGATGACATCAATCAGCAGACGGGCGACTTCTTGCACTTGCTGACCTCGGTGCTGGAGCGTGGTGGTTCGCAAAACATCACCACTGCCGACTGGGACGAGATCCGCCAGTTCCTGGAAAAACTCTCCCACCAGCGCGCGCTGGCCGGGCAGGATTCGCAACAGACCGCGAACTTCATCTTCGCCCTCAAAGGGCCGTTCTTTACCCTGCTGCAGGAAGAGTTCGCCGAGCAACCGGCGGTGCTGGCCGAGCAGCTCTGGGAAATCTCCCAGCTGCTGGACGCGCTGGGCATGCACACCATCCGCACCTTCCAGAAATCCCGCGAGGCGGTGATCAAGCGCCAGCAGGAAGAACTGCTCGAGCTGTCCACCCCTGTGGTCAAGCTGTGGGACGGCGTGCTGGCACTGCCGATGATCGGCACGCTGGACTCCCAGCGCACCCAGGTGGTAATGGAGTCGCTGCTGCAACGCATCGTCGACACCGGCTCTGAAATCGCCATCATCGACATCACCGGTGTGCCGACCGTCGATACGCTGGTCGCCCAGCACCTGCTCAAGACCGTAACCGCCATTCGCCTGATGGGCGCCGACTGCATCATCAGCGGCGTGCGTCCGCAGATCGCGCAGACCATCGTCCACCTGGGCCTGGACCTGCAAGGCGTGGTCACCAAGGCCAACCTGGCCGATGCGCTGGCCCTGGCGCTGCGCCGTCTGGGCGTGAGCGTGACCAAGGCTGCGGTATAAGCCCATGGAGCGGATTCCAATCCTGCAGATGGGCGACTTCCTCCTGGTCACCATTCAAGTGGACATGCATGACCAACTGGCGCTGACGCTGCAGGACGACCTGTCCGAGCGGATCAGCAAGACCTCGGCTCGTGGCGTGCTGATCGATATTTCGGCGCTGGACATGGTCGACTCCTTCATCGGCCGCATGATCGGCATGATCTCCGGTCTGTCACGGGTCATGGACGCTGAAACCGTGCTCGTCGGCATGCAGCCGGCGGTGGCCATTACCCTGGTGGAGCTGGGCATGACGCTGCCGGGTGTCAGCACCGCGCTGAACGTCGAGCGCGGCATGAAACTGTTGCGCGAGCGGGCTGAGACGCAATGAACACGCGCAGCAGCGGCACTCAAGGCATTCGTATAGAGCAGGATGTGGTGCTGGCCCGGCAAACGGCGCGCAAGCTGGCGCAGGAATGTGGCATGCGCCTGATCGACCTGACCAAGCTGGTGACCGCCGTCAGTGAGCTGGCGCGCAACACCATGGTCTACGGCGGTGGCGGTGACATGGACTGGCAGATCGTCGAGGACGGCGTGCGCACTGGCCTGCGCCTGACCTTCCGTGATGAAGGCCCGGGCATTCCCGACCTGAAACTGGCGATGACCGATGGCTGGACTTCCGGCGGCGGCCTGGGTCTGGGCCTGACCGGTGCCAAGCGCCTGGTCGATGACTTCGAGCTGGACACCGCGCCCGGTGCGGGCACCCGAGTGACGATCTGCAAATGGACCTGAGACTGCACAGCAGCCTGACCCAGGTATTGCCGGTCGAGGACAGCAGCCAGGTCGGCCATGCCCGCCGCACTGCGCAGAAGCTGGCCGAGCAGCTGGGTTTCGACGCCACGGACGCAGGTCGTGTGGCATTGGTGGTCACCGAGCTTGCAAGCAATATCCTCAAGCATGCCAGCAGCGGCGAGGTGCACCTGCGTCCGTTGCCCGGCGCCGTGTCGGGCGTCGAGGTGATCGCGATCGACCGTGGACAGGGCTTCGATCTGCATGACTGCATGCCCGACGGCGTTTCCACGCGCGGCACACAAGGCATCGGGCTGGGCTCGATCCTGCGTCAGGCTCAGGTGTTCGACGTGCACAGCGACCACCGTGGCACCGTGCTGCTGACGCGCTTCTACCCACGGGCAGCGGTGGTCAGGGACCTGCGCGCAGGTGTCAGCCAGCATTCGCTGCACGACGATCCGGCCTGTGGCGACGCCTGGGAACTGGCGATCAAGGGCCAGCAGATCAGCATGCTGATGATCGACGGTCTGGGCCATGGCCCGGAGGCCGAGGCGGCGGCAAGGGCAGGGGCCACGGCGTTCAATCGCGAACCGTTCGCCGAGCCCGGCATGCTGCTCGAGGAAATCCACCACGACATGCGCGGTAGCCGCGGCGGCGCGCTGGCGATTGCGCAGTTCGACGGCGCGGATGGCGCGTTGCGCTTTATCGGGATCGGCAACATCGGTGCGACGCTGATCGGCGAGGACAAGCCCCGTGGCATGGCCTCGCATCCTGGCATCGTCGGCCTGCAGTACCGGAAGATCCCGGCGGTGAACTACGCTCACTGCGGCGGGCAACTGTTGATCATGTACAGCGACGGCCTGCAATCGCGGTGGAATCTTCGTGACTACCCGGGTCTGATGTATCGACACCCGGCCATCATCGCGGCGGTTCTGCACCGCGATTATTGCCGGGGCAGGGATGACGTAACGGTATTGGTAATGGCCCTGGAGGCGCTCGATGACTGACAACCCCGCTCACGGCGTCCTTGAGGAGTCCGCCCAGCTTCGCCAGGCGCGCGACGAAGCGGCAGCGCTGCGAGCCGAACTGGACGAGACCAATCAGGGCGTGCTGGCGCTGTATGCCGAACTCGACGGCCAGGCCGAGCAGTTGCGTCAGGCATCGGACCTCAAGAGCCGCTTTCTGTCCTACATGAGCCACGAGTTCCGCACCCCCCTGGGCTCGATCCTGAGCATCGCCAGCCTGCTGACCGATGAAATCGATGGCCCGTTGAGCCCGGATCAGCACAAGCAGGTGGCGTTCGTCAGCACCGCGGCGCGGGAGTTGAGCGACATGGTCGATGACCTGCTGGACCTGGCCAAGATCGAGGCGGGGCGCATCACCATTTCACCCGCCTGGTTCGACATGTTCGATCTGTTCTCGGCCCTGCGCGGTATGTTCAGGCCGATCGTCGACACCTCGGCGGTGGATCTGATCTTCGAAGAGCCCATGGGCCTGCCAAGGCTTTACACCGATGACAAGAAGGTGGCGCAGATCCTGCGTAATTTCATTTCCAACTCCTTGAAGTTCACCCAGCGTGGCGAGGTCCGGGTGTCGGCGCGCCTCGAGGGCGAGCAGGCTATCCGTTTTGCCGTCAGCGACACCGGCATCGGCATTCCGCCGGAGCTTCACGGCGCGCTGTTCGAGGACTTTGTCCAGGTCGACTCGCCGTTGCAGAAGCGGCTGCGTGGCACCGGCCTGGGTTTGTCGTTGTGCAAGCGTTTCGCCGAGCTGCTGGGCGGCCGGGTCGGGGTGCAGAGCCAGCCCGGCATCGGCTCGACGTTCTATGTCGTCATCCCGCTGGCGCTGGCTCAGGAGCACCTTGATGAAAGCTGAAACCCGGCTGCTGATCGTCGATGACAATGCCGCCACGCGTTATGCCTTGCGTCGGCGCATGGAGCGCCAGGGGTTCACTGTGCTGGAGGCCGGGACCGGCAGCGAAGGCCTGCAGCTGATCGCCGAGCAGATCCCCGATGCGTTGATTCTCGACGTCAACCTGCCGGACATGAGCGGCTTCGATATCGTCCGCCAACTGCGCACCGAGCCGCGTACGGCCTTGCTGCCGGTGGTGCATGTGTCGGCGGCGTCGATTCAGACCGGCGATATCGTCACCGGCCTTGAGGCGGGCGCCGACGCTTACCTGGTGCACCCGGTGGACCCCGACGTGCTGCTGGCGACCCTGCGCACGCTGCTGCGGGTGCGTGACACCGAATTTGCCCTGCGTGACAGCGAGGAGCGCTTTCGCGAGATTTTCGTCAACGTGTCGGCGCCCATCGCGGTCATGGATGGCCAGTTGAACATTCATGAATGCAATCACGCCTTCGCCCGGCTGATCGCTCAGGGTTCACCCGAGAGCACCGTGTTGCAGTGCCTGACCGAAAACCCGCAACCGGTGATCGCCGGTCTGTATGAAGCGCTTGCCGCTGGCGAGCGCTGGAAAGGCACGGTGAGCATGCTGGTCAAGGGCGATCTGCGCGAAACCGAGTGGCAAGTGTCGCCCTATCGCGCCACCGGCCTGAGCCTGGTGTTCATCGAGGACGTCACCGAGCATCGGCGCCGTGAGCAATCGCACCTGCAGCAACTGGACACGGTCAACAGCCGTCTGGCCCATGAAGTCGCCGAACGCGCCAGGACCGAAGAACAGCTGCTGCAGGCGCAGAAGATGGACGCGATCGGCAAGCTCACCGGGGGCATCGCTCACGATTTCAACAACCTGTTGACGGGCATCATGACCGGCCTTGAGCTGATCAAGAAGCGCACCGAGGACGCCCGGCCCGACAAAGTGCTGGCCTACGCCGATGCCGCGCTGGCTTCGGCCAGGAGCGCGGCGGCATTGACTCACCGCCTGCTGGCCTTTGCCCGGCAGCAGCCGCTGGACACCCGCGCCACCGACATCAATCAGCACGTGCGCTCTCTGGAGGACCTGGTCAGCAGGACCGTCGGCAAGCGCATCGGGCTGACCCTTGAGCTGACCTCCCGCAGTGCCGTGGCAATGGTCGACGCCGGGCAGCTGGAAAGCGCGGTGCTCAATCTGGTGATCAATGCGCGCGATGCATTGCCTGAGGGCGGCAACATCTGGATCAGCACCTTCGAGGCGTATTCACAAGGCAACTCGCGACTGGCGGATGGCCCCTACATCACCTTGACCGTGCGCGACGACGGTGTCGGCATCGAGCATCACCTGATCAGCAAGGTGTTCGACCCGTTCTTCACCACCAAGCCCATCGGTGAAGGCACCGGGCTTGGGCTATCGACCATCTATGGCTTCGCCCGGCAATCCGGTGGCGACGTGCAGATCCGCAGCGTTGTCGGCCATGGCACCGAAGTGACCCTGATGCTGCCTGCCGCTGTCGATCAGACGGTGGCCCCGCCCCAACCGGCGCAGACCGCCGAACTTGGCGCTGGCGAGCATGTCCTTATTGTCGAGGACACCGCTTCGGTGCGCATGTTCGTCAACGAGATCCTGACCGATGCGGGCTATCGCTGTACCCAGGCGGCGGACGTCATCACCGCGCTGTCGATCATGGAGCACGACAGCTCCATCGATCTGCTGCTCACCGATGTCGGCATGCCCCACATGAACGGCCGCGAGCTGGCGCAGAGAATGCGCAACTGGTGGCCGCACGTGCCGGTGCTGTTCATGACTGGTTACGCGGAAAACGCCCTGAACCGCCAGCATTTCCTGGGGGAGGGCATGGACATGATCATCAAGCCTTTCCAGATGGTCGAGTTCCTCGACAAGGTCAGGACCATGCTCGACGCATGAGGCGAGCTGTTCTGAAGATCGATTCGGCGGCATAAACACGCGTGAGCTTTGTTACCATTCACGCCCATTCACTGAGTGCCATCCATTGGGCACACACCGTTGGGGCCCACTGATGAGCGGCGCCTGAGGGTGAAGGAGATTTTGTTTTGACCCTGAGCCAGGAACTTCACCAAAGCGCGATCGATAACTGCGCCCGTGAACCGATCCAGATTCCCGGCAGTATTCAGCCTCAGGGCTTTTTGCTGGTGATTGACGAAGCGACGCTGAGCATTGGCCAGGTCAGCGCCAACGTGCTCAGTTGGCTGGGCCTGGAGCCGCAGGCGTTGATCGGTGCCGCGCTGGCTCGGGTATTCGATGACTGCCCGCGCCTGCTCGATCGCCTGGCCGCGCTGCCCGAGGACGACCAGAACCCGTTTCACGTCGGTGATGTGCGCTTCCTTGAGGGCTCTCGTGCCGGCCTGCCGATGGCGATGATGGTGCATCGGCATGACCGGGTGCTGATCGCCGAATTCGAGCCTGCCAGCGACATGACCTCGGCGTACGGCAACGTCTATCCGTTGATGCGCACCTTCATCAGCCAGATGGAGGAGGGCGAAAGCATCCAGGCGTTGTGCCAGCGTTCGGTGGACGAGGTCAGGCGCATTACCGGGTTCGGGCGGGTCAAGTCCTATCGTTTCGATGCCGACGGCAATGGCCTGGTCAACGCCGAAGTTGCCCAGCCCGGCTACCCCAGTTACCTGGGGCTGAGCTTTCCGGCGTCCGACATTCCGGCCCAGGCCAGGGCGCTGTACGTGGCCAACCGGATTCGCGTGATCGAGGATGCCAATTACCAGCCCTCGGCGTTGGTGCCGGTCAATAACCCGGTCACTGGTGCGCCACTGGACCTCAGTTTCGCCACCCTGCGCAGTGTTTCGCCTGTGCATCTGCAGTACATGCGCAACATGCAGACCCTGGCCTCGATGTCGATTTCCATCGTGGTCCGCGGCCAGTTGTGGGGCCTGATCTCCTGCCATCACGCAACGCCGCGCTCGGTCAGCTTCCAGACCCGCACCGCCTGTGAACTGCTGGGCAGCGTGTTGTCGTTGCAGATCGAAACCAAGGAGGCCCAGGCCAAGACCCAACGCATGCTCAGCCTGCGTCGCCAGATCGTGCAGATGCTCGCGGCGATGGCTGACCTGGACAGCGTCATTGGCGGTCTGCGCGCGATGCCGGAGGTATTGCTGGCGTTCGTCGAGGCCACAGGCGCGGCGGTGATTTCCGAATCGACGCTGGATGTCTATGGCCAGACCCCCGACCGTGCCCAGATCCACGCGCTGACCCAATGGCTGAGTCAACGTGACGCCCATGAGGTCTTCGCCTCTGACAACGTAGGCCGCGACATACCTGAACTGCCGCAACTGGGCGAGTCGGTCAGCGGTGTGCTGGCGATGGCCATTTCCGAGCTGCATTCCAACTACATCATCTGGTTCCGCCCCGAGCAGACGCGGGTGGTGAGCTGGGCGGGAAGACCCGAGAAAACCATCAGCGACAGCGGTTCGCTGAGCCCGCGTCACAGCTTTGCCCTCTGGCAGGAAACCGTTCGCGGCTTCTCGCGTCCGTGGGATGAGCTGGACGTCGAAGGCGTAGTGGAGCTGCGCACTGCGGTGCTCGGCATCGTCCTGCGCAAAGCCGAGGAAATGGCCGCCCTGGCTGAAGAGCTGAAAAAATCCAACAAGGAACTCGAAGCGTTCTCCTACAGCGTGTCCCACGACCTGCGCGCGCCGCTGCGGCATATCGCCGGCTATGCCGAACTGCTCAGTGACATCGAAGGCAGCAAGCTGTCCGAGCGAGGGGTGCGGTTCCTGGACAACATCGGCGAATCGGCGCGTTTTGCCGGCACGCTGGTGGACAACCTGCTGAGTTTCTCGCAGATGGGCCGTTCGGCCATGCGCTTCTCGCAGGTTGACCTGAACGCGATGGTCGAGGCCATTCGCCGGGAAATGCTCCCCGACTACGAAGGCCGGGACTTGAGCTGGCGTATCCCCGAGCCTTTGCCGGTGGTGATCGCCGACGCCGCGTTCCTGCACCTGGCGATGCGCAACCTGCTGTCCAACGCGATCAAGTACAGCCGTAACCACAGCGCCGCTGTCATCGAAATCGGCAGCTATGAGGAAGATGGCAAGGTCGTGGTGTACATCCGCGACAACGGAGTGGGGTTTGACATGCAGTACGCGGGCAAGCTGTTCGGCGTGTTCCAGCGGCTGCACCGGATGGAAGAATTCGAAGGCACAGGGATTGGCCTGGCCAGTGTGCGGCGCATTATCGAACGCCATGATGGTTCGGTATGGGCGCACAGCCAACTGGGGCACGGAGCCACTTTCTATTTTGCGCTGCCCAAGCGCAGTCTCACTGTAACCATTTGAGTGTCCGAGGAGACGCCCAATGCTCAAACCCATTCTTCTGGTGGAAGACAATCCCAACGATCTGGAGCTGACTCTGGTCGCGCTGGAGCGTAGCCAGTTGGCCAACGAAGTGATCGTATTGCGAGACGGCGCCGAAGCGCTGGACTATCTCTTTCGGCGAAACAACTACGATGACCGTGCGCTGGGTAATCCGGCGGTGCTGTTGCTCGACCTCAAGCTGCCCAAACTCGATGGCCTGGAAGTTCTCAAGGCGATCCGTGAGAGCGAGGAGCTGCGCAGCATTCCGGTGGTGATGCTGACCTCATCACGCGAGGAACCCGATCTGCAACGCGCTTATGCATTAGGAGTGAACGCTTACGTGGTCAAACCGGTCGAATTCAAGGAATTCGTCTCGGCAATCTCCGATCTCGGGGTTTTCTGGGCCGTTCTCAACGAGCCGCCGCCAGGTTCCCTGCGACTGTCACGCCGTCCGGGTTCCTGATTCACCTGTCCATCCGACCTGCGCCGTCGTGCCAATGACTGACCGCGCAGGTCTTTGCGAAACCATCGACGACTATTCATGCCGCTATCGCCACTCACATTGCTTCTGGTTGAAGACAGTCCGCATGATGCCGAACTGACCCTGCTCACGCTGGAAAACAGTGGGCTGAAAATCGACGCCACGCTGGTCTACAACCATCAGGATGTGGAGCGAGAGCTGCTGGCGCAGCGTTTTGATCTGATCCTCAGTGACTACCTGTTACCCGGCTCTTCCGGTGCCGAGGTGCTCAATTGCGCGTTGCGACTGGCACCGCAGACGCCGTTCATTTTTCTGTCGGGCATCTTTGGTGAACAGCACGCGGTCGAAATGATGCGCATGGGCGCCATCGACTACGTGCTCAAGCAGAACCTCAAGATGCTGCCCAAGGCGGTCGTGCGTGCCGTCTCCGAGGTGCACGAGCGGGAAAAACGCCTGCTGGCCGAGGAAACCCTGCAGGACGCCGAGGTGCGTGCGCATCTGGCGATCGAAGCCGCCGAGATGGGCGTATGGACCTACGACCCGCGTACCGAGACGCTGCTCTGGGACGAGCGTTGCAAGACGCTTTATGGGGTGTCCAGCGACGCTCACGTCAGCATGGCGTTCATGTTTTCCCACTGCCACCCCGATGACCGCGACCTTTTGCAGAGCCGGGTCATGGCCGCGCTTACCGCCGATGTCGGTTTCCAGATCGAACATCGCCTGCTGGTCGAAGGCGACGGCGAGCGCTGGGTGTTCAGTAATGGCCGCTCCTTGTTCGAAGACGGCAAATGCGTGCGCTTCACCGGCGTCATGCAGGACATCAGCGAGCGCAAGCAGGCCACTCAGGCGCTGCATCAACTCAACGAGATCCTTGGCGAACGGGTGGTGCAACGGACCCGCGAACGCGACCGCACCTGGGAGCTGTCCCGCGAATTGCTGGGCGTGTTGCGTTTCGACATGACCACCATTGCCCTGAACCCGGCCTGGGAGGCGACCCTGGGCTGGGCGCGCGCGGATTTTCATGAGCAGGCCCTGTGGGAGTGGGTACACCCGGATGATCTTGACGCCACCTTGCGCGAGACCGCCAGCGTCGCCAAAGGCAACGTCACTACGCGTTTCGTCAATCGCATGCGTCACGCCGAGGGTGGCTTCCGCTGGCTGTCCTGGACCATTGTCCCCGACGAAGGCCTGATGTATGCCGCAGTGCGTGACATCACCAGCGAACGCGCGGTGGTCGATGAGCTGGCGGCGACCAATAAACGTTTGCGTGACCAGATCCGCGAACGCGAGCGGGTCGAGGCGGCGCTGCAGCAGATGCAGCGGCTGGAGGTGGTCGGCCAGCTGACCGCAGGCGTCGCTCACGACTTCAACAACCTGTTGACCGTGATCCTCACCAGCGCCAACTTCCTCACCCGTGACCTGGAGAAAGGTAACTTCACCAAGTCACCGCAACGCCTGCAGAACATCCGCGAAGCCGGTGAGCGCGGCGCCAAACTCACCAGCCAGCTGCTGTCCTTCTCCCGTCGTCAGCGGCTGGAGCCGGTAGCGTTGAACCTCAACGACACCATCGACGGCATGCGCGAGCTGCTGGGCCGTGCCTTGGGCGGCAGTGTCTGGGTCGACACCGAGCTGGCCGATGACCTGTGGAGCGCGCTGGTCGATCCGACACAGACCGAGATGATCATCCTCAACCTGGCGATCAACGCCCGCGATGCCATGGCGCAGGGCGGGCAACTGCGCCTCAAATCCTGGAACGAAATCGTCTATCGCCTGCCGCATCGCCCCGAGGACCCGGACCCGGGCGCCTATGTGGTGTTCTCGGTCAGCGATTCGGGCTGCGGGATGAGCGAGGAAGTGCTGGCCAAGGCGTTCGAGCCGTTCTTTACCACCAAAGCGGTGGGCAAGGGCTCGGGGCTGGGCCTTGCGCAAGTATTCGGCTTCGCCAAACAGTCAGGCGGGGGCGTGAGCATCGACACCGCCGAAAATGCAGGGACCACCATCAAGGTGTATCTGCCCAGCATCGCTTGCGCCGCGACCCCTGTGATCAGCGTCTCGGACATGCCGGGACACGCCGACGCCGATGATCTGCACCGCACCATCCTGCTGGTCGATGACGACCCCCATGTCCGCTCGGTGACCTCGATGATGCTCGGTTCGCTGGGTTATTCGGTGGTCGAAGCCGAAAGCGGCGACGATGCGCTGAAGAAGATCGACGCGGGCATCGAACTGGTCCTCACCGACTTCGCCATGCCCAACATGACTGGCGCCGAACTGGCCGACATTGTCAGGCGCAACTATCCCGAACTGCCGGTCATGTTCATCACCGGTTTTGCCGATATCGACATCCTCGACGTCGATCAGCAACTGATCGTGCAGAAGCCCTACAAGGAAGAAGAACTGGCCAGAAAGCTCGCGCACGTGCTGATGCAGACAGGCGTGGGCGTCGCGTCGTGAGCCCGGTTCCTGCGGTGGTCGCGGTCATCCGCCAGTCTTGTGGCGTTTGACGCATTCGCCAGCAAGCCGGCTCACAAGGGTGATGCCAAGCGGGGAAATCGGTAGAGCCCTTAATCGTCCCGGGTCAGCACTTCCAGCAGCTCGATTTCGAATACCAGATTGGAATGCGGCTTGATATGCGCACCCATCGAACGCTCGCCGTAAGCCAGGTGCGCAGGCACGCGCAATTGGCGTTTGCCGCCGACTTTCATTCCGATGATTCCCTGATCCCAACCCTTGATCACGCGACCGGTGCCTATCACGCACTGGAAGGGTTTGCCGCGCTCCCACGAAGAGTCGAACAGCGTGCCGTCTTCGAGCGTGCCGGTGTATTGCGTAGTGATCAGCGCACCCTTGACCGCCGCCTTGCCGGTGCCTTGCTCAAGGTCGATGATCTGTAATTCGTCGTTCATGTTGTGTCTGTCCCCGGGTGAATTGGCCCAGGTGAATGCTAGTGACGTAGGCCTGCGCTGGCAATGCAGCCAGGCGCATAAAAAAACGGCGCGCCCTTTACAGGCGCGCCGTTCGATTGCAGCGGATCAGACGAGCATCAAGCGATGACGTCGGTGCTCCACTCGCCATTGACCAGACGCTTGAGGCCCAGCGGGTTGGCGTTCTGCAGGGCTGCCGGCAGCAGGCTGTCCGGGTAGTTCTGGTAGCAGACCGGACGCAGGAAGCGGTCGATTGCCAGCGTGCCAACGGACGTACCGCGGGCGTCGGAAGTGGCCGGGTACGGACCGCCGTGGACCATGGCGTCAGAGACTTCAACACCGGTCGGATAGCCGTTGACCAGGATGCGGCCGACTTTGTCTTCCAGCAGCGGAACCAGCCACTGATATTTCTGCAGGTCGGCGGTTTCGCCGATCAGCGTCGCTGTCAGTTGACCGCGCAGGGCCAGCAGGGCGGCTTTGAGTTCGGCATCGTCAGCCACTTCGATCAGCAGTGTGGTCGGGCCGAAGACTTCTTCCTGCAGCAGTTCGTCGCCGTTGAGCAGCATGCTCACGTCCGCCTTGAACAGCTGTGGCTGCGCCTGGCGACCTTCTTGCGGCTTGCCGGCCAGGTGCGTGACGCTTGGGTGCGACAGCAGCTTCTGCACGCCTTTGCTGTAGCTGCGCAGGCCGCCTTCGTTGAGCATGGTCTGCGGCGCCTGGCCACCCATGTGCTCCTGCAACTGCTCGGTAAAGGCAGTCAGGGCCGGGGAACGTATGCCGATCACCACGCCTGGGTTGGTGCAGAACTGGCCGGCGCCCATGACCACCGACGCTGCCAGCTCGCCGGCAATGGCGGCGCCACGGGCCGACAAGGCGCCCGGCAGCAGCACCACTGGGTTGATGCTCGACATCTCGGCGAACACCGGGATTGGCTGGGCACGCTCGGCGGCCAGCTTGCACAAGGCATTGCCGCCGTGCAGCGAACCGGTGAAGCCCACTGCCTGGATGGCCGGGTGCTTGACCAGGCCTTCGCCCACGCCGCTGCCGAAGATCATGTTGAACACGCCTTTGGGCATGCCGGTTTTTTCGGCAGCGCGGATGATCGCGTTACCCACCAGATCGGCGGTGGCCATGTGGCCGCTGTGCGCCTTGACCACTACCGGGCAACCGGCGGCCAGTGCCGAGGCGGTATCGCCACCGGCCGTGGAGAAGGCCAGCGGGAAGTTGCTGGCGCCGAACACGGCGATCGGGCCGACACCGATGCGCTGCTGGCGCAGGTCGACACGCGGCAGCGGTTTGCGATCCGGCAGGGCCAGGTCGATACGCGCGCCAAGGAAGTCACCGCGGCGCAGGACTTTGGCGAACAGGCGCATCTGGCCGCTGGTGCGACCGCGTTCGCCCTGGATACGGCCGGCTGGCAGCGCGGTTTCCTGGCAGACCAGGGCGACGAAATCATCACCCAAAGCGTCAAGCTCATCGGCAATCGCGTCGAGAAATTCAGCGCGGCGAGCCGGGCTCAGCTGGCGGTATTCGGCGAAGGCCTGTTTTGCAGCCACGGCCGCGGCATCGATTTCCGCGTCGGTGGCCTGGTAAAAGGTGTAGGGCAGGGCTTGGCCGGTGGTGGCGTCAAGGCTCTTGTGGCGCGCTTCGCCGAGGCCGCTGCGGGCGCCGCCGATGAAGTTTTGGCCGAGAACATTAGGCATCTGCTTCTCCTGTTATTTTTGGGTCGAAACGATCAGGCGAGGCGCCTGACAGGGAATCTGTGGGATTGCATGAAGCGTCGCGACGACAGATCGAAAGGCCTATCGAAAGTTAACGGACATCATACAACTGCATTTTTGTGCCCGCAAGGCGCGCTTGCCGGGCAGCGAATGATCGGCTCGCGACCTTTCGCGGTCTCGCATCGCCTGCAACCGCAAGAGCCTGTAGCAGCATGGCTTGCAGGCGGCTTGCCAGCGCAAGCGTCGGCAAGCCGGACGGCTACAGATCACACCGCTCAGGCGTTGGGCTCATCAGTGTTGATGTAGGGCGGCACCTTGGCCAACGGCAATCGGCGCGCTTGCTCGATGCTGATGCCCGCACGCTCCGGCAACGGATCGAGGGTCTGCGGTTGTCCGGTTTTCAGCGCCCGCTCGACGGCGGCAACGATGCGCACGTCGCGCCAGCCTTCGTCGCCATCGGGCTCCGGTTCGCGATCCTGCAGGATGCAGTCGGAGAAATACTGGGTTTCGCCGCCGAACTGATCGACCACCGGATGACTGTGCTCGGTGGTGTTGCCGTCGATGATCGCTCGATAGGCAATGGCCACGCCTTCACCGAAACCGAAGCACGGCGACGCCTCGAACTCGCCCTTGCTCCCAATCAACTGGAAGCGCTCGGTCGACGGCAGGCTGTAGCTGACGGTGAAGGTCGCTAGCCGCTCCTGGTCGAAGCGCAGGGTCACATTGACCGTATCGAAGGTGTTGATCTCACGGCCCGGCGTCTTGACCCCGACGGCATGCACTTCAATGGGCTCGGCCGCAAACAGGTTACGCACCGCGTTGATCGGGTAGGGGCCCATGTCCGCCACCGGACCTGCGTCGAAGCCGCTTTGCATGCGGTGATTGGCCGGGTCGGTGGTCTGGGCGAATGTGGCGGTGAACAGTCGCGGATCGCCAATATCACCTGCGCGCACCCGATGCACCATCTCTACTGTCCCGGGCTCGAAATGTAGCCGGTAGGCCACCATCAGCTTGGCCCCCGAGCGCTTTGCCGCGTCGGCGATGGCCAGGCAGTCTTCTTCATTGGCGGCCATGGGTTTTTCCAGCAGCACGTGAATCCCGGCTTCCAGGGCAGGCACGGCAAACTCGCGATGGCGGAAATTGGGCGTGGCCAGATAGATCGCGTCGATCTCACCCGACTGCAGCAGGTCTGAAAACTGGTCGTAGTGGTAACTCTTGAGGTCGTACAGTTCGGCCAGTTTGTCGGCCTTTTCCGGATCGCCCGTGACCAGTGCGGTCATGACCGAATTGTCGGTCTGTTCCAGTCCGGGCATGAACGCGCCTTGGGAAATCCAGCCTCCGGCGACGACTGCATAGCGCACTTTGCCGTTTGAATCTGGCATGTGAAGGGCCTCCTTTTTTCAGCGGACAGTGTGTCCGGCGCCTGTGTAGTCGGCAGGCGCAAGCGCGGGAAGTTCCATCGCAACGCTTGTTGCGAACAAAATGGCCACCCGGTCTTTACCACGATTGGCTATTGGGACCGGCGGCGGGCGGGGATAGGCTGATGGCACAGTTCCCAATGCGAGTGTCGCCATGCAGCCCCGTATCGATTATCAAAAGGCTTCGCCGCTGGCGATCAAGGCGATGCAGGCGCTGGAGCAGGCGGTCAACCGTTTGCCGCTGGAGACCTCGCTGGCGCTGCTGGTCAAGCTGCGCGCTTCGCAACTCAATGGCTGCGCCTGGTCGGTGGATCGTTATGCCCTTGAGGCGACTTCACAGGGCGAGTCGGAGCGCAAGCTGCATGCGCTGGCAGTGTGGCGTGAATCGCCGCTGTTCAGCCCGCGCGAACGGGCGGCCCTGGGCTGGACCGAGGCGGTCACGCAGATTGCCGACACTCACGCCCCGGATGCCGATTACAGCTGGCTGGCGCAGCATTTCAGCGAGAGTGAACGGGTGGATCTGACCCTGCTGATCTCCACCATCAACAGCTGGAACCGGCTGACCATAAGTTTCGGGCAACGGGTCCAGCCTTGAGACGAATCTGGCGGCCCGCTGTGCTGCTGCGCAGCCCTGTTGGGTTGGCCAGGCAGGCTCAACCAATCTGCAGCAACAAATCCCGCAGGCGATCCAGGGCCGGGTCGATATCCAGGGTTTCGATGGCGCCGAAGCCCAGTATCAAGCCGTCGCGTGGCGCTGTGTCGCTGTAGAACCCAGTCAACGGGTAAAGGCCGATCTCGACCTTGCGCGCCAACTCGATCAGCAAGCCAAGGTTGAGCGTCACCTTGAACATTACCGCCATGTGGAACCCGGCGGTTGACGGAATCGCCTCCATCCACGGCGCGAGATCTTGTGCCAGCCGCGCCAGAATACGTTCACGGCGACCGGCATAAATGCTGTGGCAGCGGCGGATATGCTTATTCAGCAGGCCTTCGCTGATGAACTTGGTCAGGGCCCACTGCGGCAGCGTGCAGGTGTGCCAGTCGGTCAACTGCTTGGCTTTGATCACCGCTTCCAGAATCGCCTTGGGCAGCACCGCATAGCCCAGCCGCAGTTCGGGCAGCAGGGTCTTGGAAAAGGTGCCGACGTAGGCGACCACGCCGAATTGATCCATGCTTTGCAGCGAGTCGGTTGGACGCCCCTCGTAGCGAAACTCGGAGTCGTAATCGTCTTCGATGATGATGGCGCCGATCCGGCGGGCCTTCTCCAGCAACGCCTCACGGCGTGCCACGCTCATGGGCATGCCCAGCGGCATCTGATGCGACGGGGTGACATAGATGACGTGAGCGTCTTGCGGGATGTCATCGACCACGATGCCTTCGCTGTCCACCGGCACGCTGACGACATTGGCGCCCTGTGCGGCAAACAGCAAGCGCGCCGGGGTGTAGCCCGGGTCCTCCATGGCCACGCTGCAGCCAGGCTCGATCAGCACCCTGGCAATCAGGTCCAGCGCCTGCTGCGCGCCGTTGCACACCACCACGTCGTCGGCCACGCATTTGACCCCGCGAGCAAAGGCAATGTGGCCGGCGATGGCGCTGCGCAACGCCGGCAAGCCCTCGGGCTGACTGTAGAAGCCGCGTGCCTGGGACATCTGCCGCAGCGCATATTGCGTGCAGCGCCGCCATTCATCGTGGGGAAACTGGGTCTTGGCGGTGGCGCCGCCGATGAAGTCACAGCGCAACGTGCCCTCCAGCGTCGGATGGCGCAGGGGCAGGGAGATGCCTTGCCATTTCCTGACCCGTTCGACACTGGCCAGGTCCGAGCTGATCAGGCTGCGTCGGGCAGGGCTGCTCAGGGTGTTGACGAAAGTGCCGCTGCCGATCTTGCCCACCAGATAGTTTTCGTAGGTCAGACGGCTGTAGGTGTCGGAGATGGTTTTGCGCGACAGCCCCAGCTGGATCGCCAGCAGGCGGCTTGGCGGCAATTGCACCCCGGCCGCCAGACGCCCCGACTCAATGCTCTCACGCAACTGGTCATACACCTGATTGGCCAGGTCTTTGCGGCCTTGAATGACGATGTGAAGTTCCACGAAAGGCTCCTGAACGATCCGCACGGCTTGGGTCCATGATCGGGAATTCTAGTCAGTGGCCGCGCAGGCGGTATAGCTGAGCGGTAAAAAAGATGCAGATTGGTCTGCTCTTGGTTGCGCTGCATTGGACTTGCCGATAAGCGGCAGATTGGCCGTCGCCTGGAGCGTTACGCACGCTTAAGGTGAAGGTCCGCAAAGCTGAATGAGGACTGCGCTCGTGGACATTCGTCTGGACTACTACACCGCGTCCCCTGATGCCCTCAAGGCAATCATGCTGCTGGAGGCGGCCAACTTCGATCTGTGCGTCGAAAAAAGCCTCATGGAGCTGGTCAAGCTGCGCGTGTCCCAACTCAACGACTGTGCTTTCTGCGCCGACATGCACGCCACCCAGGCACGCCACAATGGCGAGAGCGAGCGGCGTCTGCACAACCTGCTGGTGTGGCAGCAGTCAACCTTGTTCACCCGACGCGAGCGCGCGGCGCTGGCCTGGTGCGACGCGGTGACCGTGCTCGACGGCGCTGGGCCGTCGGACGCACTCTATGAGCAGTTATGCGAGCATTTCAGCGACAAGGAGGTGGTCGACCTGACGGTCGCGATCGCCACCATCAACTGCTGGAATCGCATGGCCGTGAGTTTTCGCAAAAAGCCCGCGCTCTAACGATCGTGACCCAGGTCCCCGATTGAACGGGGCACTGACCTGTAAGAGTGAGCTTGCTCGCGATCAACTTGAGTCAGCCAAGCCATCGCGAGCGAATTCACGCCTACAGGGCCGTAGGATGGACTGGCATTGTCCCCGACCTTTTCGCCCCCCCCGCCATCGGCAAAAGCGCTGAATCGGGCTATCCTGCGCGCTGTTTTTTCCACCCCTACCGACAGCTTTCGATGGATATCAAACATGGAGTTCACCAGCGGCTTTCTGCTGAGCCTTTCCCTGTGCCTGGACATCGGCGTGGCCAACATCGCGATGATCACCCTGGCCATGCAACGTGGTTATCTTCAGGGCTTCTGGCTGGGCCTGGGGACCTGCTTCGGCGATCTGTTGTATGCCGTCCTGGCGCTGGCCGGCATGACCGTGCTGCTGCAATACGAGTGGGTGCGCTGGGCGCTGTGGCTCGGCGGTTCGCTGTTGTTGATCGGCTTTGCGCTGAAGATGGTGATGTCGGCGATGAGCAGCCACAGCGGTCTGGCGATGGCCGTTGACGTTGCTAACCGCTCCGGCTTCAGGGAATTTTCGCGGGGCGTGTTCCTGGCGGTTTCATCGCCCACGGCCATCCTCTGGTTCGCCGCGGTGGGTGGAACACTGATCTACCGCGCCGGCGGCCACGGCAGCCTGAGCACGGCGCTGTTTCTTGGCGGGTTCTTCAGCGCGGGCGTGGCCTGGTGCGTGTTCATCTGTTTGGCCGCCAGCCATGGCGGGCGCCTGCTCGGTGACCGGCTGCTCAAGTACTCCTACTGGGTCTCGGCGGCGATCTTCTGCTATTTCGCGATGTACGTGATCCTGTCCGGTTATCAGGAGTTCATCGTCAACGCCGGGCACCTCTGATCTGCCATGGCGCATTCGCCACCGGGGTACCCCGTCTGCGGCGGCTGTCCTTCAAGTAACGAACGTTTACGTCTGTGAAGGCTCATAGACATAAGCAACGGCGTAGACAGGATCGTCCCCGACAGCGCGATCAGCGCAACGGGCGACCTCTCCAATCCTCTTGAAGACGGAACCCTGGACCCTATGACCACCCCGGACAAGCAGTACGTGGAATGGCTGGTTGAGCAGTCGATGCTCAACGCCGCAAAACAACGCGCCAAGCTCTATGGCGGCCAGGGCCGACTCTGGCAGCGGCCTTATGCACTGGCCCGGCCACGGGACGCCTCGGCGATCGCCTCGGTGTGGTTCACCGCTTATCCCGCATCGATCATCACCCGGGAAGGCGCCTCGGTGCTCGAAGCGCTGGGTGATGAAAAACTCTGGCACGCGTTGTCCGAGATCGGCATCCAGGGCATTCATAACGGCCCGTTGAAGGCTTCCGGGGGCCTCAAGGGGCGTCAGCGTACGCCGAGCATTGACGGCAACTTCGACCGTATCAGCTTCGAAGTCGATACCGATCTGGGCACCGATGCGCAATTTCTCAATCTGAGCCGTATCGCCGCCGCGCATAACGCGGTAATTGTCGATGACGTGATCCCGTCGCACACCGGCAAGGGTGCGGACTTCCGCTTGGCCGAGCTGGCCTACGAGGAATACCCCGGCCTCTATCACATGGTCGAGATCAAGGAAGAAGACTGGCCCCTGCTGCCTGAGGTGCCGCACGGGCGCGACGCCGTGAACCTGCCACCGGCGACCTGCGATGCGCTACGCGACAAGCACTACATCGTCGGCCAGTTGCAGCGCGTGATCTTCTTCGAGGCCGGGGTCAAGGAGACTGACTGGAGCGCCACGCCGGTGATCGTCGGCGTCGACGGCAAGGCCAGGCGCTGGGTGTACCTGCATTACTTCAAGGAAGGCCAGCCGTCGCTGAACTGGCTGGACCCCAGCTTCGCCGCGCAGCAAATGATCATCGGCGATGCGCTGCATGCCATCGACGTGATGGGCGCACGGGTCCTGCGTCTGGACGCCAACGGTTTCCTCGGGGTCGAGCGCAAGGCTGAAGGCACGGCCTGGTCGGAGAGCCATCCGCTGTCGATCACCGGCAACCAGCTGCTCGCAGGCGCCATCCGCAAGGCCGGTGGCTTCAGTTTCCAGGAATTGAACCTGACCATCGACGACATCGCCGCCATGTCCCACGGCGGTGCCGATCTGTCCTACGACTTCATCACCCGCCCGGCCTATCAACACGCGCTGCTGACCGGCAGGACCGAGTTCCTGCGCCTGATGCTGCGTCAGGTGCACGATTTCGGCATCGATCCGGCATCGTTGATTCACGCCCTGCAGAACCATGATGAGCTGACCCTGGAGCTGGTGCATTTCTGGACGCTGCACGCCCACGATCAATACCTGTACATGGGCCAGACTTTCCCCGGCAACATCCTGCGTGAGCACATCCGCGAGGAAATGTACGAGCGTCTGGCGGGCGAGCATGCGCCGTACAATCTGAAGTTCGTCACCAACGGCGTGTCCTGCACCACCGCCAGCATCATCACTGCCGCGCTGGGCATCCGCGAACTGGACAGCATGACCAGTGAGGACGTCAGCAAGATCCAGCACATTCACCTGCTGCTGGTGATGTTCAACGCCATGCAGCCGGGCGTGTTTGCCTTGTCTGGCTGGGACCTGGTCGGCGCCTTGCCGCTGCCGGCCGAGCAGGTTGCGCACTTGATGGGCGATGGCGATACGCGCTGGATTCATCGCGGCGCCTACGATCTGGTCGATCTGGACCCCGACGCCGACCTGTCCTCTGGCGGCATGCCCCGGGCCAAGGCGCTCTATGGCAGCCTCGTCGAGCAACTGCAGCGGCCGGATTCGTTCGCCTCGCAGCTGAAAAAGATTCTCGCCGTGCGCCGCGCCTATGACATCGCCGCCAGCCGGCAGATCCTCATTCCGGATGTCCAGCACCCGGGGCTGTTGATCATGGTCCACGAGCTGCCGGCCGGGAAGGGCACGCAGATCACCGCGCTCAACTTCAGTGCCGAGGCCATCGTCGAAACCCTGCATCTGCCGGGCATCGCACCGGGCCCGGTGGTGGATATCATCAACGAACGTGTCGAAGGCGACCTGAGCGAGGAGGGCGAGTTCACCATTACCCTGGATGCCTACGAAGGCCTGGCGCTACGGGTGGTGAGCATGGCCGCGCCGATGATGTGAGGTCGCGACCGTAACGATGTAGCAGTGAGCTTGCTCGCGATGAGTGGCGGACCCGATGCCCCGGCAGTGTCTGACGCTCCATCGCGAGCAAGCTCACCCCCTACAGCGGGTCTCGCCCGCGCTCATATCAAACCTGAAATTTCGCCGGATCTTCTCTCTTGTCTACTGAGCATTGCGCCACTTCCCCGACACTCGTCCATCTCTGGAGTTATCGCCTGACGTTCCTGCTCTCGGGCATGGCCCTGGGGGCATGGGCGCCGCTGGTGCCGTTCGCCCGTGACCGGGCTGGCATCGAAGAGGCAGAACTGGGGTTGCTCTTGCTGTGCTTCGGCCTCGGTTCGTTGCTGGCGATGCCCTTGGCCGGCTGGCTGACCACCCGCAACGGCTGCCGCTTCGTGGCGCTGCTCGGCGGCCTGTTGATCTGCAGCATGCTGCCTTTGCTCGCCAGCCTGTCGTCCTTTACCGGTCTGGCGCTGGCGCTGGCCCTGTTCGGTGCCGGGCTGGGCAGCATCGATGTGGCAATGAACGTGCAGGGCTTGATTGTCGAACAGGACCACGGCCGTCCATTGATGTCCGGATTTCATGGCTTGTTCAGCCTGGGCGGCATCACCAGCGCGGTGCTGATGAGCCTGATGCTGTGGGGCGGTCTATCCCCGCTGCCGGCCGTGTGTGTGGTGGTGGCGATCATCGCCGGATTGCTGCTGTGGCACGCCCGGCATTTATTACCCCATGGCGCCGATGACCCTTCAGCGCCCTTTGCCCGGCCCTCGACCAGGGTACTGGTGATCGGCTTGCTGTGCTTCGTGGCGCTGTTGGTCGAAGGGGCGATGCTCGACTGGAGCGCGGTGTTTCTCAATACCGCGCATCACGTCGACACTTCGATAGCCGGTGGCGCCTATGCGGTTTTCTCGCTGACCATGGCTGCGGGCAGGTTCTGTGGGGACTACCTGCGCGCCCGGTTTGGCGCGGTGCAGGTGCTGATCGCCGGCGGCGTGCTGGTGCTGATCGGTTTTCTGATGGCGGTGCTGCTGGAGCCGTGGCCGGTGTTTCTGTTTGGCTTCGCGCTGATCGGTATCGGGCTGTCCAACACCTTTCCGGTGTATTGCTCGGTGGTCGGCGCGCAGACGGCGATGCCCGCCGGGCTTGCCATCGCCACCATTACCGCGATCGGCTATACCGGGATTCTGCTGGGCCCGGCGCTGATCGGCTTCGCCGCGCATCTGCTGGGCCTGCGCGTGGCGTTGCTGGGTGTCGGTGCGTTGATGCTGGCGCAGGTGTTGAGCGCCCGGCGCATGGCCAGCGAGTAGGCCACTATCGCTTTGATCAATGTTCAACATTGATCGGCTCAAGTTCTGCTTTCTGCATCGAAGGCCCAGGATAGCGACACGCCTACTGAGCCTCCCTTGGAGAAAGTCATATGAAAGTTCGAATTGCTGCCCTGTTTGCATTGGTGGTCGCCCTGGCCGGATGTGCCGTGCCCGGTGCGCCGCGTTATTCCGATGTGCCGGACGGGCAGTTTCGGGCTGGCGGTGTCACCTCCGGCGTGACCCTCAAGCACAACCAGACCGTGGGCGTGATCTTCACCGAAAACACCGTGGCCAACCTTGCCTATATGGAACGCTACAACGCCACCGCCCAGGGTGGGCTGACCGCCAGACTGACCGACAGTCGCATCACGCAAGCCTATGTCGACAGCTCCGACCCAGAGCTTGCGATAAACTGGTTTGCCCAGTCGCTGGAAAAACAGTTCGCCACCGTGGACTTCTATGAGGACCTGGACTCGGTGCTGGCTGCGCGACCTGACGTGATCGTGCTGCTCGACACCCGCAGCAAGTTGATCACCGAACGCAGCTCCGACGTGCAGGCGAGCATCGTTGCCGAATTTTTCGATGCTGACTTCAAATTCATCGGCAAGGCAGAAGGCAGCGATGCCAAGTCGATGTCGCCGATCTGGGCCCACACCAAACGCGCCCCGGAAATCGCCGCGCAGATCAACCAGCAACGTGATGTGCAGATCAATGCCCTGCACAAGTTCGACGTTTCGCTGGCGTCGCTGATCAAGGCCCAGTCCTGAGTCCAGCCCGGGTTGCCGTGGCAGGAGCGCCCATCGAGACGCTCCACCCGGCCCGCCAGAACGCCAACCCGCCCCGGCTCTGATAGACTTCAGCGCCTTGAAACTCAGGGGCTTCCCATGAACGACACAGTTCGTCTTACCCAGTACAGCCACGGCGCCGGTTGCGGCTGCAAGATTTCTCCGAAAATCCTCGAAACCATCCTTGCCGGCAGCGGCGCGCAGAACCTCGATCCGCGTCTGTGGGTGGGCAATGCCTCCCGTGACGACGCAGCGGTGTATGCCATCGATGACGAGAAGGGCGTGGTGTCCACCACCGATTTCTTCATGCCGATCGTCGACGACCCGTTCGACTTCGGCCGCATCGCCGCCACCAACGCCATCAGCGACATCTACGCCATGGGCGGGGACCCGTTGATGGCCATCGCCATTCTCGGCTGGCCGGTCAACGTGCTGGCCCCGGAAATCGCCCGCGAGGTGATCCGTGGCGGCCGTGCGGTGTGTGACGCCGCAGGCATTCCCCTGGCCGGTGGTCACTCCATCGATGCGCCGGAGCCGATCTTCGGTCTGGCGGTCACGGGGCTGGTGGAAAAGCGCTACATGAAGCGCAACGACACCGCCACCGTCGGCTGCAAGCTGTTCCTGACCAAACCGCTGGGCATTGGCATTCTCACCACCGCCGAGAAGAAAGGCCTGCTGCGCGACGAAGACGTCGGCCTGGCGCGCGACGTCATGTGTACGCTGAACAAACCCGGCAGCCGTTTCTCGAAACTGGCCGGCGTCACCGCCATGACCGACGTCACCGGCTTTGGTTTGCTGGGGCATCTGGTGGAAATGGCCGATGGCAGCCAGGTCACGGCGCGGCTCGACGCTGCCGCGGTGCCGCGTCTGGGCAGTGTCGATTTCTACATCGAACAGGACTGCATCCCCGGCGGCACGTATCGCAACTATGACAGCTACGGCGAGCGCATCGGCGCCCTGACCGACGCGCAGAAACTGCTGCTGTGCGACCCGCAGACCAGCGGCGGGCTGTTGATTGCCGTCGAGCCTGCGCAGGAGCCCGCGTTCCTGGCCATGGCCAGCGAGCTGGGGCTGAACCTGGCACCGATCGGCGAACTGGTGGAACGACAGCGGCTCGCGGTCGAGGTGTTTTGATGCGCGACAACAGCGCCCATTTTCGCGACATCTTCCTCCACGACATTCCGATGATGGACGTACGCGCCCCGGTGGAATTCACCAAGGGCGCGTTCCCCGGTGTGATCAACCTGCCGCTGATGAACGACGTCGAGCGGCAGAAGGTCGGCACCAGCTACAAGCAGGAAGGCCAGCAGGCGGCTATCGAACTGGGTCACAAGCTGGTCGCCGGCGAACTCAAGCAAGCGCGTATCGAGGCCTGGGCAGCGTTCGCCAATGAGCATCCCGAAGGTTTTCTCTACTGCTTTCGCGGCGGTTTGCGCTCGCAGATCACCCAGCAATGGCTCAAGGCTGAGGCGGGCATCCAGTACCCGCGCATCATCGGCGGCTACAAGGCCATGCGTAACTTCCTCATTGGCGTCACCGAGCAGGCGGTGGCCGAGTGCGATTTCGTGCTGATCGGCGGCCTGACCGGCACCGGCAAGACTGAAGTGCTGCAGCGCCTGGACAACGCGCTGGATCTGGAAGGGCACGCCAACCATCGTGGCTCAAGCTTCGGCAAGCACGCCACGCCGCAACCGGGCCAGATCGATTTCGAAAACCAGCTGGCCGTCGATATTCTCAAGAAACGCGCCAGGCACCTGCATCAGTTCGTGATCGAGGACGAAGGCCGGATCGTCGGCAGTCGGGCGGTGCCGCTGGAGCTGTACCGGACCATGCAGGACGCACCGCTGGTGTGGCTTGAAGACAGTTTCCACGGACGGGTCGAGCGCATTCTCAAGGATTACGTGACCGACCTGTGCGCCGAATTCATTGCGGTGCAGGGACTGGAAACGGGTTTTTCAGGCTATGCCGATCGCCTCAGGCAGAGCCTGTCGAGCATCGTTCGACGCCTGGGTGGAGAGCGTTACCAGCGCCTGGCGGCGATCATGGACAGCGCCCTGCAAGAGCAGGCACGCAGCGGTGACGTGGATCAGCACCGGGCCTGGATCAGCGCCATGCTGAGCGAATATTACGACCCGATGTACGTTCATCAGCGCGACAGCAAGAATGCGCGGATCGAGTTTGCCGGTGACCAGCAAGCGATTGTCGAGTACCTCAAGCACAGAAGCGCACGTTAGAGGGTAGGTGTTGGCTGAAAAGGCTGCCCTTGTAGGAGTGAGCTTGCTCGCGATGGTCGGCTGGACAACACCGTTGCCAGGGCGGTTGTCATCGCGAGCAAGCTCACTCCTACAGGGTGTTCTGTGTGTTCTTACAAAATCGCCGCGCCAACCAGCCCGCTGACCACACCCACCAGCATCGTCAGCACGCCGACGGTCACCAGTACTCTGCGGTCGAAGGACTTGCGCAGCATCAGCAGCGACGGCAGGCTCACGCTCGGCAGGGTCATCAGCAGCGCCACGGCAGGCGCCGTGCCCAGGCCCAGGGTCATCAGGGTCTGCACGATCGGGATTTCCGCGGCGGTGGGGATCACGAACAGCGTGCCGACGATCGCCAGCGGCACCAGCCACAGCAGGCTGTTGCCCATGGCGCCATCGACATGCGGGAACAGCCAGACGCGCGCGGCGCCCAGCACCAGCACCGCGACCACGTAGATCGGAATGGTGGTCCAGAACAGCTGCCAGATCGTCCTGCCCCAACGGCGCAAGAGGCTGCCCTGGTCGGCGCTTTCAGCTTCGACCACGGCTTCCACCGCTTGCTCAGGCAATGCTTGCGGCCGCGAAATACGCTGCGCCACCAGCGACACGCCGATCACCAGCACGAGCCCCGCAACCAGACGCAACGCGGTGAAGCCCCAACCCAGCACGAAGCCCATGAACACCAGCGTGGCCGGGTTGAGCACCGGGTTGGCGATCCAGAACGCCAGCGCCGCGCCTACCGATACGTTCTGCTTGCGCATACCCGCCGCAACCGGCGCTGCGCAGCAACTGCACATCATGCCGGGCAGCGCGAACAAACCGCCGCGCACCGTCGAGCCAAGGCCGGCGCGACCGAACATGCGCAATAGCCAGTCGCGGGGAATCAGCACTTGCAGCAGCGAGCCGAGGATCACCGCCAGTACCGCGGCCTTCCAGATCGCCAGGAAATACACCTGTGCGTAAGCCAACGCGGCGGCCCACGGGTTGGCCGGATTGTCATTGATGATCGAACCGCCGATGTTGTGGGTATCGGCAGCAATGAAAGACTTCAGGTAGTACGGCGACCATTTGACGTAGTAAAGACCGATGGCGGCGACCAGCAGAAACACCAGGGGTTTCCACCAGAAAGCCCAGCCACGGCGTTCTGAGGTGAGCGGAAGTGTGGACATGAGAAGCACCGAGGCAAGAAAACAGGGGCGCGATGATACGCTTTCGGTTGGCAGTGTAGTAGTTGTTGCAGGGAGTGTCGGATGCGCAAAGCCCAGGTCGGCGCCCAGCATCGCAGCGTTGGGCCTGAACCCGCCCGCTGAGCCCTCACCTCTGTAGCAGTCCGGCTTGCCGAGCGCCTTTGATTCTGATTGAAGGCCGGATTGACACAACCAATACGCCGAGCGCTTTTGATTCCGGCCGCAGGCCGCATTGATACAACCGATACGCCGAGCACTTTTGATTCTGGCCGCAGGCCGTGGGAGCGGTGCTTGCCCGCGATCTGCCGGGAACCGGCAGCAAATCCAGACACCTCGGCCGTGTCAGGTACAGCACATTCACAGGGTTGACTGCCGCTTCGCGCCAGATCGTCGGCAAGCCAACTCCCACGCCCTCCGGGCAGAATCAGGGCGGTGTTCGGCCATACTCCCTGTCTTTCGGGCAAAAGCGGGGCATCCCTGATCGCACCTTAAGCGCTTTTGATTCTGGCCGAAGGCCGTGGGAGCGGTGCTTGCCCGCGATCTGCCGGGAACCGGCAGTGAATCCAGACACCTCGGCCGTGCCAGATACAGCACATTTGCAGGGTTTGCTGCCGCTTCGCGCCAGATCGTCGGCAAGCCAACTCCCACGCCCTCCGGGCAAAATCAGGGCGGTGTTCGGCCGTACTCCCTGTCTTGCGGGCAGGAGCGGGGCATCACGAATCGCACCTTAGATGCTGCGCCCCCAGAGCCCCAACCTCTACAACCGATACGCCGAGCGCTTTTGATTCTGGCCGAAGGCCGTGGGAGCGGTGCTTGCCCGCGATCTGCCGGGAACCGGCAGCAAATCCAGACACCTCGGCCGTGTCAGGTACAGCACACTCACAGGGTTGACTGCCGCTTCGCGCCAGATCGTCGGCAAGCCAACTCCCACGCCCTTCGGGCAGAAGCAGGGCGCGTTCGGACAGACTCCCGCGCCCTCCGGGCAGAAGCAGGGCATCCCGAGTCGCACCTTAGATGCTGCGCTCCAAGCGCCCCAACCTCTACAACCGATACGCCGAGCGCTTTTGATTCTGGCCGCAGGCCGTGGGAGCGGTGCTTGCCCGCGATCTGCCGGGAACCGGCAGTGAATCCAGACACCTCGGCCGTGTCAGGTACAGCACATTCACAGGGTTGACTGCCGCTTCGCGCCAGATCGTCGGCAAGCCAACTCCCACGCCCTCCGGGCAGAATCAGGGCGGTGTTCGGCCGTACTCCCTGTTTTGCGGGCAAAAGCGGGGCATCTTTGATCGCACCTTAAGCGCTTTTGATTCTGGCCGCAGGCCGTGGGAGCGGCGCTTGCCCGCGATCTGCCGGGCACCGGCAGTGAATCCAGACACCTCTGCCGTGCCAGATACAGCACATTCACAGGGTTTGCTGCCGCTTCGCGCCAGATCGTCGGCAAGCCAACTCCCACGCCCTCCGGGCAGAATCAGGGCGGTGTTCGGCGGGATTTCATGTCTTCCGGGCAGCGGGGTGGCTGCCGGCCAGAATTGAATGCCAGGGCCCTATCACCCCCCAAACGCCAACCCCGACGCCTGCAACAACTCCCGGGTATACGCCTGCTGCGGGTTGGCGAATATCTCGCGTGAGGCGCCTTGCTCGACCACTTTGCCGTCCTTGATCACGATCAGGTCGTGGGCCAGGGCGTGGACCACCGCCAGGTCGTGGCTGATGAACAGGTAGGTGAGGCCATGGCGGATCTGCAGATCGCGCAGCAGGGCGACGATTTGCTTCTGTACTGTGCGATCGAGCGCCGAAGTGGGTTCGTCCAGCAGGATCAGGTCAGGTTCGAGCACCAACGCGCGGGCGATGGAGATGCGTTGGCGTTGCCCGCCGGAGAATTCGTGGGGGTAGCGGTGTCGGCTTTCCGGGTCCAGGCCCACTTCGCCGAGCACGCGGATAACCGTCTGCTCGCGTTCCTTCGGTGTGCCGATACCGTGGGTCAACAGGCCCTCGGCAATGATCTGCTGCACGGTCATTCTCGGGCTCAGGCTGCCGAACGGGTCCTGAAACACCACCTGCATGCGTTTGCGCAGCGGGCGCATCAGTTGCTGGCTGCGCAAACTCAATTCCTTGTTGCCGAAGCGGATGCCGCCCTCTGAGTCGATCAGGCGCAAAATCGCCTGGCCCAGGGTTGATTTACCGGACCCCGACTCGCCGACAATCCCCAGGGTCTTGCCCTTGAGCAGTTCAAAGCTGACCCCGTCCACCGCCTTGATGTACTGGCGCTCGCGGCTGAACAGGGGTTTGGGCAGGGCAAACCAGACTTTCAAGGCGTCCACCGCGAGCAATGTCTGCGCATGCACGCTGGGCACCGGTTCGCCGTCGGGCTCGGCGTTGATCAGCAGGCGGCTATAGGCGTGCTGCGGGTTGGCGAACAGCGTCTGGCAATCGGCCTGCTCGACGATTTCGCCAGCGCGCATGACGCAGACCCGCTGGGCGATGCGCTTGACCAGGTTGAGGTCGTGGCTGATCAGCAGCAACGACATGCCCAGACGCGCCTGCAAGGACTTGAGCAGCTGCAGAATCTTCAATTGCACGGTCACGTCCAGCGCGGTCGTCGGCTCGTCGGCGATCAGCAGGTCCGGCTCGTTGGCCAGGGCCATGGCGATCATCACCCGCTGGCGCTGGCCCCCGGACAACTGGTGCGGATAGGCCTTGAGCCGATGCAACGGATTATGAATGCCCACCAGCTCCAGCAACTCCAGGGTGCGCTGCCGAGCCGCCTTGCCCTTGAGGCCCTTGTGCATCGCCAGGATTTCGCCGATCTGCTTTTCCACCGTGTGCAGCGGGTTGAGCGAGGTCATCGGCTCCTGAAAGATCATGGCAATGCGATTGCCGCGCAGGCTGCGCAACTGGCTATCGCTGGCATGCAACAGGTCGATGCCGTTGTAGCAGATGCTGCCCTGGGTGCTGACCGTCTTTGCCGGCAGCAGGCGCAGGATCGAGTGCGCGGTCACCGACTTGCCCGAACCGGACTCACCGACCAGTGCCAGGCATTCGCCACGGCGGATGGTCAGATCGATGCCGTGCACCACCTCACTGCCGTTGAAGGCCACGCGCAGCCCCTGTATGTCGATCAGTGTTTCATTCATGGCGCAGCCTCAGGTTCGCGGGTCGAAAGCGTCACGGCAGGCTTCGCCGATGAACACCAACAGGGAAAGAATCAGCGCCAGGGAGCAGAAGGCCGTCAGCCCCAGCCATGGGGCCTGCAGATTGCGCTTGGCCTGGCCGATCAATTCACCCAGTGAGGCGCTGCCCGCGGGCATGCCGAAACCGAGGAAATCCAGCGCGGTCAGGGTGGCGATGGCGCCGGTCACGATGAACGGCAGGTAGGTCAGGGTGCTGGTCATGGCGTTGGGTAGAATGTGCCGCAGCATCAAGGCGCTGTCGGTCAGGCCCAGCGCCCGGGCCGCCTTGACGTACTCCAGGTTTCGGCCGCGCAGAAACTCGGCGCGCACCACATCCACCAGCGCCAGCCATGAGAACAGCGCCATGATCCCCAGCAGCCACCAGAAGTTCGGCTCGACGAAACCGGAGAGGATGATCAGCAGGTACAGCACCGGCAGCCCCGACCAGATCTCCTGCAAGCGTTGCCCGATGAGGTCGGCCAGTCCGCCGTAATAGCCCTGGATCGCGCCGGCGAATACGCCGACCACGGTGCTGATCGCAGTCAGCAGCAATGCGAACAGAATCGACACCCGGGTCCCGAACAGCACCCGCGCCATCACGTCTCGCGCCTGATCGTCGGTGCCCAGCCAGTTGCGTGCGCTGGGTGGGCTCGGTGAAGGCTGCTTGAGGTCGTAGTTGATCGTATCGAAGCTGAACGCGATGGGCGCGAAGAGCATCCAGCCGCCCTTGTTTTCGATCAGCTTGTGCACATAGTCGCTGGAGTAATCGGGTTCGAACGGCAGCTCGCCGCCGAAATCGGTTTCCAGGTACTGGTGCAGCGTGGGGTAGTACAGCTGGCCCTGATAACTGACCAGCAACGGGCGGTCATTGGCGATCAACTCGCCGCACAGGCACACCAGCAGCAGCACGATGAAAATCCACAACGACCACCAGCCACGCCGGTTGGCCTTGAAGCTGGCGATGCGCCGTTTGCTTTGCGGTGAAAACTCGAACATCAGGCGCTCCTCGCGGAAAAATCGATGCGCGGGTCGACCAGGGTGTAGCACAGGTCGCCCACCAGCTTGATCAACAGGCCGAACAGGGTGAACAGAAACAGCGTGCCGAACACCACCGGATAGTCGCGCGACACGGCGGCCTCGTAGCTCATGCGGCCAATGCCATCGAGGCCGAAAATGGTCTCGATCAGCAGCGAACCTGCAAAGAACACCTCGATCAGCGCCTGGGGAATCCCCGCCACCACCAGCAACATCGCATTGCGGAACACGTGGCCATACAGCACGCGGTGTTCACTCAGGCCCTTGGCCCGAGCAGTGACCACATACTGGCGGCTGATCTCGTTGAGAAAACTGTTCTTGGTGAGGATGGTCAGGGTGGCGAAGCCTCCGATCACCAGCGCGCTGACCGGCAGCACCAAGTGCCACAGGTAGTCGCCGAGCTTGCCCAGGGTCGAGAGGCTGTCGAAGTCGTCGGACACCAGCCCCTGCGCGGGAAACCAGCTCAGGTAACTGCCGCCGGCAAACACCACGATCAAGAGGATGGCGAACAGAAACGCAGGCACCGCGTAGCCGATGATGATCATGGTGCTGCTCCAGACATCGAAGCGGCTGCCGTGATGGACCGCCTTGCGGATGCCCAGCGGGATCGAGATCAGGTAGGTGATCAGCGTCGCCCACAGGCCCAGGGAAAGGGTGACGGGCAGTTTCTGGGCGATCAGGCCGGTGACCGTGGCGCCGCGAAAGAAGCTGCTGCCAAAATCCAGTTGCGCATAGTGGGTCAGCATCAGCCACAGCCGTTCATGCATCGGCTTGTCGAAACCGTATTGCTGCTTGATCGCTTCGACCAGCTGCGGATCCAGACCCTGGGCGCTGCGGCTGACGCTGCCGGAGGCCGCGACTTCTCCGCCGCCACCGCCAATCCCGCCGCTGGGACTCAAGCCCTGTACCCGGGCGATGGCCTGTTCCACCGGCCCGCCCGGTGCGGCCTGCACGATGAGGAAGTTGACCACCAGAATGCACAGCAGGGTGGGGATGATCAGCATCAGGCGACGCAGTGCATAAGCCAGCATGTCAGTGCTCCTGCTTCTGGGCTGTGGACTGCGCGCTGGTCTGCGGCGCAAGGCGTGCGGCCATCTGCGCGTTGGTCAGGGCCACCGGGCTGACCTGCCACCAGCTTTCCAGGCCAACGTCGTAGATCGGCTCCACTTCGGGTTTGCCGAAACGGTTGGCGTACACCACCGGCGTGCCCTGGGAGTAGTAGTTGGGAATCATGTAGAACCCCCACAGCAGCACCCGGTCCAGGGCGCGGGCGTAATGCAGCATGTCGTCGCGGCTGTTGGCCGCCACCAGGCCATCAATCAGCGCGTCCACTGCCGGGTTGCGCAGCACCATGGCGTTGGAGCTGCCGATCTGTCGGGCGCTTTGCGAGCCGAACAGGTTGTACAGCTCCCGGCCGGGGGAGAGGATCGGGTTGCCGTTGTTGGGCAGGGTAACCACGATCATGTCGTAGTCACGGGCGTTGAGCCGGTTCATGTATTGCGCCGAATCGACGCGGCGGAAATTCAGGGTGATGCCGATCTGCGCCAGCACCCGTTTGTAAGGCAGTACCAGACGCTCGAAACCGCCTTGCCCGTCGAGAAAGGTGAATTCCAGCGGCTGGCCGGCGGCGTTGACCAAGCGATTGTTTTTCGCCTGCCAGCCGGCGTCGGCCAGCAGCTTCAGGGCCTTGAGCTGTTTGTCCCGGATGTAACCGCTGCCGTCGGTCTTCGGCGCCTGCCAGACCTGGGTAAACGCCTGGTCGGGGATTTGCCCGCGCAAGGGTTCAAGAATGTTCAGCTCCTGAGCATCGGGCAGTTCGGTGGCGGCCATTTCGCTCTTGGGGAAGTAGCTCTGCTCGCGTACATAAAAGTTGCGCATGATCTGGCCGTTGACCCACTCGAAATCCCAGAGCATCGCCAGCGCCTCGCGTACCCGGCGGTCCTGGAACACGGGTTTGTCCAGGTTGAAGACAAAGCCTTGTCCGGCCACCGGGCGACGTTTGGCCAGGATGGTCTTTTGCAGGCGACCGTCGGCCAGCGTCGGGGCGTTGTAGCCGACCACGTAGCCGGAGGATGAAAACTCACGGTTGTAATCGAAACTGCCGGCCTGGACCAGCTGCCGGGCCACGTCGACATCGCCGTAGAAATTCACGGTCAGCGTGTCGAAGTTGTACAGCCCGCGACTGACCGGCAGATCCTTGGCCCACCAGTCCGTCACACGCTGGAAGCTGACACTGCGCCCGGCATCCACCCGCGACACCCGATACGGGCCGCTGCCCAGCGGCGGCTCAAAGCCGCCGCCCTTGGTGAAGTCGCGGCTCTTCCACCAGTGCTCGGGCACAACGCGCATGCTGGCCAGGTCCAGCGCCAGGGTGCGGTTGAGGTTGTTCTTGAAGTCGAAACGGATCTGCCCCGGCGCCTCGATGACCACGTCCTTGACGTCGCCATACAGCGGCCGGTAGCTGAAGCTGCCCTGGGTGATCAGGGTCTGGTAGGTGTAGCGCACGTCCTCGGCGGTGATGGGCGTGCCATCGTCGAAGCGGGCCTTGGGGTTGAGGTAGAAGCGCACCCACAGGTTGTCCGGGTCACGCTCCAGTTTCTCTGCCACCAGGCCGTAGACGGTGTACGGCTCGTCCAGCGAGCGGTAGGCCAGCGGCGAATAGACCCAGGTGTCGATCTGGCTGACGGAGATACCCTGATCGACATACGGCGTCAGGTAGTTGTACTGGCCGATCTCCTCGGAGGCGCGGCTCAGCGATCCGCCTTTTGGCGCATAGGGATCGACGTAATCGAAATGCTTGAAGTCAGCCGGGTATTTTGGCGCTTCGCCATACACGGTCAGGGCATGCTGGGGAGTGGCGATGGCCAGCGGCACGCCGGACAGAAACGAGATGAAAAACACCACGGTGTACAGCAGTGCGATGCCAGGCAGCAGGCGTCGCAACGAAAGGGGGGAGGCGCACATCTTTGGACAATCCTCGGTTTGCAGGTCGACACACTCAAAGCGCTGGGAAAAAATCCCCCGGCCGGGGAAGGTGGACGAGACCTTGAAGCCGGGGGCGCGATTTCGCAGAAGGACCTGACGCGCCGGAGCAAAGCGCGCCAGGGGTGAGGCTTAGAAGTGGTAATTCATCCGTGCGAACAGCGTGCGGCCCAGTGGGTCGGTGTAGCGTGGGTCGTAGCCGGTCTGGAAGTTGTCGGTCTGGTTGGAGAATGGCGGATTGCGGTCAAACATGTTTTTCATGCCGACATCGATATCCAGGGCCTTGTCGAAGGTGTATCCCGCCGACATGTCCCATACCGAGTAAGAGGCGACGCGGGAGTTGGTGCTGCGGTCCTGATCGTAATAGCCGGTGGTGAACCGGTTAGTGACCGAAGCGCGGTAGGCGCCCAGGTTCCAGGTACCGACCAGGTTGTGTTTCCAGCGTGCGGACACCCCGGTGCCCTGGTAGTCGCCGACGCGGTCGATGTAAGCCCCGCCGATGGTTTCCTGATAGTCATAGCGATCGACGTAGGTGCCTTGCAGGTTGGTGCCAAACTGACCGTACGGGGTATTCGGGAACAGGTAATCGAGGCTGACATCGACGCCGTTGGTCTTGACCTTGCCCAGGTTGGCCAGGCCGGTGTTGATGTGGTCGATGGAGCCATCGGCAGCCCGCACGATACGGTCGGCATACAGGTCAGGGTTGTCGAACACCGAAGACTCGGGAAACTCTTCGATCTGGTTGGCAATCTTGACCCACCAGAAGTCCAGACCCACCGACAGGTTGCGCACCGGCTGATAGACGAAACCGAAGGTCACGTTGCGCGCGGTTTCCGGTTGCAGATCCTTGTTGCCCCCCGTGCGGTTGTAGACCTGCAGCCCGCAGTCGCGGCCAGCGTTGCCGCCTGCCTGAACCACGCCACCGGTACACAGGCGCGGGTCGTTGTACTTGCCCACGGTGTAGGTGGTGTAGTTCGGGTTGTTGAGTTCGTAGAGGGAGGGCGCGCGGAAGCCTTCACTGTAGGCGCCACGAACCACCAGTTCCTTGAACGGCTGGAAACGGAACGAGTATTTGGGGTTGGTGGTGCTGCCAAAGTCGCTGTATTTGTCGTGACGCACGGCCGCTGACAGCTCCAGGCTTTCGAGTACCGGCACGTTCAGTTCGGCGTACTGCGCTTGAATGCTGCGGTCGCCCGAGACGCTGGAGTCGGGGTCGACGCCGAGGCTGTCCAGATCACCGGCAAAGTCTTCGATGGTCTGGTGGAATTTCTCCTTGCGGTATTCGCCGCCCAGCGCGATACCGGCTTCACCGGCACCGAACCAGTCGCCGATTTCCCGGCTGACGCGACCGTCCAGGGCGCTGACGCGACCCACCGATGTGCTGTAGGCGCCGTGGTACTGCGCGGCATCGATGTAGGCCTGACCTTCCGCGGTTTGTGGACCGAACGGGTTGAGGATGCCGTCGAGGATGCCGTTGGTCAGGGCCGAGTCACTGGCAAAACCGCCGGTGACGCTGTTGATCACCTTGCTCTGGTTGTACGAGGCGCCGACGTTGTAATCCCAGCCCGAGACATTGCCATCGAACTGCAGCAGCAGGCGTTGAGCGGTGTTCTGGTCTTTCTGCTGGCGATCGCCGGCGGCGGTCTCGCGCCAGCGGATGTCCACCGGGTCGTTGGGATCGAGGGTGAAGTTGTTGGGCAAGGGGGTAATGCCGTTGCCCGGATAGAACGGCGAGCTGTTCGGCACGCTGATGCCGGTCAGTGGCTGCGGGGCGATGGTGGTGGCGTTGTTGTTGCGCGCCCAGAAGTATTCAAGGCTGACGTTATGGTCGTCAGCCAGCTTGCCGGTGGCCTTGCCGAAGAACGAGGTTTTTTCGGTCTGCGGCACCAGATCGATGGAATTACGCGTGCTGTAGTTGCAGTTGCCCTGGCCCGGGATCAGGTTGGGCCCGTTACAGTTGCCTGCACTGAGCGGGTTGGTGCTCGGGCCGCCGTTCTGGCTGTAGTTGGCCGGGTAGGGCGTGGGTGAGGTGGAGTCCAGGCCGCGGCCAGGCACGTAGTCCTTGGCGAAGGTGCGGTCGTTGGCGTCCAGGTTCTGCTGGGTGGCGTAGTTGAACACGCCCATGACGTTGAAGCGGTCCTGGTCCAGGTCGCCGAAGCCCCAACTGCCGCTCATGTCCTTGGTGCCGCCGCCCCCGCTGGCATCGGCCATGCTGCCGCCCAGGGAAAGACTGCCGTCGGTCAGGGATTTCTTGGTGATGAAGTTGATCACCCCGCCGATCGCGTCGGTGCCGTACAGGGCCGAGGCGCCGTCGCGCAGCACTTCGACACGGTCGATGGCAGCGAACGGGATGGTGTTCAGGTCAACTGCACCGCCCTGGGAGTGAGTCCCGGACATCGAGTTGTTGGCCAGGCGCCGACCGTTGAGCAGGACCAGGGTCTTGTTGGCGCCGATGCCGCGCATGTCGGCGAAGGAGGCGCCACCGGTCGCCGAACCGACGGAGCCGGCGGCGTTGTCGATGGAATTGCTGCCGGTGATGCGCGAGACGATTTCGGCGGTCGTGGTGACACCCTGCTTTTTCAGGTCTTCGGTGCGCATGATGGTGATCGGCACCGCGGTTTCGGCATCCACCCGGCGAATCGCCGAACCGGTCACTTCAACCCGTTTGAGCTGGGTCGTGGCCGGCGCCGCAGCGGCACCCGGAACCGCGGCCTCGCTGGCGGGGGCGGCTTCGCTTGTGCCGTCGGTGCTTTCGGCTGCCTGCGCCGAGCTCATGCCTACCGCCAGCGCGCAGATCAGTGCGCAAGGATGCCGTTGTCCGGCAAGTACTCTTGCGGCAAGGGCCAGGGGCTTGAGGGTAAAACCAGGAAAACTCATCAGCATGGTAATTTCCGACTTATTCCAGATGTTATTGAAATGGCCTTGTGAGCCCTCGTTGCTCCGACGCGGTTGTGGCGGTCGGGAAATCCGTTTTTCAAGCAAGCCGCTCCCCTCCATGGCCAAAACCACGGACGGCCGTTACAACGGGAGTAGGGTGTGCAGGGCTGCGCCGGGCGCAGCCCCCGGGTTCATCAGCGCGTCATTTGGAGGTCATCACTGAAATCTTCGTGATGCCTGAGCGTTCGATCGACGCCATGGCCTTGGCCACCTGGCCGTAGTTGACGGCGGTGTCGGCCTGCAATTGCACGCGCACCTCCGGGTCCTTGGCCTTGACGTCCTTGAGGCTGATTTCCAGCGACTCAGGGGCAATCTCGGATTTGGCCAGATAGAACTTGCCGTCCTGATCGACGCTGACCACCACCGGGTCTTTCTTCTCGGCGGGTGCCACGGCGTCGGTTTTCGGCAGGTTGACCTTGATCGCGTTGGTCATCAGCGGTGCGGTGACGATGAACACCACCAGCAGCACCAGCATCACGTCCACCAGCGGCGTGACGTTCATTTCGCTGAGGACTTCGTCGCTGTCTTGAGTGGAGAAAGACATCAGCTGGCCTCCCGCACGGCGTGGCCGGGCTTGTGGGCGATGGGTTGGCGGCTGACCGCGAAGGCGCTGCGCTGGGCCAGGGAGTCGAAGTCATGGGCGAAATCGTCCATGTCGGCCACGGCCAGCTTCAGGCGGCGCAGGAAAAAGTTGTAGATGAGCACGGCCGGGACCGCGACCGCGATGCCCACCCCGGTGGCGATCAGCGCATGGCCAATGGGTCCGGCAACCGTTTCCAGACTGGCCGAGCCGCTGGCGCCGATACTTTGCAGGGCTTCCATGATCCCCCAGACGGTGCCGAACAGACCGATGAAAGGCGCGGTACTGCCGATACTGGCAAGAATCGCCTGGCCGGCTTCCAGCGAGCGGCGCTCCTTCTGGATCTGCTGACGCAGGTTGCGTTCCAGGCGGTCAGAGCGGTTGATAGTGTGCGCCAGTTGCTGGGTGGTACGTGGCGTTTCTTCGACGGCCATGGCCTCGAAGCCGCTGTTGGCGATGCGCGCCAGGGCGCCCGGATATTGCGTGGCGTGTTCGGCGGCGGTGAGCAGGTCCGGGGCGGTCCAGAACGCTTTGGCGAACTGTCTGTTCTGGGTCTTCTGGCGCAGGTATTGCGCGGACTTGATCAGCAGCAGTGCCCAGCTGAGCACGGAGAACAGCACCAGTGCCCAAAGTACGGCAGGGACAATCATCGAAGAGAGCGATTCGTTCATGGTTACACCTCACCAGCTATATAAGAGTTGTTCAGTCGTTTGCCTGCCGGGTCATTCCGGCAACTTGAAATCGATGGTCTGGGTCGCGAAGCCTTCGATGGGCGTGTCACCGCGCTTGGCCGGAATGAATTTCCAGTTGCGCACTGTTTCCACCGCTGCATCGTCGAGCACCTGTTTGCCGCTGGACTTGGTGACTTCCACGGTGCCCGCGCGGCCGTTGGGCAACACCTTGATGCGCAGGATCACCCGGCCTTCCATGCCTTTGCGCAGCGCCGCGCCGGGGTATTCCGGTGGCGGGTTGCCGAGGCTCGCCAGCCCCGAGATCGCTGCCGATTCCTTGACCGCTGCAGGTGCCGCGGACGCCGCCGGCGCGGGAGTCGGTGCAGGCGTCGCTGGCGCCGGGGTGCTGGGCGCGGCGGGCACTGGCGGCGCAGCAGGTGCAGGCTTTTTCACCGGTTCCGGCTTTTTCACCGGCTTTGGCTTCTCGACCTTGGGCTTTTCCACCGGTTTGGGCGGTGGCTTGAGCGCGTCCGGGTCTTCCACTGGTTGTTCCGGCTCCGGCGGTGGCGGTGGAGGAGGTGGCGGCGGTGGCGGCTCCGGGGGCACGGGTTCGGGTGTCGGCGGGGTCGGGCTGGTCAACTCGACGGTCATTTCAGGCACTTGCGGCGCAACTTCCGGTATCTGGGCTCTGGCTGTTTGCATGTACCACCAGATAGCGCCGTGAATAAGTACCGAGGCGGCAATCAATAACAACACCTGCGGCCTGTTCAACCCGCCCGGACGTGAGGTGTTTTCCTTGAAAGGGATACGCGGCCAGACCCTGGACAGTTCATCCGGGGACGGGTCGGGTAATGCTTTCATCTTTACCGCGTCGTTCATTAAAGCTCCCTCGGGTAGTTGAAGGGCAATACGGTTGCGTTCAAACATTGGATGAATGTTCGAATGCCTGAGGTCTGCACTTTCATGAGGCGCAAGACACCCGTAAGCGGACAGTGGTATGTCAGCCGTTTATTGCAAGCGCTGTGGCGGTATGGGCTATGGAGACGACATCGCAGGTTCCTGATTTCTTGTTGTGTACGGTGATGTACGACGGTGTGTCGAACTGCCTACAGTCTGGTAATAGCAACCGCTATGCCAGACAGGCCGTCTGCGACGTGGTTTTTCGCGCTGTACGCGCAGATGTCGCATTCCTGTAATTTTTTATCGTTTCAGGATTAAAACGGTTTGCGAACAACGACGTACCTTTTGGACCCATCGCAAATTTCAAACGAGTCGATCCGCAAGACCTGGCGATCAAACTTCGCAAAGTCCCGTACTTAAACCAGCAAGTGTGCTTGCACCAAACTCGGTAGTGGAGGTTCGAATTGGTGCGCGAATGTTTAACTGTGCATGGGTAGTCTCCAAAGTGCTGTGACTTGTCAGTCACGAAGTTACTGTAGGGTTTTTCTCGGGCGGAACGGGAACGTCCATCACTACATGATGGCTATTTAATATATGTGCTGTTTGTTCGGCGAAACATCGCCATAGGGGATTAGGTGTTTTCTATTTATTGGCTATCCATCACGAAGTTCAATCAGCAGGCAACAGCCTTCGTTGCAGGCAAAAAATAAAACGGATAAGCACTGCCGGTTAAGGTCGGCTGTCCGGATGGCGTCAGATTAAAAAATCAGGCGTGGCGACAGGTCATGTCGATCGCGTGGGGTGGGGCAGCAGCGAGGGGGGCCAGGCGAGGCGCCAGGCAGTGATGCAGGACAACGGATGAGGCGTAGGGTGGCGCGGTGATGAAAACAGCAAAGACATGTCAGGCACGAATCGAATTCCTTATCGACGGACGACAAACTTCTGGTCTGCGTCCTGCACTGTTTTTGGACATTATGGTGTCCGCTTCCTGCCATTTGGTGCGTGTTGCGCACCGGTCGGCAGCGTAGACTCACGGCTTTATGGGCACGCATGGGTCCTGGGGTGGTACTGACGTTCCACTTGGGCAATCTCCTTGAAAGAAATGTGCCAAAAAGCTGCCTATTTGTAACATTTTTCATACGGCGGCCGATTGACGTTTGCTTGTGAGCCGTCCGCTGCCGACACCGTCTGTGTTTTGTGAGGGTCTTGATGAGCCAGTTTTTCCCTGTTCTACCCGGTTATCGTCAGCTTCGTGAGCGCTTCCTGCAGGCCGCCACGGCCGCTGGCGCGAGCCTGCGTGAATACCCCCATCCGTTGCCGGGCCCCTTCGGCGAAGCGTTGTTCACCGATGTGGCCTGGTTGGGGCCTGCCGATGCGCGTCGGGTGCTGGTGGCACTGAGCGGGACCCATGGCGTGGAGGGCTATTACGGCTCCGATTGCCAGAGTCGCTGGCTGGAGGGCCTCAAGGAGACGGCGCTGCCGGAGGGCGTCGCGGTGATGATGATTCACCTGATCAACCCCTGGGGCACGGCGTGGATGCGCCGGGTCAACGAGGACAACCTCGACCAGAACCGCAATTACCTGGACTTCAGCAAGCCATTGCCGGACAACCGCGCCTATCACGATGTGCATGCCATCTACGCGTGCGAACAGCTGCAGGGGCCGCAGCGGGATAAGGCCGATGCGCTGTTTGACGCGGCCATCGCCGAGCGGGGCTGGTCGGGGCTGATGTCGGTGGTGGAGGCGGGGCAATATGCGTTTGCCGACGGGTTGTTCTACGGCGGCACGGCACCCAGTTGGTCGAACCGCACCTTGCGTAGCATCGTCGAAACCTACCTGAAGGATGTCGAGGTGGCCGCCTGTTTTGATCTGCACACAGGCGCCGGGGACTACGGGCATCCGATGTTAATGAGCATTGTCGAATCGGCGTATCCGGCGCTGGATGACGCCAAAGCGCTGTTCGGCCCATGGCTGTTCACCTTGATCACCGGCGCCAATCAAGTCAGCGAAACCGGGGTCGCCGCGACATCGACCGGTTACACCTCGCAAATGCTGCTCGATGCCTTGCCGACCGTGCATCTGATGCCCTTTGTCATCGAATGCGGCACCTGGCCGGGCGCAACCGTGCATGGGCACCTGCGCGACGACCACTGGCTGCACCTGCATGGCGATCCTCTGGATCAGGTGGGCAGGCGCATCAAGCAGGGGTTGTTGGAGCAGTTCTATCCGGCAGATCCGGACTGGCAGGAAGTGGTCTGGGTCAGGACGCGGCAGATCTGGGAACGGGCGCTGGCGGCGTTGCCGGGAATCAATGCCTGAGCGGATAGGCGGGGAAGCCTTCGGTAAAAGCACGGCTTGCCGGCGCTAGCGCTCAGGCGACGCGCCAGGCCCCCAGTTGCGCCTGCGCATCAGGGGAATGCGTCGATCAGCCTTCGTGTCAGTTCGGGCAACAACACTTCGCACGAGGCAGCGATCTTCACATCCAGCAGGTCGTCGGCGCGGGTCTTGCCCAGGTTGATGGCAATCAGCGGTTTGCCCTGATCGGCGATCACACGGCACAGGCGGAACGCTGAATACGCCATCAGCGAGGACCCGACCACCAGCAGGCCCTCTGCCTGCTCGACCCGGGCCATGGCTTTGGCCGCGGTGGGCGGTGCGACGTTTTCGCCGAAGAACACCACGTCCGGCTTCATTCGCTCGCCGCCGCAATGCGGGCAGTGCGGAACTTGAAAGCGCTCCTCGAACGCCGGGTCCAGCAGCGTGTCGCCATCCGGGGCCTGCACGGCATCCACGCCCGCCAGGTAAGGGTTTTGTTGCACCAGGGTGGTTTGAATCACGTCGCGTTCGCTGCGCTGGCGGCAATCCAGGCACAGCACCCAATGCAGACTGCCATGCAACTCGACCACGTCATGGCTGCCAGCCTGATCGTGCAAGGTGTCGACGTTCTGGGTGATGAGGCCGCTTATCACCCCGTGGCTTTGCAGAGCGGCCAGCGCTTCGTGGGCAGCGTTGGGTTGCGCGGCGCGCACGCGCGGCCAGCCGAGCATGGCCCGCGCCCAATAGCGGCGGCGCGCTTCGGGGGCGTTGAGAAATTCCTGGAACATCATTGGCTGCCGGCCCCGACGGACGCCCTCGCTGTCCCGATAATCGGGAATGCCGGACGAGGTGCTGATGCCCGCACCGGTAAGCACCACGAACGAGCGTTCGTGCATCCAGTGCAACAGCAGATCGATGTCGGAATTGGCGTAGGTGTCGAACACGGGCGGGCCCTCGTAAGCGCGGCGGTGGGCTGATACTAAACGAGGTGACGGAAATGGGCATGGGGCAATTCGGTGACCGCTGCCCGGACGATCGTTTGACGCTTCTGTAGGAGTGAGCTTGCTCGCCAGGCGTCAGGTCGGGCGAAGCAGCGTTGTCTGGCCTGACGCTTGGCGAGCAGGCTCATTCCTACAGCATGGCTGCCAGGGCGTAAAACCGGGGCAGGCCGATCAGCTCAACAGTTCGGCAAACGCCTTGTCCGCTTCCAGCACCGCCGGCAACGCGGCAAACAGCGCGTCCAGGTCAATCCCTTCGAACAATGGCCCCTGCACCGCGTTCTGCGCCTCTGGCGTGGCACCACCATGACTCTCCAGCGCATCGGCCACCGTCAACGCCTGGGCCACGATCCGCGGGTGAACGGCACCTTCGGGCGCCTGCATCGGCCGCGCCTGATAGGCGATGGCCTGCTGGATGACGGGCGGCAACTGCCAGCGCCGAGCCAGTTCTGCACCCACCTCGGGATAACCAAAGCCCAGTTGCAGGGTTTCGATGGCCGCGCGGCTGGTGGTGCCGGTCCGGGTCACACTGTTGATTTGCTCGGCAACCTTTGGCGCGCCGGTCTGGATCAGCAGCTCGCCGATGTCGTGCATCACCCCGCAGGTGAAGGCGATTTCCGCATCCACCCCGGACTGCTTGGCCAGCAGTCGGCAGATCCCGGCAACCTGGAAGGTTTTCAGCCAGAAACCCTTGAGGTCGAAACTGGGACCGGCCTTGAACGCCCCGGTCACCGCCGAAGCCAGCACCAGCGTGCGCAGGGTGTTGAAGCCCAGGCGCATGGCCGCGTCCTCGATGCTCGAAGACTCGCGCGCACCACGAAAGCGCGCGGAGTTGGCCAGACGCAGGATCTTCGCTGAAATCACTGGGTCCTTCTGAATGTTTCGGGCAATGCTTTCCAGGTTCGACGACGGGTTGTCGAACTGCCGGATCAGGTCCTGAGCCACTTTGGGAATGCTCGGAAGGCTGCCCAAATCCGCGAAGAGTTGCTCGATAGCCATGGCCTTGCTCCTGTTTCATGTGAATTACCAACGATAGGCAAGATTGGCGAATCTGCACGGCGGCTGTTCAGGTTTTGGTACAGATGGAACGAACCAAGGGGCCCGCCGGCAGCGGGCGGTATGCAGGCGCGAGCGTGCTGGACGGCTGCGCGAAACCACCGCGTTGCCTTGCCTGATGTTCAGTCGAATTTTTTCAGGTAGGCGTCGGCCAGTTCGATCAGCCGCTCGCGGCCGAAGCTTTTACAGTGGCCGCCGTGCACCACGCGAGCAGGCAGCTCTCGCAGCCGTTGCATGGTGCGGATGTAATCTTCGGGGCAGGAGTGCGCCAGGTTGTCGAGCAGCTCACCATCATAGATGGCGTCGCCGGAAAACAGCGTCTGGCTGGCCGATTCCCACAGGCCGATGCTGCCGGGCGAGTGCCCTGGCAGGTGCAGAACCTCGAAATGACGGTTGCCCAGGTCCACCACGTCGCCTTCTTCCAGGGTGCGGGTAACCTTGGCCGCCTGGATTTTCCAGGTGTTGAGGTCGTAGTCAGGCGACGGCAGCGCGCTGATGATCGGGCCCAGACGCTGGCCGCCAAGGGTCGCGAGACTGAAGTCATTGGGGTCGAAATCCGCCTCGACCAGGGTGAAGTAGCCGTCTGAACCGCGCAGGCCGTCGGCTTCGGCGCTGTGCACCAGGCATTCGTCGAACTCATGGTGGCAGCCGACATGATCCAGATGCACGTGAGTGGCCAGGGCACTTATGCGCTGGCCGAACAGGTCCCTGGCCGCCTCGCGCAGGCTGCAGATGCCCATGCCGGTATCGACCACCAGATCCTGGTCGCGGCCGCGGATGTGCCAGATGTTGCAACGCAGCCACGGCGTGACATGGGGTTCGGTAATCAGCGTGATGGCGTCGTCGATCTTGTCCAGTGAATACCATTGGTCTGCGACTTTTCTGAGCATGGTGTCGGCCTTGGCAAGGAAGAACTGCGCCAGACTCGCAGGTTGGCGGCGCTTTTTGAACCCTGTTGACAAAGCACGGCAGGATCTTTTTCAGCGCGCAGGCGACGGAGGCGGTTTGTCGGGCAAAAAATCAGTAATATGGCGCAACATCGGGACAGGCCGTGTCCTGTACCGGGCCTTCACGACCATATTGATGAAACGCCAGCCCCGCACACGCCGGGCGCGCTGGCCAGGAAATAGAGGGTGTCATGGGTAACGAGAGCATTAATTGGGACAAGCTGGGTTTCGACTACATCAAGACTGACAAGCGTTTCCTGTCCACCTGGCGCGATGGCCAGTGGGAAGAGGGCACCCTGACCGAAGACAACGTGCTGCACATCAGCGAAGGCTCCACAGCGCTGCACTACGGTCAGCAATGCTTCGAAGGTCTGAAGGCCTACCGTGCAAAAGACGGCTCGATCAATCTGTTCCGCCCGGACCAGAACGCCGCGCGCATGCAGCGCAGCTGCTCGCGTCTGCTGATGCCGCATGTGCCCACCGACATGTTCATCCAGGCCTGCAAGGACGTGGTTCGCGCCAACGAGCGTTTCATTCCTCCTTATGGCACCGGCGGTGCGTTGTACCTGCGTCCGTTCGTGATCGGCGTCGGCGACAACATCGGTGTGCGCGCAGCCCCTGAATTCATCTTCTCGGTGTTCTGCATCCCGGTTGGCCCGTACTTCAAGGGCGGCATGAAGCCGCACAATTTCGTGATCTCCAGCTACGATCGCGCAGCGCCCCAGGGCACCGGTGCGGCCAAGGTCGGCGGCAACTACGCGGCGAGCATGATGCCGGGCAGCGAAGCCAAGAAGAGTGGCTTCGCCGACGCCATCTATCTGGACCCGCTGACCCACTCGAAGATCGAGGAAGTCGGTTCGGCCAACTTCTTCGGCATCACCCACGATGACCAGTTCATCACGCCAAAATCGCCATCGGTGCTGCCGGGTATCACCCGTCTGTCGCTGATCGAGCTGGCGCAGAGCCGTCTGGGCCTGAAGGTCACCGAGGGTGAGGTGTTCATCGACAAGCTGGACCTGTTCAAAGAAGCCGGCGCCTGTGGCACCGCTGCGGTGATCACGCCGATCGGCGGCATCAGCTACAAGGACAAACTGCACGTGTTCCACAGCGAGACTGACGTCGGTCCCGTGACCCAGCGCCTGTACAGGGAGCTGACCGGTATCCAGTTCGGCGACATCGAAGGGCCTGCCGGCTGGATCGTCAAGGTCTGAGCCCGAGGGCCGCGACCGCAGGACAAACACCACCGCCCTCTGGCGGTGGTTTTTTTTGTGGCCTGCAGACGCTTTACATACAAGATTTGCAATCTCAGGTTATGGAGCCACTTAACTGAACGCACGGAAGATTGCTTTGCGGTGAACTATGGTTCAGGCGGGCAGAAGTCCCGACACCTTCAAACAAGGTCGCCAGAAAATAAGGATGCCTTATGTTCACACGAGCTGTTTCCCGTCCCGCTCAGCGCCTGCCGCTGACCCTCTCACTCGGTGTGTTGAGCCTTGGCGTGATGTCGGCGGCCTGGGCCGATGACGCCGGTTACCCGCATGCCCAGGAACCCATCGGCACCGTCGAGCAGATCTACGATGGCGCAATGCTGCCCGATCTTGCGGTCAGTACCTATCGCAACATCGACCGGCTGTTCCCCACCCACACCATCAAGGCCGGCGGCCACCCTTATGCGCTGCCCAAATCCGAGAAACAGCTGGGCAACGTGCACTTCACCTATCAGGACAAGAAGTACGATCTCTACGACTACGTTGCGCTGGACAGCGTTACGGCGATGCTGGTGATCAAGGACGGCAAGATCGTCTACGAGACCTACCAGCGCGGCAACACCGAGAAGACCCGCTGGATGTCGATGTCGATGGCCAAATCCATCACATCGACATTGGCCGCGGCGGCGATCAAGGACGGCCTGCTCAAGGGGCTCGACGCTCAAGTGGTCGACTATGTGCCGGAACTCAAAGGCAGCGCCTATGACGGCGTCACGGTCCGCGATGTGCTGATGATGTCCTCGGGCGTGAAATGGAACGAGACCTACACCGATCCCAAGTCCGACCGCCGGGCGCTACTCAACGCGCAGATATCACAGAAGCCTCGTTCGGCGGTGGGGTTGATGGCCAACCTGCCCAGGGCGGCAGAACCCGGGACGGTCAATAACTACAGCACCGGAGAGACGCAGATCCTTGGCGAGATTGTCCGCGGGGCGGTGAAAATGCCGCTGGCCGATTACCTGTCGCAGAAGATCTGGCAGCCATTTGGCATGGAGAGCGACGCCAAATGGTGGCTGGACTCCACCAATGGCGTCGAGATCGGTGGCAGCGGCATCAGCGCCACCCTGCGCGATTACGCACGTTTCGGTCTGTTCTTCATGAACGACGGCAAGATCGACGGCAAATCGATTCTGCCGGATGGCTGGGTCAAGGAGGCGACGTCGCCGACCACCCTCAAGGGCGGCAAGAAACTGGACTACGGTTACATGTGGTGGACGGCGTGGACCGACGCGTCAGTCAAGGACGGTGCCTACTCCGCCGTCGGGATTCAGGGGCAGAACATCTACATCAATCCGGCGCACAACGTGGTGATCGTTACCTTTGGCGCGCAACCGAAGCCGGTCGACAAGGACCCCATCGACCCGATGGTGTTTTTCGATGCCGTGGTCGCCGAGCTGAAATAATCACGCCCTGGCAAGCCGCCCGCTGCGGGGCGGCCTTGGCTGCCAGTTACTGCCCCAGATTACCCAGCAGGTCCGCCTGCACGATTTCGATCCAGTATTCATCCGGATCAGCGATGAACGCCACGTGCTTCATGCCTTTGTCCAGACGCTTGACGAAGGGCACGCCCAACGATTCGAAACGGGCACAGGCGGCTTCGATGTCCGGCACCGAAAAGCAGATATGGCCGAAACCGCGGGGGTCCTTGTTGCCGTTGTGGTACTGCGACTCATCGCTCTCGGTGCCCCAGTTGTGGGTCAGCTCCAGCACCGACTCGCGGCCGAAGGTGTGGCTCATGCGCGCCGAGGCATCTTCGGGAACCGTCCCGCCTTTGGCCATGGCCAGAAACAGCAGCGAAAACTTGCCTTCCGGAAAATCCACCTGGCGCAGCAGTCGCATGCCCAGTACTCGGGTATAGAAATCCAGCGAACGCTCGGGATCCTTGACCCGCAGCATCGTGTGGTTGAACACGTAATCCTGCGTGACGGCATCGGGGGCAAGGCATACGCCGGGTTGAGTTTCGCTGACGAAGGACATGGCAGGCTGCTCGTTGTGAGTGGTTTGCCAGTTTAGGAAACGGCGCTGCACGGCAGGTAATACGGGACTACTACTGGCAAATCGAGACCTGTGGGAGCGTGGCTTGTCCCGCGATCGGCGACGAAGTCGTCGTGAAACGGCTGAATGCGCTAAGCAGGGGCACCGTGGTTGCCGGTTTACGACGGGTTCCCCGCCGATCGCGGGACAAGCCACGCTCCTGCGCCATCACCCGGCGTGCTGCCTTATAACCACGTAGTAGAAGGCTATTACCTTTATGCCGACGGCCCAACTACTATCAAATCAGCTTGATTGCACCGACAAGAAAAATAACAAGGACAAAAGCCATGAAAGACCTGAAGCTCGATCGTCGCCGCTTTTTGCAAGGAAGCGGCGGACTGCTGTTGGGGACGCTGTTATTCGGTTCCGGTCCCATTGCACTGCTTGCTCCAAGCCAGACCTGGGCATTGGAGATGAACACCCTGGACAGCGCCACCGGCAGCCGGTTGTTGCTGGTCATTCGCCGCATATTCCCCCACGACACCATGGAAGAAGCGGTCTACGCGTTTTCCGTCAAGGCCCTCGACGAAAAAGCCTCACAGGACCCCGGGGTCGCTGACCTTCTCAAGCAGGGCCTGGCCGACCTCGACCAGCGAGCTGGCGGCGACTGGAGCAAGCTTGCCGAAGAAAGGCAGGTCGGGATCCTCAAGGAAGTCCAGAGCGGGCCGTTCTTTGCGCTGGTGCGCGGCACCTCGGTCAACAGCCTGTACAGCAACGAACTGGCGTACAAGCACTTCGGCTATGAAGGCGCGTCCTTTCCCAAGGGCGGTTACATCCATCGCGGTTTCAATGACCTGAAATGGTTGCCGGCGCCGCCTGTCGATGCCAGCCCGACTGTCCCTGCCTGAGGAGCGCAATCATGACGACGTATAACCTGGACGACGATTCAGTAGTGGTGATCATCGGCTCCGGCGCCGGCGGCGGCACCCTGGCCAACGAGCTGTGCCAGAAGGGGGTGCCGGTGGTGCTGCTGGAAGCGGGCGCACGCCAGTCCACCGGCACTTTCATCAACGACGAGTGGCCTTCGTTTTCGCAATTGGCGTGGGGCGACAACCGCACCACCTCGGGCTCATGGCGGGTGGCCAAGGATTTCCCCAATCTGCCGGCCTGGATCTGCAAGACCGTTGGCGGCACCACCACGCACTGGGCCGGTGCCAGCCTGCGTTTCCAGGAACACGAGTTCCGCGCGCTGGATACCTACGGCCAGGTCACGGGCGCCAACCTGCTGAACTGGCCCATCTCCCTGGCGGAAATGGAGCCTTACTACGCCCGCGCCGAAGACAAGATGGGCGTCACGCGGACCAACGATATCGAGGGCCTGCCCGGCAACAACAACTTCAAGGTGCTGTACAACGGCGCGCAGAAGATGGGCTACAAGGAATGCTCGACCGGGCACATGGCGATCAACAGCAAGCCACGCGGGGATCGCGCTGCCTGCCAGCAACTGGGCTTCTGTTTCCAGGGCTGCAAGATGGGCGCGAAATGGTCGACGCTTTACACCGAAATTCCTGCTGCCGAAGCCACCGGCAAGCTCGAACTGCGCACCCAGTGCCATGTGGCGAAAATCGAGCATGACGATAAAGGTCGGGTCAACGCCGTGGTGTATTTCGACGGTCTGGGCAAGGAGCAGCGGCAGAAGGCGCGGGTCGTTGCGGTGGCGGGCAACTCCATCGAGACCCCGCGTCTGCTGCTCAATTCTTCGAGCAGTCAGTTCCCGCACGGGTTGGCCAACGGCTCCGGGATGGTCGGCAAACACTATATGCGTCACACCACCGGCAGCGTGTTCGCCTCGTTCAAGGAGGAGGTGCATTTCTATCGCGGTACCATCATGGCCGGGATCATCAGCGACGAGATTCACCATAAGCCCGAGCGGGGTTTTGTCGGCGGCTACGAGATGGAAACCATATCCCTGGGGCCTTCGTTTCTCGCCGCGTTCTTCAATCCCGGCGCGTGGGGCAGGGATTTCACCGATGTGATGGAGCAATACAGCAAGATGGCGGGGATGTGGATCGTCGGTGAGGACATGCCGCAGGAAACCAACCGCGTCACCCTCAACGACAGCGTCAAGGACAAGTACGGCCTGCCTGTGCCCAACGTGCACTACGACGATCACCCCAACGATCTGGCCATGCGCGAGCATGCGTTCAAGCAGGGCGAGGCGCTGTATTCGTCAGTCGGGGCAGTGAACACCTTTCGCGTGCCGCCGTACCCCTCGACCCACAACCTGGGCACCTGCCGCATGAGTGAAAAGGCGCAGGACGGCGTCTGCAATAAACACGGACAGAGCCATGAGATCCCTAATCTGTTCATTTCCGACGGCAGCCAGTTCACCACCAGCGCAGGAGAGAACCCGACGCTGACCATCGTCACCCTGGCGATCCGGCAGGCGGAGTTCATTGCTGACGGGTTGAAGAGCAAGGCGATCTGAAGCGAGCAGGGGGCAGCCAAACCCTGGCGGTGCGGTCCGTCTGACACACGGCCAGGGCGGATGGTTTTACTGCCGGTCCCCGGCAGATCGCCGGCAAGCCTGGCTCCCACGGCCTGCGGCCAGAATCAGAAGCACCGGGTCTGTCTTGGAGTCCACGGGCTGCGGCTGGAATCAGAAGCATCGGGTCTGTCTTGGAGTCCACGGGCTGCGGCCAGAATCAGAAGCGTCGGGTCTGTCTTGGAATCCACGGGCTGCGGCTGGAATCAACATCTGGGGCATGCTCAAACCTGCTTCTGCCCGGAGGGCGTGGGAGTCTGGCTTGCCGACGATCTGCCGGGCACCGGCAGCAATTGTTGCCAATGCGCAGTACCTGACACGGCCAGGGCGGATGGTTTTACTGCCGGTCCCCGGCAGATCGCCGGCAAGCCTGGCTCCCACGGCCTGCGGCCAGAATCAGCAGCGTCGGGTCTGTCTTGGAATCCACGGCCTGCGGCCAGAATCAGAAGCATCGGGTCTGTCTTGGAATCCACGGCCTTCGGCCAGAATCAGAAGCATCGGTTCATGCGCGCGATCCATGGCCTGGCGGCACGGTTCTGGATGCCGTGCCTACCTGATTCCGAACCGGCGATCCAGCGACAGCACGCCGCCGCCCTTGGCGATGATGATCAGCAGCAGGCCGGCCCAGCTCAGGTGGGTGGCCCAGGCATCGGGATAGACGAATATCTCGATGACCGCCGTCATGCCCAGCAAGGCAAAGGCCGACAGGCGCGAAAACAGGCCGAGAATCAACAGCACCGGGAACAGGTGCTCGGCGTAGGCGGCCAGATGTGCTGCAATTTCCGGGGGTACCAGGGGCAGTTTATATTCGCTGCGAAACAGCTCGTAGGTGCTGTCGGTGATGGTGAGAAAACCCTCGACTTTGGTCCGCCCCGACATCAGGAACACGCCGGCGATGGAAAGGCGTGCCACCAGCGACAGCAGCGAGTCGTTGATCAGCAGATGAAGACGATCGGTGATACGGCCCCAGCGGCAATGCGCCGAGCCTTGATCGGGCGTTTCAGTGCGTAGCGTGTCCATGGTTGTCTCCTGTATCCATTCAAGAAGGGGCGGTCATCGCGAATACGTCGGCATTGACCAGTCGTGTCAGCAGTTCGGTGATGTCCAGCGACGGCTGCAGGTCGCTGGCCAGTTGTGCGGCTTCGGCCAAGGGGGTCGCGGCGGCGCAGGCGTCGAGAAACGCGCAGTCGCCGATCTCCAGCGGATGCCAGCCGACCGCGCCGCCGCTGCGTACCAGCAACGCGCCTTCGCCTCGCCAGTCGAGGGGATCAGGCAGCGCCCGTTGTTCGCGGTTATGTCGCCAGAGCGTGAACACCGGTTGCCCGGCGAACCAGCGCCAGCCCGCCGCCGCGCGTGGCGTGAGCACCAGTGAGGCGAGTTGCGCGGGTGCAAGACCGGCAATCCGCTGCAGGTCGATGCCGGGTTCTTCCGCCGCGGTGTGGCAGTGAGTCCACAGCTGATCCAGGCGGGCCACGTTGCCCAGATAGGGCAGTTGCTGCGCATGCTCGAAACCCTCGAGAAACCGCGCAAACTCACTGCCGTAATGCATCAGCCGAGCATCAATGGGCGGGGACTGTCGCGCATGAATCGCGGCTGCGGCGACGAACCATTCGGTTCCCACCAGACGTTCGACGGTGGGAAAGTTCGCCTGCAATGCATCCACCGCGCCCTTCATCACGGTGTTGCGATACACCTTGAAACCGGGTTGTTCGGTCAGGGTCGCAAGGCTGCTGGCATCAGGGTCGTACAGCCCCTGGACGAACGCATGCTGAAACTCGGTCAGAGACTGGGTCATGACTGCGCCTCCAGCATCGACTGAGCCCGGTCGCGTTCCAGCAACAGCTCGACGAAGGGCGGAAGATGGTCGTCGCGTTCGATCAGCGTCGGACGCGGGCCGACCCGTCGAATGAGGCGCTGATACAAGGCCCAGACGGCCTCGGCGACCGGGGCATCGTGGCTGTCGATCAACAACGCTGCACCGCCGGGGTCAAGGCTGTGCCCGGCCAGATGCACTTCCATGATCGCCTGTGCAGGGAAGGCATCCACATAGGCGTCGGCGTCGTAGCCCATGTTGTGCGCGCTGAGAAACACGTTGTTGATGTCCAGCAGCAGGCCGCAACCGGTGCGTTTGCTGAGTTCGCACAGAAACTCGATCTCACCCAGATCGTGGCCTGGCAGCTGCAGATAGTGGCTGGGATTCTCGACGGCGATTGGCCGCTGGAGAAACTCCTGAGTGCGTTGAATGTTGTCGGCGATTCGCTGCAGGGCTTTCCCGGTGCGCGGGAACGGCAGCAGGTCGGGATGATACTGACCCCGCCAGGCGGACCAGGCGAGGTGTTCGGAAAGGAGGGCTGGCTGAACCCGGTCGGCGAGCGCCTTGAGCCGCTTCAGGTGTTCGACGTCAGGCGCGCAATCGGCCGCCAGTGACAGTGAAACACCGTGCAGAGAAAGCGGGTGACGGCTGCCGATCGTTTCCAGCCAGGCCAGGCGCGGGCCGCCGTCGACCATGTAGTTTTCCGGGTGGACCTCAAACCACAACCCCTTGGCAGCACAGTCGTATGCTGCTTCGTAATGTTCGGCTTTGAGGCCCAGTCCGGCACCCAATGTGAGTGAAGTGTTCATGGTCGACGTCTGCCCTTGCGAGAGGTTTTTACAGTGCCTGGTGACGCTGGGCAGTGATTACATCGCGTTCAGCGAGCCCATGCCGTGAGGGGTCTTGATCGAGGTGCAGGTGCCAGCCGGGACGTTCTTCCAGGCATTGGCCTGGTAGTCGGTTTTCGAGGTACCAGCGCAGGTGGTGCCAGCCCCGGCCTTGCAGTCGTTCTTGCCGGCCATGGACACGCCGTAGCATTTTTCCATCGCCGGCGCGGTGCCGGTTTCGGCGGCGTTGACGCCAGTGGCGATGGAAGCGAAAGCCAGAGCGACAGCAGCGAGTTTGAGGTTGTTCATGGTGTATCTCCAGTGACGGGTTAAGGATGATTGCAGCACCTGCGTGAGGTCACGCCGTGCGACAGGTCCGAACGTTAGTTCGTCGAAGAAACAAGCGCGAACGGCATGTCGTGCCATTTTGTTTCTGCGCTGACCTGATCGATCGTGGTCGCAGCACCTGCGTGTGAGTCACGCTGTGCACCTGATCCGAGAGGTAGTTCGCTGGAGAAAGACAACGGGTTACAGACAGACAAAAATATTTCTGCCGGCTGAAAAAAACCGTTACGCGGGGACGGCGTGGAGGGGCCAGAGGAATTCAATCCAGGCGTAGAAAAAGGCGTCAGCGCTATGCTCGCAAGCGCTGCTGCCACACGGGGTTCGGGCTGTGCGCCGGGGTCAGCCGTTGATGTAATAGATGCACAGTGACAAGGTCACCAGCGAGCCCAGCGTGGAGATCAGGATCGTGCTCGAAACCACCGACGCCTCGCGTTTGTAGTACTCGGCGAGCATGAACGGCCCGGTACCGGTAGGCAGCGCACTGAGCAGCAGTGCCGAATTGGCCCACAGCGGTGGCAGATGAAACACATGAAAGGCCAGAAACCAGGTCAGCAGCGGATGGCCGATCAGCTTGACCAGCACCAGCAGACGGGTGCCCTGGCGAGGGCCCTGTTGTTTGTGGGCCAGAAACAACCCCAGGGAAATCAGCGCGCACGGTGTAGTGGCCGCACCCAGCAGATGAAGAAACTTATCCAGCGCGCCCGGCAGCGGCATGCCGGTCCAGGCCCAGCAGGCGCCGAGGATGGGCGACACCACCAATGGGTTCTTCGCCAGCGCCAGCAGCACCTTGAGCACGATGCGATGAACCTGCGCCTCGCTCTGCAGGCCGATTTCGATGCACACCAGGGCGATGCCGAACAACACGCAGACCACCAGCAGGGAGGCGATCAGCGCAGGCTCAAGACCGTTCTGCCCCAAAACCATGACGCACAGCGGAATGCCGATGTAGCCGGTGTTGGCGTATGAAGCGCTCAAGGCGTCGATGCTGGCGTCGGCAAAGTGCCCGGCTTTATTGCGTCGCAGCAGCAGGGTGACAACGAACATCACCAGCGTGGAAAGGGTGAACACCAGAACGAAGCCGGGATGCCATATCTGCTCCCAGGTCGCGGTGGCCGTGGCGGTGAACAACAGCGCAGGCAAACACAGCCAGACCACCATCCGGTTGATTTCGGAGGCGGCGGTCGGGCCCAGGCGGTTGGTTCGACGACACAGATAACCGACCAGGATCAGGGCGAAGATCGGCAATAGCACATTAAGAACGGAAGACATCGGACTTGGACCCTGACACTGCGAAACAAGCGGCAAAGATTAAAGTCAGAAATCGTTAGCGTCCAACCTTTCTCGCCCATGAGGCCGCGGTTCGATCATTGCCAGGCCGCGACGCAGAGCGTTCGGGACGAGTAACAGATATCAGGGGGAAGGGCGCCTGAGAGAGCTTCAGGCGCTGGAGGGTTTACCTCGGGCTCATTTCTTGACCGGTGTGATGTCGAGAATCTTGCCGCTGTCCATCTGCACCAGCACATATTTGTCGCTGATCTGCACCCATTGGGTGTTTTCGTGCGGCGCTTTGAGGCCCTTCTGTTGCCAGTCCTTGATGCCGACGCGCTCCTGTTTGTACAGGTCATGGGCGGTGTCGCCGACTTTCAGTTTTTCGTTGGTGTTTTCAGCCTGAACGGTTTTGCTCGACGCAGGCTGGGCGGCTTGCGCCATCAGGCTGGTGCCGGCCAGGCAGCTCATGGCCACGGCACAGGCGATCAGGGTTTTCAGGTTCATGGGCGATTCCTTGTTTTGTCCTTTGGTCAGCTCGCGTACAACGAGCCGTTCGCTGTCTGTAGGGCAGCGTTATTTTTTGACCGGGGTGATGTCGGTGATCTGGCCATTGGTGGTCTGGACCTGGACGTATTTGTCATTGATCCGTACCCACTGGCTCTGGTCGGCAGGCGCGTGCAGGCCCTTGGCTTTCCAGTTCTTGATCGCAGCGCCAGGGCGCTGGAATTTTTCCGGCGCACGATCGCCTTTTTCAAGGTCGCGCATGTTGTCTTTGGATGGCTGAACGGTCTGAGCGGGTGCGTCTTCGGCCTGTACCGAGAAGCTGACTACAGAAACGCAACCCAGGATCGCGAGACCGGCGATGAGCGATTTGCTGTTCATACGAAGCTCCTTATCCAGTGCGTAATGCGCTGTCACTAGCTCCGACCCTGTTACGTGCAAATCATTCAGTGCGTTTATAGCCAGGTTTTGCTGGCACACGATCCGTCGCAGTGAGCTTGCTCGCGATTTAAAGGTATCGGTCAGCATCGCGCGGGCATGGGATAAAGCCATCGCGAGCAAGCTCGCTCCTGCAGGGTTTTATGTCGCCAGTGCCTGGGCAATGCTTGCCGCCAGCAGCGTAGTGGAACGCCCGATAAGCTTGCTCAACTGCTGGCCTTGATCGAACAACGCACCCTTGGCCGCTGCTGCATCGGAGTTGGCCAACAGCTGTGCGAGGAACTCCGGCAGCCCGGCCTGCAACAGCGCTGCCTTGAAATCTGCCTCGGGCAGGTCGCTGTAGACCACGTGCTTGCCGCTCTGTCGGGTCACCTGGGCGGCAAATTCGCTGAGGGTGTACGCGCTGTCACCGGCCAGCTCATACACCTTGCCTGCCTGATCGTCGTTGGCGGTCAGAACCGCTACCGCTGCCGCGGCGTAATCCGTGCGCGCGGCCGAACTGATCCGCCCCTCACCGGCACAGCCAAAATGCGCGCCATGGGCCAGAGCACCGGGAATCGCCGCCGTGTAGTTCTCGTGGTACCAGCCATTGCGCAAGATCACCGCCGGCACCCCGCAGGCTGCGAGCGCGATTTCGGTCTGGCGATGCTCCTCGGCAAGACCCAGCAGCGAGGTGTCGGCGTGCAGCACGCTGGTGTAGGCCAGCAGCCCGGCGCCTGCGCGTTTGGCGGCGGCCATGACGGCCTGATGCTGGCCGACCCGCTGTCCGACCTCGCTGGAGGAAATCAGCAGGATTTTTTCCGCGCCAGCGAAGGCAGCGTCCAGGGTGGCAGGTTGCGAATAATCGGCCTGACGCACCTGCACACCCCTGGCCGCGAGGTCAGCGGCCTTTTCCGGGCTGCGCACGGCGGCAATGATCTGCGCGGCAGGGACCTTTTCCAGCAACTGTTCGATAACCAGACGGCCAAGCTGACCCGATGCACCGGTGATGACAAACATAATGATTTCCTGAGCGAAGATGAATGTGCGATCAGCATAGCTATCATGCTAACCTTTCGTAAGTACGCACAAAAAGGTAAGTGTCATGAATGATAGTGCAGGTCCTTCTGTAGAAAACACCTCATTGCTGGAGCGCATCCGCATGGGCGAACTCCTGGCGCGTGATTGCCCCTCGAGGGAGATCCTCAACCATGTCTGCAGCCGTTGGGGCGTATTAGTGCTGGTGGTGCTGCTCGATGGCGTGCACCGCTTCAGCGAATTACGCCGCAAGATCGGCGGGGTCAGCGAAAAAATGCTCTCGCAAACCCTGCAGAGCCTGGAGCAGGACGGCTTTGTAGATCGCAAGGCCTTGCCCGTGGTGCCGCCCCATGTCGAATACAACCTCACGCCACTGGGCGAAGAGGTGGCCTTGCGCGTCGACGGCCTGACCACCTGGATCGAGCAGAATCTGCCGCGAATCATGCAGGCGCGCCAGGCGCGGACAAAAACCGTCAGCCCCTCATGATTTCGCGGCAGCCTCGATGGCGACCCAGCGACCCAGCGACCCAGCGACCCATCGACCCAGCGACCCAGCGACCCAGCGACCCAGCGACCTTGCCACCGTCGGCCGTAGGAGCGGGCTAGCCCCGCGAGCGGCGACGCAGTCGTCGTCAATGCGTTGGACGCGGTGCATCAGGCTGATCCCGTGGCCGGGTTTTACGACGGGTTCCCCGCCGCTCGCGGTGCAAGCCCGCTGCTACAGGGGGAGACGTTCTGCAGGCCATAAAAAATGCCTGACCCCATCACTGAGGCCAGGCATTTTTTTTCATCGAGCGGCGTTTATTTGGGTGACAACGCCTCACGCACATCTTTGACGCTGGCGCTGGACACCGCGGGGGCTGCGTTGCCCCAGGTGTTGCGCACATAGGTCAGCACGTCGGCGACGTTCTCGTCCGACAGGTTCCAGCCGAACGCCGGCATGGCTGGCGCGGTCGGCGCCGCATCGGTGGCACCTGCACGGCTACCGGACAGCACCACACGGATCAGCGACGACGGATCGTTACTGTTGATCAGCGGAGCCATGGCCAGTTTCGGGAACAGCTTGGCCACGCCTTCACCGTTCGGCGTGTGGCAGGCCGAACAACGGTCAGCATAGATCGCCTTGCCTGCCACCATCGCGGCATCGCTGGCGGCTACCGGTTTGGCGGCTTCGGCAGGCTTGGCGCCATCCTTGAGGTAGACCGCCACGGCCATCAGGTCCTGATCGTTCCAGTGCTGCGAGGAGTGCTCGACTTCTTCGGCCATGGGACCTGAAGCGATGTCGAAACGGTTGGCGCCGGTCTTGAGGTACTGGACGATGTCCGCCTCGTTCCAGGCGCCCAGACCGTCATGCCCGGTCGAGGTGATGTTCGGCGCGACCCAGTTCTGCAGGTTGGTGCCGGTGAGGAACTGATCGTTCTTGTCGCCGCCAATCAGGTTCTTCGGCGTGTGACAGGTCCCACAGTGCCCCAGTCCTTCGACCAGATAGGCACCCCGGTTCCACTGCTCGGACTTCTGCGGATCGGCCTTGAACTCGCCCTCTTTGAAGTTGATCAGGTTCCAGCCGATCAGGCTGGTGCGCACATTGAACGGGAAGGGCAACTGGTTGGTCTCGACCTTGGTGTCCACCGGGTCAACGGTTTTCAGGTAGGCCCAGATCGCCTGATTGTCTTCACGGGTGACCTTGGTGTACGCGGTGAACGGCATGGCGCCGTACAAGCGTTTTCCATCCAGGCCATGCCCTTTGGACATGGCGTTCTGGAAGTCCTCGAAGCTCCAACGACCGATGCCGTTGACCGGATCAGGGGTGATGTTGGCGCCCGCCAGTTTGCCGAAGGGCGTGTCGAGAATCACACCGCCGGAGAACAGCGGCTTGCCGGGGATCGTGTGGCACGCCGTGCAGTCGCCCAGCGTGCTGAGATAACGGCCTTTTTCCACAAGGTTGTAGGAATCGGCGCCGGTCGCGGCGTGAGCCAGGCTGACGGACAGTCCGATGACGCCTGCACACACAGTCAGAAGAGTCTTCATACGCTGATCATCTCCCCTGGACGCTTGAGGTAGCGGGTGCGGATGGCATCCGCCGCTTTGAACGCCAGCGCCGCCACGGTGCCGGTCGGGTTGTAGCCAGGGTTCTGCGGGAAGGCCGAGGAGCCGACCACGAACAGGTTCGGCACGCCCCAGACTTGCAGGTATTTGTTGACCGAGCTGTTCTTCGGATCGGCGCCCATGATGAAGCCACCGACGATGTGCGAGGACTGATACGGCGCGCTGTTCCAGGGCCCGGTCTGGGCGCTTGGGACCATCTCGCGCGGATTCATGCTCCTGGCGATTTCAGCGACCTTGCCGGTGACGTACGCGGCCATCTTGCGATCGTTCTCCGGGAAGTCGAAAGTGATACGCAGCAGCGGACGGCCCAGCGGATCCTTGTAGGTCGGATCCAGCGACAGGTAGTTGGTGCGGGTTGCGTAACTGCTCGCCTCACAGCCGATGGACATGGTGCTGGCGTAGTTCTTGACCGTGGCTTTCTTCCAGTCCGAGCCCCAGGCCGGTGTACCCGGCGGGGTCGGGCGCGAGTCGATGGGTGCGGCACCAATGGGTGTGACCCGGGTGCTGCCGCCGCCAACGAAGCCCAGACCTGAGTGGTCGAAGTTGTCGTTGTTGAACTCGTCGATGCCCATGCCGATGGCGCCACCGCCAATGAACGGGTTGAAGTTCTTGTCATCGAAGAACATGCGCACGCTGTTGGCCGTCTGGTAAGCGTAGTTACGCCCGGTGGTGCCGGTGTTGGTGACCGGGTCGTACGGCTGGCCGACGCCGGACAGCAGCATCAGGCGCACGTTTTCAAAGATGAACGCGCTGACCACCACCAGTTCGGCCGGTTGTTCCCACTCTTCACCGTTGGCGTCCATGTAGACGATGCCGGTGGCGCGTTTGCCGCTGGCATCCATGGTCACGCGCAGGACTTCGCAGTTGGTCATGGCGGTGAAATTCGGCTTGCGGATCAGCACCGGCAGCACGGTGGTGATGGCACTGGCCTTGGAGTAGTTGGCGCAGCCGTAATTGGTGCAGAAGCCGCAATAGGTGCACGGACCCATGGCCACGCCCAGCGAGTTGACGTAAGGCTGGGAGACCAGTGCCGAGGGTACCGGGAACGGCTTGTAGCCCAAGTTCTTCGCGGCTTCGGCGAACAGCACCGGCGCGTAGGTCTGTTTGGTCGGCGGGTTGGGGTATTCCTCGGAACGCGCACCTTCGAAGGTGTTGCCGCCTTCCTGGATCACGCCCTTGATGTTGCCGGCCTTGCCCGAGACGCCTGCCAGACGGTCGAACTTGGTGTAGAACGGCTCCATTTCCTCCCAGTCGGTGCCCCAGTCCTGCAGGGTCAGCTCTGGCGACAGCTCTTTACCGTAACGCTCGGTCAGGTAGCTCTTGAGGCGGAACTCGTGGGGCTGGAAACGAAAAGTGATCCCGGCCCAGTGATTGCCTGCGCCGCCGGTACCGTTGCCGGGGTGGAACGAACCCCAGCTGCGCATGGGCAGCGCTGTCTCGGTGACGCTGTTGCGGATCGTGGTGGTGTTTTGCCGGGTCCGGAGCATCAGGTCCTGACGGCGGTTGTAACGCAGCTCGTCAGCGGCCGAGGCCAGGTTGAAGTCCGCCGCCGTGTCGCGCCATGGGCCACGTTCGAAGCCGATGATGTTCAGGCCTTCGTCGGCCAGCTCATTGGCGATGATGGATCCGGCCCAGCCGAGCCCGACGACCACGACGTCCGTGGAAGGTAGTTTTTTGGCCATGTCGAATTAACCCTTCTTGTTCCAGGCGGAGCTGCCGATGATGGAGAGCGGCACGAGGTCGAGCTTCTGGTTATGCAGGCCGATGTATTCGCGATAGTCGTAGCGGGCACCGGGGAAACCGATCATCTTCCACGACACCATGTCGCGGTTGCCGCCATAGACCGGGTCGGCGAAGAAGCCTTCCATGGTATTGCCCAGCACCTGCTGGAAGAACAGCTTGCCGTCGATGCCGTCCAGCGCGATGTCACCCTTTTCCACACCCAGCAGAACCTTGTCCTGCTGATCGGCGGCCAAGGCGTTGAAGCTCTTCTGGAACTGCTTCTGGCAGTAGGCTTCAAGCCCGGCCAGGCCCAGACGGTAGCGTTGACGCGGGACCAGTTCGGACTGGTCGCCCTGCATCGGCGTGCCTTTGTCGAAAGGGCCTTGCATGTACAGGCGGCTGAACGTGCCGTATTCGCCGGCCAGCTGACGGTCGATGAACACCGCGCAACCGGCGTCCTTGCCGCTGACGCTCAAGTCATCAGCCGGAATCAGGCGCGCAACGATGGCCTCCACGGCGCTGGCTTCGGCGGCGGTGAAGAACTGCCAGCCCGGGGTGTCGTAGTGCATCGGACCGTTGTGGTCAAAGGGCACCCATTGTGGAACACCCACGACGGTGGCGGCCTTGGCCGTTGCGGCAGCACCCACGGCCAGCGACGCGGCTGAGGTTTTCAGCAACTGGCGGCGGGTAAAGCCTTTGGATTTTTCTGTCATTCAGGGCTCCTTGCGAACGCGCCGACCCGGGCCATGGCGAAGATGGTCCGTGCCGGGACTGCGTGTGCGTGTGCGTGTGTTTCACGGTTTTTGCTCGACGCAATCTGGCCAAGCGGGCGTTTCTGCGGCGGGGTGTGACATTGGGTCTCTGGCAAGCCAGCGGGCCAAAGGCGCACGCTAGGCGGGGAGCTACCATTACCGCTCGTCATCTTTTCCAAGCCAATGGCAATCATAGATGTGTTACCGACTGTTGCATCGTGCGGATTCGGTAAATGACTGTTACGCAAACGGTAATAGTCGATCATTGTCACGTTCTTGCTCTTCTGACGCAGCAATCACCGCACAGTCATGACAGATGCTCGAGAAGCCCGTTGCAGGTGCATCGGCGCCACATGCTGACGCGGCACAGGAAAGCGGTGCAGATCCGAACTGTTTTCCCGCAACTCTAGTGCGTGGAGGATCGGCGCGGGATTAAGTTCAACGGCGTAATAAAAGTTTGGGATCGGCGTGCGCCGGCGCCGGGCTCTACGCGTGCCGCTCACCGCGCAGCGCTTGGTCGTGCGTGCAGAACATGACAGGATTTTCATGAAGAACGGCCGATGAAAGCGGGCGCTTCTTGGTATGGTGCACGCCATTTGCGTCCAGACCCTCTTCAGCGGACGCTGTGTGTACCGTTCACATCTTCACCGAGTAGCTGTAGAAATGCCTGATCCCATACCGTTAAAGGACCATGAGAAGGAAACCCGGCTGGTCAACAAACGCTTGATCGCCTGTGCCTTGTTCGTGGCCATCCTCAGTGTTGCACTGGTCTGTCGGATGTATTTCCTGCAGGTCACCGAGTTCGCCTATCACTCGACGATTTCCGAAAACAACCGCGTTCACGTGCTGCCGATTCCGCCAGAGCGCGGCATGATCTATGACCGCAATGGCGTGGTCCTGGCCGACAACCGCCCCAGTTTCAACCTGACCATGACCCGTGAGCGGGCCGGTGACTGGCATGCGGTGATCGACGAACTGATGCAGATTCTCAGCCTGCCGGACGAGGATCGCATCATCTTCGACAAGGCCATGAAGAACTCCCCGCACCGTTTCGTGCCGGTGACGCTGCTGTATGAGCTGACCGAGGAGCAGATTGCAGTATTGGCGGTCAATCAGTTCCGTCTGCCGGGGCTGGATGTCGAGGCGCAGTTTGTCCGCCATTACCCGCTGGGCGCGCATTTTGCCCATTCGATCGGCTATGTGGGACGGATCAACGAGAAAGAAGCCACCCAGCTCGATCAGGTCGAGTATCGCGGCACGCAGTCGATCGGCAAGACCGGTATCGAACGCTTCTACGAAAACGAACTGCACGGCCACGTCGGTTACGAAGAGGTCGAGACCAATGCCCAGGGCCGGGTATTGCGGGTGCTCAAGCACACCGATCCGGTGGCGGGCAAGAGCATTACCCTGAGCCTGGACATCAAGTTGCAGGAAGCGGCCGAAGAAGCGCTGGGCGATCGTCGCGGCTCGGTGGTGGCGATCGATCCGGCCACCGGCGAAGTGCTGGCGATGGTCAGCAAACCCAGCTTCGACCCGAACCTGTTCGTCACCGGTATCAGTTTCAAGGAGTACTCGGCGCTGCGCGACTCGGTCGACCGGCCGCTGTTCAACCGGGTGTTGCGCGGATTGTACGCGCCAGGTTCGACGATCAAGCCTGAAGTGGCGATTGCAGGACTGGACAGCGGCATCATCACACCCTCGACGCGGGTGTTCGATCCGGGCTATTTCCAGTTGCCGGACTTCGATCACAAGTACCGTAACTGGAACCACAGCGGTGACGGCTGGGTCGACCTGAACGCGGCGATCATGCGTTCCAATGACACCTATTTCTATGATCTGGCACACAAGCTGGGTATCGACCGCATGCACGACTACCTGACCATGTTCGGCATCGGCCAGAAGGTTTCGCTGGACATGTTCGAAGAGTCCCCAGGGCTGATGCCGTCCAAGGAGTGGAAGCGCATCACCCGCCGTCAGGCCTGGTTCCCGGGCGAGACGGTGATTCTCGGCATCGGCCAGGGCTACATGCAGGTCACACCGTTGCAGCTGGCCCAGGCCACGACCCTGATCGCCAACAAGGGCGTGTGGAATCGCCCGCACCTGGCCAAGGCCATTGGCGGCGTGGCGCCGGTGGACGAACATCCGATGCCCAATATCGTGCTGCGTGATTCGCGCGAGTGGGACCAGGTCAACAACGGTATGCAGGCGGTGATGCACGACCCACGCGGCATCGCCCGCGCTGCGGCGCAGGGCGCCCAGTACCGGATCGCCGGCAAAAGCGGTACCGCACAGGTGGTGGCGATCAAGCAGGGCGAGCGCTACAACCGCGACAAGACGCTGGAGCGTCACCGGGACAACGCCTTGTTCGTCGGTTTTGCCCCAGCGGCCAACCCGAAAATCGTGGTCTCGGTGATGATCGAGAACGGCGAGGCAGGGGGTCGCGTGGCAGGCCCGGTGGTTCGGCAGATCCTCGATGCCTGGCTGCTGGACCAGGACGGCCATTTGAAGCAGCAATACGCCACGCCAGCGGCAACCCCGGTCAACCCCAAGGTACAGATCGCAGCGCCCAGCAAGGCGGTAGCCCAGCCGCCGGTGTAATTGCCTCGCTCGGGTTTTGATGCTGGCCAAAGGCCCGTGGGCAGAAGCCGAACTTCATGTGCCGCGCCAGCGTGATGATCAGTGCCTGTCAGTGGACATTGGGCAGTGCGATCAAGCGCACATCCCGACAAGCACTGAACTGTGACCGGTGCTACAGGTCGATTTGAAACGACGCGCGATGCCTGTAGGGGGGTCGCGCGGACCACTCGACTCGACAAGGAACCTGCCCCATGTCCAGCAAAACCGTTGCCGACTATCTGGCGCAAACCCTCGCCGCAGCAGGCGTCTCGAAAATCTGGGGCGTCAGTGGCGACAGCCTGAACGGTCTGACCGACAGCCTTGAGCGCCTGGGCAAGATCAAGTGGATGCACACCCGACACGAAGAAGTCGCCGCCTTTGCTGCCGGCGCCGAGGCGGCGTCCACCGGCAAGCTTGCGGTGTGCGCCGGCAGTTGCGGCCCGGGCAATCTGCATTTGATCAACGGCCTTTACGACTGTCATCGCAGCCGGGTGCCGGTGCTGGCCATCGCCGCGCAGATTCCGTCCTCCGAGATCGGCCTGAATTATTTCCAGGAAACCCACCCCACCGACCTGTTCAAGGAATGCAGCCACTTCGTCGAGTTCGTCAGCAACGCCGAGCAGTTTCCTCGGGTGCTGGAGCGGGCCATGCGCGCCGCCATCAGTCAGCGCGGCGTGGCGGTGATCGTAATTCCCGGGGACGTGGCCTTGAGCCCGGCGCCGGAGGCCAAACCTGAATGGATCGATCACGCACCGGCACGGGTTATCCCGGCCGAAGCAGACCTGCAACGCCTGGTCGACCTGCTGGACAAGTCAAAAGCGGTGACCATTCTGGCCGGGGCAGGGTGCGCAGAGGCCCATGATCAGGTCGTGGCCCTGGCCGAAAAGCTCTCGGCGCCGGTGGTCCATGCCCTGCGAGGCAAGCAGTACATCGAATACGCCAATCCCTTCGACGTCGGCATGACCGGCCTGATCGGCTTCAGCTCCGGCTACCACGCGATGATGGCGTGCGACACGCTGCTGATTCTGGGCAGCAGTTTCCCCTATCGCAATTTCTATCCGGACAAGGCCAGGATCATTCAGATCGACATCGACCCTGCCGCGCTGGGACGGCGCGTGCCATTGACCCTCGGTCTGCCCGGTGGCATTGCCGAAACCATCGCCGCCGTGTTGCCCAGGCTCAAGGCGCACACCGATCGCAAGTTCCTCGACAAGGCTCTGGATCACTACGCCAAGGCCCGCGAAGAGCTGGACGAACTGGCCACGCCATCGGCCCCTGGCGAGCCGATTCACCCGCAGTACCTGACACGCATGGTCGATGCCTATGCCGATGCAGATGCGATTTTCAGTGTCGATGTCGGCACCCCGACCCTGTGGGCGGCACGCTACCTGACCATGAACGGCCAGCGTTCCTTGCTGGGCTCGTTCAACCACGGTTCCATGGCCAATGCCATGCCTCAGGCGCTGGGCGCCAAGGGGGCGTTCCCCGAGCGCCAGGTGGTCGCGCTGTGTGGCGATGGCGGGCTGTCGATGCTGATGGGCGATCTGCTGAGCATTCGCCAACTGAACCTGCCGATCAAACTGGTGGTGTTCAACAACAGTTCGCTGGGTTTTGTTGCCATGGAGATGCAGGCCAGCGGCTATGTGCCCCACGACACCGACCTGCACACCACCAACTTCGCCAACATCGCCATCGGCGCAGGGATTCTCGGGATTCGCGTGGAGGACTCCGCCGACCTGCCCAATGCCTTGAAAAAAGCCTTTGAACACCCCGGCCCGGTGCTGGTGGATGTCGTCACCGCCAAGCAGGAGCTCGGCCTGCCGCCGAAGATCAAGCTGGCCCAGGCCAAGGGGTTCAGTCTGTTCATGTTGAAAGCGGTGATGAACGGCAAGGCCGATCAGGTGCTGGAGCTGGCCAAGACCAACCTTCGCTGATCATTGGCAATCAGCGCTTCTGTAGGAGTGAGCTTGCTCGATTGCGTACGGTCAGGTGGCATTCATGTCACTGGCACAGCGCATCGCGAGCACGCTCGCTCCTACACGCTGACTGTTCGCAAATCCTGATGTTTTTTGCCCACAAAAAGCGCATTTCCCGCCCCCGCCGCACCACCCTGAATCAATAAAATCCGCGCCTGAAATCTTCTGAAAAAATCCATTGTGCCCGCTTAAAAACCGATGTTATGTTGGTAACATCTTGTTGAGAAATGACCGGTTGATAACATTTGCCATCGGTTATGCCGGTCGATCTGCGGTGGAATTCAATGGAAAAAACATCTTTCCTCGATACGTTGGAACAGCGGTTCAGCGACCTGACCCCAACGGGCAAGCGTATCGCCGGCTACCTGCTGGCCAACCCGCAGAAGCTGCCGTTCGAGACCGCCGACAGCATCGCGCAGCAGACCGGCACCACCGGCATTTCGGTCGGGCGCTTCCTGCGCTCGCTGGGCTACCGCAATCTCGATGACGTCAAGCAGAGCCTGCGCGGCGATGGCGCAAGCCCCTGGGTGATCACCGACCGCCTGGGCGCCTTCCGTGAACAGAGCCTGCATGGCGATGCGCTGGAGCAGTCGATGAACCGCGAGCTGCAAGCCATCCAGCGGGTCTACGCGCTGGCCCGCAGCGAGACCTTCGCGCGCATTGTCGACCGGTTGTGCAACGCCGATGCGGTGTTCATTGTCGGCATCCAGACCACACGCGGCATTCTCAACGCCTTCTTCACTCACCTTGAGTACATCCGGCCCAAGGTCTACTACGTCGACGGTCTGTCCGGCACCTATGCCGAGTCGCTGAATTCGCAGTTCGAAAACCCCTACGCAGTGATCGCTGACTTCCGAACCTATTCGGCCGTGGCCCGGACCTTCTGCGAGGTCGCCCACCAGCAACGGCTGGCACTGGCCTTCATCACCGATTTTCACTGCCCCTGGGCACGGGATTACCCCACCGACCTGCTGCAACTGAGCTCCGATGTCGGCCAGTTCTGGGACTCGCTGGCGCCGCTGACCTGCCTGTTCAACCTGATGGTATCGGCGGTGGCCGAGAAATACGGCGAACGCCTGGATCAACGCCTGGCGAAAAACCGTGAGCTGCAACAATTGTTCGGCCAGTTCGAATAGAGCGACTGGAATAAACCTGCGCGTGATGAGCGTGTGTCACCTGATCTGGAGTGTTTTACGTGAATGACAGCCCCCTCGTCGAAGTCGATGCAACGGCGCTGCAGGTCGAAATCGACCTGATCTACGCCGGCGTCGATAACCTGGCCGGCAAGCAGATCTACCAGGACCCTCGTTGTCTGTTGCACCGCGACGCAGAAGCCTGCCTGCGCAAAGCCAGTCGCCTGGCGCGTCAGGCCGGTCTGACGCTGCGCATCTTCGATGCCTACCGCCCGCCGTACGCGCAGTATCTGCTGTGGGAGGCGCTGCCCAACCCCGAATACGTGCGTGACCCAGGCCTTGGTTCGCATCACAGCCGTGGCGTGGCCGTGGACTTGACCCTGGTCGACGCCGCTGGCAAGGCGCTGGACATGGGCACCGGCTTTGACGACATGCGCGAGCACTCCCATCAGTTCTTTGCTGACTTGCCAGCCGATGTGCAGCGCAATCGCCTGCTGTTGCTGGGGATCATGCTGGGCGCCGGATTCACCTACATTGATAGCGAATGGTGGCATTACGAATTGCCCGGCGCCGATGACTATCCGTTGATCGACGACGGCTCGATTCGTCCCGCCCACTGAAGGACAAGACACCTGACCGGGACGACCATGAATCCCGGCTGAATCTGGCGCCGACCTGAGCTGCAAAGAGCAGGGCGCGCCATTTCGCAGGCTCCAGGCCTGTGAGCTTTAACTGCCCGGTATAGCTTCAATAACAAACCTGACGAACTTCCACACATCGAACGATCAAGGAACCGGCATGAAATCAATCGTTACCTCACCTGCTTTCCCACGCACGCTGGCGATGGCAGTTCTGTGCACCGCCATGGGCCTGGGTGCCTGGCAGACGGCCAGCGCAGCCGTGCCCCAGGACACCCTGATGATCGGCAAACCGTCCGATCCGCAGACCCTGGATCCGGCCGTGACCATCGACAACAATGACTGGACCGTGACCTATCCGGCCTATCAGCGCCTGGTCACCTACAAGGTCGAGAACGGCAAGGGCAGTACCGAAGTGCAGGGCGAGCTGGCCAGCAGTTGGTCGACCTCAGCCGACAACCTGACCTGGGAATTCAAGCTCAAGCCGGGCAACAAGTTTGATGACGGCGCCGAGGTCAATGCCCAGGCGGTGAAGTTTTCCTTCGACCGGGTGATGAAGCTCAAGCAGGGTCCGTCCGGGGCGTTCCCGGATGACATGGCGATTTCAGTGGTCGACCCGCTGACCGTCAAGTTCACCCTCAAGGCGCCGTACGCACCGTTCCTCTCGACCCTGGCACACAACGGCGCGGCGATCATCAACCCGGACGTGGCGAAAAAAACCGAAGGCGCCGACGCTTACCTGTCCAACCACACCGCAGGCTCGGGCGCGTTCAAGCTGGTCAACTGGCAGAAGGGCCAGACCCTGACCATGGAGCAGAACAGCTACTACGCCGGTCCCAAGCCGACCCTGAAAAAGGTCGTGGTGAAGATTATCGGTGAAGCCTCGGTGCGCCGCCTGCAGCTGGAACACGGCGACCTGGACATCATCGAGGACATGCCCGAAGACCAGCTCGAAGCGCTGGCCAAGAAGTCCGGCATCGTAGTCGGCGATTACCCGTCGCTGCGCGTGACCCTGCTGTATCTCAATACCGCCAAGGCGCCGATGAACAATCCGGATGCGCGCAGGGCGATCGTCGAGTCGCTGGACTACGACGGCATCACCAACGGCATCCTCAAAGGCAAGGCCAAACCGCTGAACGGCCCGATCCCGCAGGGCATGTGGGCGTACGACGAGAAGCAGCCGGCGTTCAAGCAGGACATGGCCAAGGCCAAGGATGATCTGGCGAAAGTCTCGCCGAAGATCAGCAACCTGACTTTCATGTACTCCGACAAGGACCCGAACTGGGAGCCCATCGGTCTGACCCTGCAAGCCGGGCTGCAATCGCTGGGGGTGAACCTGAAGCTGGAAAAACTGGCCAACGCCAGCATGCGTGAACGCCTGGGCACCGGCGATTTCGATGTCGCCATCGGTTCCTGGAGCCCGGATTTCGCCGACCCCTACATGTTCATGAACTTCTTCTTCGACTCCAAGCTGAAAGGTCTGGCGGGCAACCGGTCGTTCTACGACAACCCGGCCGTGGACAAGCTGATCCGTGAATCGGCGACCACCAACGACATGGCCAAGCGCACCGAGCTGTATCAGCAGGCACAAAAGATCGTGCTCAACGACAGCGTCTATGCCTACCTCTACCAGAAGGCCTACACCTTGCCCATGAGCGACAAGGTCAAGGGTTATGTGTTCAACCCGATGCTCGAACAAGTGTTCAACATCGGCACGATCACCAAGTAAGTCGTCGTTGCATCACACGGCCCCGCTCTTTGGCGGGGCCGTGGCAAGGCTGTGTCCGCGAGCTGTTTCGCGTTGTCGATTGAATGCGTGACCGAGGTGCCTGATGGCCTTCCTGAATATTTTGCGTAAACGCCTGGGCGGCCTGCTGCTGGTGGTGTTTGGCGTTTCCCTGATTACCTTTTCCATTTCTCACCTGATCCCGGGTGACCCGGCGCGGCTGATCGCCGGTGACCGCGCCACCGATGCCATTGTCGAGAATATCCGCCATCAACTGGGGCTGGACCTGCCGCTGTACCAACAGTACGGCCGCTACATGCTCGACCTGCTGCACGGCGACCTGGGGACCTCGATTCGCACCCATCGGCCGGTGCTCGAAGACCTGCAGGCGTTCTTCCCGGCGACCCTGGAACTGGCGCTGGCGGCGTTGACCCTGTCGATTCTGGTCGGTGTGCCATTGGGCGTGCTGTCGGCGGTGTACCACAACCGCTTGATCGATCAGGTGGCGCGGACCCTGGCGGTGACCGGTATTTCCACCCCGGCGTTCTGGCTCGGGTTGGGGCTGATCGTGTTGTTCTACGGCCACCTGAACTGGTTGCCCGGCAGTGGGCGCCTTGACGAGGGGTTGGACCCGCCACGCACCATCACCGGCTTTTACCTGATCGACAGCTTACTGGCCGGCGACAGCGCGCTGTTCTTCAACGCCGTGCAGCACCTGATTCTGCCGGCGATCACCCTGGGCTTCGTCAACCTGGGCGTGGTGGCGCGGCAGATCCGCTCGGCCATGCTCGACCAGTTGGGCGAGGACTACATCCGCACCGCGCGGGCCTATGGCCTGTCGAAATGGGCGGTGATCCTGCGCCATGCGTTGCCCAACGCGCTGATTCCCTCGGTGACGGTGTTGGGCCTGACCCTGGGCGATCTGCTCTATGGCGCGGTGCTCACCGAAACCGTGTTCGCCTGGCCGGGCATGGGCGCCTACGTGGTCAAGTCGATCCAGTCGCTGGATTTTCCCGCGGTCATGGGCTTCGCGATCATGGTCTCCTTCATTTATGTACTGCTGAACATGGCGATCGATCTGCTGTACCGCCTGATCGACCCACGCATTGGCGAGGTCAACTGAGATGCCTACCCCGATCACTGCGCCGGTGGTGGCGCCACTGCCGCAAGCCGCGCGCTGGCAGGACAAGTTCGCTTACCTGGCGCATCAGGTTCGCCGCAGCCCGCTGACCATGGCCGGCTTGCTCATCACTTTGCTGGTGCTGCTGGTCATGGCGTTCGCGCCGTGGCTGGCGTCCCATGACCCCAATGCGCTGAACCTGACGCAACGCCTGGGCGCACCGTCCGCGGCACATTGGTTCGGCACCGACGAAGTGGGTCGCGATCTGTTCAGCCGGGTGCTTTACGGCAGTCGGCAATCGGTGGGCGTCGGCCTGTTCGTGGCTTTCGCTTCGTGCTTTGCCGGAGGCCTGTTGGGCTGCATGTCCGGGATCATCGGCGGGCGTTTCGACGGGCTGATCATGCGCCTGATGGACATCATGCTGTCGGTGCCATCGCTGGTGCTGATCATGGCTCTGGCCGCGGCACTGGGTCCGAGCCTGTTCAACGCGATGCTGGCCATTACCCTGGTGCGCATCCCGTTCTACGTACGCCTTGCGCGGGGGCAGGCGCTGAGCATTCGCCAGATGGGTTACGTCAAGGCCGCCGAAACCTTTGGCGCCGGCCGCTGGCACATGGTGTTGTGGCACGTGGCGCGCAACGCCATGCCGCCGCTGCTGGTGCAACTGAGCCTGGACATCGGCAGTGCCATTCTCATGGCGTCGGCGCTGGGCTTCATCGGCCTGGGCGCGCAACAACCGACGGCGGAGTGGGGCGCCATGGTCGCCACCGGGCGCAATTACATCCTCGATCAATGGTGGTACTCGACCTTTCCCGGCGTGGCGATCCTGATCACCGCTACCGGCTTCAACCTCTTGGGCGATGGCGTACGCGACTTGCTCGACCCACGCCAGCAGGGGAAATGACATGCACCTGGACACTGAAAAACGGCCGCTGGGTGACACCCCGGTGTTGGCCATCGACAACCTGAGCATTGAATTTGCGGCGTATAAAAGCACGGTAAAGGCCCTCAATGGCGTGTCACTGCACGTCAATCCGGGGGAAATCGTCGGCGTGATCGGCGAGTCTGGCTCCGGCAAGTCGGTGACCGCGATGCTGAGCCTGCGCCTGTTGCCCGAGCGGGCGTACCAGGTCAAAAGCGGCAGCCTGAACATCCTTGGCCGCGACATGCTGACGGCCCGGGAAAAAGACCTGCTCAAGGTCCGGGGTCGCGACGCGGCAATGATCTTCCAGGAGCCCATGACCGCCCTCAATCCGACCCGGCGCATTGGCCGGCAGATGCTCGATGTGATCATCCATCACCAGCGCTTGAGCAAGCCTGAGGCGCGGACCAAGGCCATCGCCTTGCTGCGCGACATGCACATTGCCGACCCCGAGCAGGTGATGAACAGCTACCCGTTCGAGCTGTCCGGGGGCATGCGTCAGCGGGTGATGATCGCCCTGGCGTTCTCCTGTGATCCGCAATTGTTGATTGCCGACGAGCCGACCACGGCGCTGGATGTCACCGTGCAGCGTCAGGTGTTGCTGCTGTTGCGCGAAAAGGCCCGCGAGCGGGGCACGGCGATTCTCTTGATCACCCACGACATGGCGCTGGTGTCGCAGTTCTGCGACCGGGTGTATGTGATGTACACCGGGGCGGTGGTGGAGCAGGGGGTTACCGCCCAGGTCATGGCCGACCCGCGCCATCCGTACACCCTGGGATTACTCAGCGGCTTGCCCGAGCAAGTCGAGCCGGGTCAGGACCTGATGACCATCCCGGGTCAGGTGCCCAACCTTTCGGCGCTGCCTGAGGGCTGCACCTTCCGCGATCGCTGTGCGTTTGCGATGCCCAAGTGCCTGCAACGGCCACCCATGCAGACCCTCGACGCCCAGGCCGATCGCAAGAGCGCCTGCTGGTTGAGCGAACCCTCCTATTCCCCCGCGCAGGAGTCGTTGACATGAGTCGCGCAGCCCTTGAATCCGTGCCCGGGGAAAGCCCGACCATCCTCGCGCTGCAAGACGTGCGGGTGCATTACCCGATGGGCAAGGACTGGCTCGGTCGCCCCAAGGCCGTGGCCCATGCCTTGAACGGGATCGACCTGCAGGTACGCGCCGGAGAGACCCTGGGCGTTGTCGGCGAGTCTGGTTGCGGCAAGAGCACCCTGGCGCAGCTGCTGATGGGCCTGATCAAACCGACCTCGGGCCAGCTCGACTGGGTCTACAACAACGCCAGGGAACGCAGCAGTAACGTGCAGATCGTGTTTCAGGATCCGCAATCCTCGCTCGACCCGCGCCTGCCGGTGTGGAAAGTGATCACCGAGCCGCTGTTCGTCCAGCGCTCGGCGCCACGCCGGGACATGCGCGACATCGCGGCCAAAGTCGCCTCGCAAGTGGGCATCCGCACCGAGTACATGGACCGTTTCCCCCATCAGTTTTCCGGGGGGCAGCGCCAACGCATCGCCATCGCCCGGGCGCTGGCGTCGAACCCGGACATTATCGTCCTTGACGAACCAACCTCGGCGCTGGACATCTCGGTGCAGGCGCAGATCCTCAACCTGCTGGCCGAGCTGCAGCGCAGCCGCGACCTGACCTACATCCTGATTTCGCACAACGTCTCGGTGGTCCGGCACATGGCCGATCGCGTGGCGGTGATGTACCTGGGGCAGATCGTCGAGCTGGGCAGCGCCAGGGAAGTGCTGGAGCGGCCGCGTCATCCCTACACGCAACTGCTGCTCGACGCCGTGCCAAGACTGGGGGTGACAGTGGACGACGCCCAGGCTTCGGCACCCACCGAACTGCCGGGCAATCGCAACCTGCCCAGCGGGTGTTTTTTCAGGGATCGTTGCCCGAAAGCAACGGTGGGGTGTGACAAACCCCAGGCACTGCTGCCGGCCAAAGACGCGGCGGGCGGCGAGTTGGTCAGGTGTCATTTGCAGTCGGTCTGAGTGCGCTCAGACTAACCGCATACCTTTAGCGGTGAGCGTGCTAGTGATACGTTCGTGTCGGCGCCCTATCCGTGCCGGACACAGCGCATCGCGAGCAAGCTCACTGCTACGGGTTCTCAAGGCACTCGCGGAACAACCGCTGCAACGGCAACTGCCGGTTGGCGTGGCGCATCACCAGCGCCAGTTCGCGATAGAACGTCAGGGCGCCGAGTTCGACGATCCTGATCTGCGTCGCGCGTTCCAGCCACAGCCCGGCCCGGGGCACCAGCGAAACGCCCAGGCCGGCTTCGACCATGCGCACGATGGCGTCCACTTCATCGAGTTCAAGGCCCGGACGGGTCTCGATCTTCTGTTCGCGCAGGAAACGCGTCACCTGCCGGCCGCCGAACGAGTGCCGGTCGTAGCGCACGAAGCGGTTCTCGCGCAGCAACTGCAGCGGATCGTCACCTTCTATATGCGCAGGCAGGATCAGCACGAACGGCTCGCGCTCGATGACTTCCAGATGCAGTTCCTTGGGCAGCGCGAAGGGCGGGCGGATCAGGATCGCCAGATCGATCTCGGCGGCATCGACGCTGTTGAGCAAGGTCTGCGACACCCCGGGTATTACCTTGGCTTCAACCGCCGGTGCCTGCGTGTTCAATCGAACCAGCGTTGCAGGCAGCAGGCCGGTTTGCACCGTGGCGATCGCACCGATCAGCAGTTCGCCATGAAAACCGCTGTCAACGGACGGCGCGGCCATACGCTCGAACAGCTCGACAATCTCCCGCGCCATGGGCAGCGCGCGCTGACCTGCCGCGTTAAGGACGGCGCTGCGCCCGCTACGATCGAACAACGGGGTGCCGAGGGCTTTTTCCAGCGTACGAATCTGCGCGCTGACAGCCGATTGGGTCAGACCGATGCGGTTGCCGGCCGCGACGAAAGTGCCCAGGCGTTCGACGCTGAGGAAGGTTTTCAGCTCGCGGATCATGGTTTCTCACTGATCAAGATAATTGTGGCTCGACACAAAAATTATGATCTTTCCATCAATGATTCAATGGGTAAAGATGGCTGCATCCCCTGTAGAGGAAATCACCGTGACCGCACTTGCGCAGAAACTCTCGCCGTTTCACCTGGCCATCCCCGTCCACGACCTCGCCGCCGCGCGGCATTTCTATGCCAAGGTGTTCAACCTGCCTGAGGGCAGGTCCAGCGATCACTGGGTGGATTTCGATTTCTTTGGCCATCAGCTGGTGATTCACGAGCACCCGAAAACCGACTCCCAGGCCCATGCCGGCACTAACGCGGTGGACGGCCATGACGTGCCGGTGCCGCACTTCGGTGTAGTACTTGGCTGGCAGGAGTGGGAGGCGCTGGCTGATCGGTTGCAGGGCCAGGGGATCAAGTTCGTCATCGAACCCTACGTGCGGTTCAAGGGCCAGGTCGGCGAGCAGGCGACGATGTTCCTGTTCGACCCGTGCGGCAATGCGCTGGAGTTCAAGGCGTTCAAGGACATCGGGCAGTTGTTCGCCAAGTAACGTTCGCCACCTGTAGGAGTAAGCTTGCTTGCGATAGCGTCCCGTCAATCAGCTCTTTTGTGTACGAACGATGCTGACCGCAACCAAGCTCTCTCCTGCAAACTTCTGGCCCATGGCTTCAATAATTGGATCCAGCTTAAACATCGTTGGATGGTTAGTTAAACATCTGTCTATTCTGAATCTCTTCTAAAACCGCTCTGGTTTGTTTCCTCGACGACCGGCACTCAACTCTCGCTCCCGCCGGCCGAACTATATTTCAGGCCGCGTCTTCCCTTTCCCCCGACAACCCCGTACAAAGCGCAGCGCGCGCCTACAGGCAACGCACTCCCGTCGCTGTCATCCTTGGTTATGGACACAATCGTATGATCAAAAGTCTGGGCTTCAGCAGAAAGATCCTGCTGGCCGCTGCATTGATAGTTGTTGTTGCTTTCTCCTGTTTTATTCTGGTGAACGATTATCGTCAGCGCGAAACTTTAAAGAACAACGTGGATGCCGAACTGCAACAGTTGGGAAGTCTGACCACTCAGAATATCCAGACCTGGCTGGAGAGCCGCACCCAGTTGCTGTACTCCATGGCCCAGCAAATCGCTGTCGACGGTCCTGCGCTGAGCAATCTGCAGCGGGCCATCGGCCTGTCGGTTTACCCCGACAACTTTCAGCTCAGCTACTTCGGCGGCAAGGACGGGGTGATGTTCTCGGTACCGGCAGGTAACCGTGCCGCTGACTACGATCCGCGGTCCCGTGGCTGGTACAAGGCCGCCGATGCCGCCCAGGGCACCATCGTCACCGAGCCCTACATCGCTGCGTCGTCCGGCAAGCTGGTGGTCACCCTGGCCACCCCGGTGCGTCAGCAAGGCCAGATGATCGGTGTGGCGGGCGCGGACATCTCGCTGGACGCCATCAGCAAGACCATCAACTCGCTGAACTTCGGCGGTCACGGTTATGCCTACATCGTCAGCGCCGATGGCAAGATCCTCATTCACCCCGACAGCAAACTGATCCTCAAGAACGTCAGCGAGGCCTACCCCAACGGTGCGCCGAAGATCGCGCCGGGCGTGTATGAGATCGAATCGGCCGGCAAGGCGCAGTTCATCTCGTTCACCCGGGTCGAAGGGCTGTCTTCTGCCAACTGGTACGTCGCGCTGGTGCTGGACCGGGATGCCGCGTATTCGATGCTCAGCGAGTTCCGCTCCTCGGCTATTTTTGCCATGGTCATCGCGGTGGCGATCATCATGATCCTGCTCGGCCTGCTGATTCGCGTGCTGATGCAGCCGCTGCACCAGATGGGCCGTGCCATGCAGGACATCGCCGATGGCGAGGGTGACCTGACCAAACGCCTGTCGATCGTTTCGCAGGATGAATTCGGTGACCTGGCCCAGTCGTTCAACCGCTTCGTCGAGCGTATCCATGGCTCGATCCGCGAAGTGGCGTCCACGGCCGGGCAGTTGGGTGAAGTGGCGGCGCGGGTGGTGGGGGCTTCCAACTCCTCGATGGGTAACTCCGATCAACAGGCCAGCCGCACCAGCAGCGTGGCGGCGGCAATCAATCAACTGGGCGCCGCTGCCCAGGAGATCGCGCAGAACGCCGCCCTGGCGTCGCAGCATTCCAGCGAAGCCACGCAACTGGCCAGCGAAGGCCAGGGGGTGGTCAGCCAGACCATCAAGGCGATGAATCAGCTGTCGGAAAAGATCAGCGAGTCGTGCGTGAACATCGAAACGCTGAACAACAAGACCGCCAACATCGGGCAGATTCTTGAAGTGATCAGTGGCATTTCCCAGCAGACCAACCTGCTGGCCCTCAACGCCGCGATCGAGGCAGCGCGGGCCGGTGAAGCCGGTCGCGGGTTTGCCGTGGTGGCTGATGAGGTGCGTAACCTGGCCCACCGCACCCAGGACTCTGCGCAGCAGGTGCAGGGCATGATCGAGGAGCTGCAGGTCGGTGCGCGTGACGCGGTGATCAACATGACCGAGAGTCAGCGTCAGAGCGAAAGCAGCGTGACCATCGCCAACCAGGCCGGCGAGCGCCTCAACAGCGTGACCCGGCGCATCAGCGAAATCGACGGCATGAACCAGTCGGTGGCGACCGCAACCGAGGAGCAGACGGCGGTAGTGGAGTCGATCAACGTCGACATCACCGAAATCAACACCCTGAACCAGGAAGGCGTCGACAACCTCAAGTCGACGCTGGACGCCTGTACCCACCTGGAGCATCAGGCCGCGCGCTTGCAGCATCTGGTGGGCACGTTCCGCATCTGACGGGGGTTGCTTCTGGCCGAGGGCCGTAGAGCCGGCTTGCTGGCGAATGTAGGGGGTCAGTCACTGAGGTGTCTGACCCGACCGGTTCGCTAGCAAGGCGTGCTGCTACAAGAGGTTGTCTCCAGGCCTGGCCTCAAGGTTGTTCGGGCAACCCGGCAGCCCGGCGCAGCCCCAGGTGCAGGGCCGTACCGAACATCTGCCCATGGTTGCGGCCATTGAACTGCTGGTAGCTGGCTTCAGTGGCAGGCAGCGTCGCCAGATGTTCGGCCAGCAGGCGGTTGGCATCATTGGGCACGGCCTGCATCTCCTTCCTTCGTTGTTCCGAGCCACCGTCGAACTGCGCGATGGGCGGCCTGCCTTCGCGTTCGCCCCGGACCATGCGCACGCTGCGCGTAGTGCCAGCCGGGAACGCTGTCAAGGCCATGCCATTGTCGAACGTGATCGGCTGATACCACAGCGATGCACTGGCGGCGATCCAGCTCTGGAAGGCATCGGGTTGCTCGAGCAGCGCATAGAGCACGAACAGCCCGCCGAACGAATGCCCCCATAAGGTCTGCCGAGTACGGTCCACGCTGTACTGCGCCTGAATCAGCGGCTTGATCCTCGTCTCGAGCACTTGCAGAAACGCCCTGGCCGTGGCGCCGGTGTAGTCACGGGTGCGTTGTTCGCCATCGTAGGTCCCGTCGATGTCATAGCCGATCATCACCAGCAGCGGCGGGGTGCCGGCGTTCAGTTCAGCGAGCCAGTGCTCCTGCAGTTCGGCCACCGCGTTGTTGCCGTCCAGCAGGTACATCACCGGATAGCCCGCCGGTGCTGGCGGGTTGCGCGGGATGCCGATGTCCAGCCGGTAGTGCCGCTGGCCATCCGCGGAGTCCAGATTCAGGCGTTCGAAGCGGTAATGGGCAGAGCCGGTTTCAGCCAATGTGCGGTTCTCCTGGTCTTCAGCGGCAGCGATCAAGGGCAGGGCGCTGAAGACTATGACGGTAAGGATGTGTTTCCAGTTCATCGAGTGGCACTCATAGGGGCTCCTGCGGCTGTGCAACTTGTCTATCACGCGCCTGCGTCAGGCCGCTGATGTGCAGCCACCTGTCGAGCAGATCCGCCGAAAAACCTGCATCAAATCGTCAACCAACTGTTATCCCACGTTCATCGACGGGTCATCGAACTGCCACACCCGCTCTCTAATGTCACTCGCACCGAAGGCGGCCACGGACCGGTCGTGCGGTTGAACATTCACCCCCGGCAGGACGCCGGCGCCATCCCCAAGATGAGAGTCGAAAACCCCATGAACGCAGCTATCCATGTCGACCGCTTGAACAAGACATTTGCTCGCAAGACCGCTCTGGTTGACCTTGCATTGTCTATACAACCCGGAGAAATGGTAGCGCTGATCGGCGCTTCCGGCTCGGGCAAATCCACCCTGTTACGCCATCTGGCCGGCCTTGCCTGCTGCGACCGCGGCAATGGTGGCAGCGTCAGTGTACTGGGTCGCCAAGTGCAGGCCGCCGGCCGCCTCAATGGCAAGGTGCGCCGGCTGCGTGCCGACATCGGCTACATCTTTCAGCAGTTCAACCTGGTCAATCGCCTGAGCGTACTGGACAACGTGCTGCTCGGCTGCCTGGGTCGCATGCCGCGCTGGCGTGGCACGCTGGCGCTGTTCAATGCCGAAGAAAAGGCCCGGGCCATGGCCAATCTGCAGCGCGTCGGTCTGGCCGATCTTGCCCGGCAACGGGCCTCTACCTTGTCCGGCGGGCAGCAGCAACGGGTAGCGATTGCCCGTGCCCTGACCCAGCAGGCCGAGGTGATTCTGGCCGACGAACCCATCGCCTCGCTGGACCCCGAGTCTGCGCGCAAGGTCATGGAAATTCTCGCCGACATCAACCGCCAGGACGGCAAGACCGTGGTCGTCACCCTGCATCAGGTCGATTACGCGGTGCGCTATTGCCCGCGTGCCGTGGCGCTCAAGGGTGGGCGCATTCATTTCGACGGCCAGGGCGCCGACCTCGACGGCCAGTTCCTCAATGACCTGTACGGCGCCGATGCCGACGCCAGCCTGATGTTTGCCGATCAGGGCCGCAACGCCGACCGGCCAGCGCGGCTGGTGCTGGCTCGGGCCTGACCAAGCCGTTGCTCGGCTCACCCCGACAACCCCAACACCCCCTCAACCTCAGTTCCAGGAGCTACCCATGTTGAACCGTTTCGGTCGCGTGTTCGCGTCTGCCGCTGTGCTCGCCGGTTGCCTGATGGGCACCGCGCAGGCTGACGACAGCGCCATCAACTTCGGCATCATGTCCACCGAATCCTCGCAGAACCTGAAGAGCGTCTGGCAGCCCTTCATCGACGACATGTCGAAAAAGACCGGGCTAAAAGTCAACGCCACCTTTGCTTCCGACTACGCCGGGCTGATTCAGGGCATGCGCTTCAACAAGGTCGACGTGGCCTGGCTGGGCAACAAGGCGGCCATGGAAGCGGTGGACCGTTCCGGCGGCGAAATCTTCGCCCAGACCGCCGCTGCCAACGGTGCGCCGGGCTACTGGAGCGTGATCATTGCGCGCAAGGACAGCCCGATCAATTCGGTGGAGGACATGCTCAAGCATGCCAAGGAACTGACCTTCGGTAACGGCGACCCGAACTCCACCTCCGGCTACCTGGTCCCCGGCTACTACGTGTTCGCCAAGAACCACGTCGATGCCGCCACCGCCTTCAAGCGCACGCTCAACTCCAGCCACGAGGTCAACGCGCTGAGTGTCGCCAAGGGTCAGCTGGATGTCGCCACCTTCAACACCGAAAGCATGGACCGTCTGCAAGTCACTCAGCCCGAGAGCGCGGCCAGGCTCAAGGTGATCTGGAAGTCGCCGATCATTCCGGCCGACCCGATGGTCTGGCGTAAAGGCATGGCCGACGAGACCAAGAACAAGATCCGCGATTTCTTTGCCAGCTACGGTGACACCGCCGAAGAAAAGGCCGTGCTTGCGAACATGCAGATGGGCAAGTTCCTCAAGTCCTCGGACGATCAACTGCTGACCATCCGCCAGCTTGAGCTGTTCAAGCAGAAGACCGAAACCACCGCCAGCACCACCTTGAGTGCCGATGAAAAGGCCACCCGCCTGAAAGACATCGACGCCGGCCTGAACAAGTTGCAGGACCGTATTTCCGAGCTTGAAAAACAAAGCACTGCCAAGGCGGGCTGATGCAACCGGCGTGGCGCCCACGCACGTGTGCGCCACGCCTGGCCTGGCCTTTCAACGTATTCGCTATCGGGAACCGTTATGACCACTCACGCTGCTTACGCTGAAGCTGTCGGCAAGCGCACCTGGCCGCAGTACCTGGGCTGGGGCGTCTTCCTGGCGATGATGACCTGGGCCTGGCACGGCGCCGAAATGAACCCGCTGGCCCTGTACCGCGACTCCGGCAACATGGCGACCTTTGCTGCCGACTTCTTCCCGCCTGATTTCCACGAGTGGCGCGCCTACCTCAAGGAAATGATCGTCACCGTGCAGATCGCCCTGTGGGGCACGCTGCTGGCGATCGTCTGCTCGGTGCCGCTGGGCGTGCTGTGCGCCGACAACATCACCCCTTGGTGGATTCACCAGCCGCTGCGCCGGGTCATGGATTCGTTCCGCTCGATCAACGAAATGGTGTTCGCGATGCTGTTCGTGGTGGCCGTCGGCCTGGGTCCGTTCGCGGGTGTCCTGGCGTTGTGGATCAGCACCACCGGCGTGCTTGCCAAGCTCTTTGCCGAAGCCGTCGAAGCCATCGATCCGGGCCCGGTGGAGGGTGTGCGGGCGACCGGCGCCAGCGCCTTGCAGGAGGTGATCTTCGGGGTCATCCCGCAGGTCATGCCGCTGTGGATTTCCTACGCCCTGTACCGCTTCGAATCCAACGTGCGCTCGGCGACGGTAGTGGGCATGGTCGGCGCCGGCGGCATCGGGGTGATCCTCTGGGAAAACATTCGCGCCTTCCAGTTCACCCAGACCTGCTCGGTCCTGCTGGTGATCATTGCGGTGGTCAGCGTCATCGACATCTTCTCCCAGCGTCTGCGCAAGCAGTTCATCTAACGATCACGACAGGAGAGGGTGCGAACCCTTTTTTTAGCCATGCAGTTGTCTAGACAAGCCGAAACCCTACACCACCAAGCCCGGCACCGCGAACCGATGTACCGCGAGCTGGCCGATACCTTGCGCCGCGAGTTGAACGGCTACACCGCAGGCCAATTCCTGCCCGCCGAAACCCAGCTGGCGGCACGCTTCGACGTCAACCGCCACACCGTGCGCCGGGCGATCGACGAGCTGGTGCGCGAAGGCAGCCTGCTGCGCCGCCAGGGCAAAGGCACGCAGGTGCTCGGTCGGCCACTGGTGTACCCGCTGGCTGCCCAGAGCGCCTACAGCCAGTCGTTGTCAGCGCTGGGCCACGGCGTCGAAGCGCTCCTGCTGCAACGTCGTCAGTGCCTTGCCACTCGCCAGGAGGCCGAGCATCTGGGCCTTGAGGAGCATGCGCCGTTGATCGAGCTGCAAACCCTGCGCCGTCTCGACGGCCAGCCGGTGAGCTTGATTCGCCACCGCTATTGCGCCAGCCGCACCTCGCTGCTGGCGGACTATCAGAGCGGTTCAGTGCGCCAGTTCCTTGCCGATCGCGACCTGCCGCTGACCCGCACCTTCAGCCTGATCGGCGCCCGATTGCCCAGCCGTGACGAGGCCAGCGTGCTGCTGATGCCACGCCATCTGCCGGCATTGACGGTGCTCACCCTTTCCCGCGATGCGCACGGCCAGCCGGTGGAGATTGCCCATTCCACCAGCCGCTCCGACCGCTTCCAGTATCAGATCGTTACCTGATGGAGATGCCTTCGATGACCGCCACACCTGCTTTGCCAACCGACCCCGGTTCCTTATCGAGTGAACACGCTGCACGCCAGCATTGGATCGGTGTGCTGTCGCGCACCCGCCGCGCTGATTTGCTGGCCCATGAGGCGGCCCTGCGCGATGCCCAATACCAGCTGATTCGCGCTCCGGAAATCGGCATGACCCTGGTCCGTGGACGCATGGGCGGCAGTGGTGCGCCGTTCAATGTCGGCGAGATGAGCGTCACCCGTTGTGTCGTGCGCCTGGCCGACGGGCGCACCGGCTACAGCTATCTGGCTGGGCGCGACAAGGCCCATGCCGAGCTGGCTGCCCTGGCCGATGCACACCTGCAAGGCACACAGCAGGCGCACTGGATCCGCGAGCTGATCGAACCGCTGGCCTTGGCGCAAGCCGTGCGGCGGACTGAACAACAAGCCGAAATCGCAGCGACCAAAGTGGACTTCTTCACCCTGGTCAGAGGAGAGAATTGATGAACGCAATTCCCGAAAGCGCCACTGCCGTCAGCGCAGCGTTATTGCAGCCTGCATTTGCCGATCCGGTGCTGGACGCCCAGCGCAGCTTCCGCGCCGCCCTCAAGGCCTTGGCCGGTCCCGGCGTGGTCCAGAGCCTGCTGGCGGCGCAGACCCCGCCGCATCTGCAAGGCCTGGCGCCTGCCAGCCATGCGCTGTGTCTGGCGCTGCTGGATATCGACACGCCGCTGTGGCTGGCGCCGACGTTCGACACCCAGGCGATCCGCGCCAACCTGACCTTTCACTGCGGCTGCCCGATCGTCAGCGACCGGCAGAACGCGCGCTTTGCGTTGCTCGATGACAGTCAGTTGCACGACCTGAGCGGTTTCGACCTGGGCAATGACCGCTACCCCGATCAGTCCTGCACGCTGCTGGTTCAGTTACCGAGCCTGCAAGGCGGGCGTCAGGTCGCCTTGCGCGGCCCGGGCATCGAGAGCCAGAACCACGTCAGCCTGCCGTTGCAAGAGGCGTTCTGGCAGGAGCGTGAATCACGCAACGACTTTCCCCGTGGCATCGACGTGTTCTTCGTTGCCGGCAACGAACTGCTGGGCCTGCCGCGCAGCACCCAAGTGTTGTTCAAGCCGTTGCTATCCAAAGGAGATGTCTGATGTACGTGGCCGTCAAGGGTGGCGAACAGGCCATCGACAACGCGCACAAGCTGCTGGCGAAAAAACGTCGCGGCGATACCTCGGTGGCCGAACTCGGTGTCGAGCAGATCCGCCAGCAATTGCCGCTGGCCGTGGCCCGGGTGATGACCGAAGGCTCGCTGTACGACGAGCAACTGGCGGCGCTGGCGATCAAGCAGGCGGCGGGCGATCTGGTGGAAGCGATCTTCCTGCTGCGCGCCTACCGCACCACGCTGCCGCGCTTCAACGCCAGCCTGCCCATCGACACTTCGAGCATGCAGCTCAACCGCCGCTTGTCCGCGACTTTCAAGGACGTGCCGGGCGGGCAACTGTTGGGCCCGACCTTCGACTACACCCACCGACTGCTGGATTTCAGCCTGCTCGCCGAGGGCCAGTACCCAGGCCCGGAAATCAAAGCCGATGCCACGCTTCAAGCCTGCCCTCGGGTGTCGGGTCTGCTGGCGATCGAAGGGCTGATCAAGGAAGAGCTCGACACTGGCGCGCCGGTCGCCGACATCACCCGCGAGCCATTGGAGTACCCGGCCAGCCGTGCCGAACGCTTGCAGGCCCTGGCCCGTGGCGACGAAGGTTTTCTGTTGGCGCTGGGGTACTCCACCCAACGGGGCTACGGGCGCAATCACCCGTTTGCCGGGGAAATCCGCGTCGGTGAAGTCGAGGTCTGGATCGAGCCTGAAGAGCTGGGTTTCCCGATCAGCATCGGCGCCATCGAAGTCACCGAATGCGAGATGGTCAACCAGTTCGTCGGCTCCGCCACCGAGTTGCCGCAATTCACCCGCGGTTACGGCCTGGCATTCGGTCACGCCGAACGCAAGGCCATGGGCATGGCACTGGTCGACCGCTCCCTGCGTGCCGGCGAATACGCCGAGGAAATCATTTCGCCGGCACAGCAGCAGGAGTTCGTGCTCGCGCACTGCGACAACGTCGAAGCCTCGGGTTTCGTCTCGCACCTGAAACTGCCGCACTACGTTGACTTCCAGGCCGAACTGGAACTGATCCGCAAACTGCGCACGCCCTCCAAGGAGCAGGCCCAATGAATGCCGCAACGCAACCTCGGCCAGCCCGACCGGCTCGCGACCAGGCCTACAACTTCGCTTACCTGGACGAGCAGACCAAACGCATGATCCGCCGGGGCTTGCTCAAGGCCGTCGCCATCCCCGGTTATCAGGTGCCGTTCGGTGGTCGTGAAATGCCGCTGCCCTATGGCTGGGGCACCGGTGGCATGCAATTGACTGCCGCCATTCTCGGTGCCGAGGACGTGCTCAAGGTCATCGATCAGGGCGCAGACGACACCACCAACGCGGTGTCGATCCGCCGTTTCTTTGCCCGCACCGCTGGCGTTGAAACCACCGAGCGCACCCCCGAGGCGACGATCATCCAGACCCGTCACCGGATCCCGGAAACCCCGCTGCACGCCGATCAGATCATGGTCTATCAAGTGCCGATCCCTGATCCGCTGCGCTTCATCGAGCCCTCTGAAACCGAGACCCGGACCCTGCACGCGCTCAACGATTACGGGGTGATGCACGTCAAGCTCTACGAAGACATCGCCACCTTTGGCCACATCGCCACCGCCTATGCCTATCCGGTGACGGTCAACGAGCGCTACGTGATGGACCCCTCGCCAATCCCCAAATTCGACAACCCGAAACTCGACATGAGCCCGGCACTGATGCTGTTCGGTGCCGGCCGCGAGAAGCGCCTGTATGCGGTGCCGCCGTTCACCCGGGTCACCAGCCTGGACTTTGAGGATCACCCTTTTGAAGTGCAGAAGTGGCAGCACGACTGCGCCATTTGCCGCAGCCATGACTCGTTCCTCGACGAGCTGATTCTCGACGATCAGGGCACCCAGAGCTTCGTCTGCTCGGACACCGACTACTGCGCGCAACGGGTCAATCAGGGGAGGGAAGGCCAATGACCGCAGCACAGCACATTCAGCAGCAGGGGGCCCGCGAGCGCAGCCAGCCGCTGCTCAAGGTCAAGGGCCTGGGCAAATTGTACGGCCCGGAAAAGGGCTGCCAGGACGTCAGCTTCGAGCTGTATCCCGGCGAGGTGCTGGGCATCGTCGGCGAGTCCGGTTCGGGCAAGTCGACCTTGTTGTCGCTGCTCAGCGGTCGCTGCCCGCCAGACGCTGGCGTCATCGATTACCGCACTGCTGAGGCTTCCAATGGCAGCGGCAAATGGCTGGACCTGTACAGCGCCAGCGAAGCCGAACGCCGCACGTTACTGCGCACCGAATGGGGCTTCGTCGAGCAGAACCCGCGCGACGGCCTGCGCATGGCGGTGTCTGCCGGGGCCAACATCGGCGAGCGGCTGATGGCCCAGGGCGTACGCAACTACCAGCAACTGCGCGCCGCCGGGCTGGATTGGCTGGAGCAGGTGGAAATCGATCCAGCACGTATCGACGACCTGCCACGGACCTTTTCCGGTGGCATGCAACAACGTCTGCAGATCGCCCGCAACCTGGTCTCCGGTCCGCGTCTGGTGTTCATGGACGAGCCCACCGGCGGTCTCGACGTGTCGGTGCAGGCGCGTCTGCTGGACCTGATGCGCGGTCTGGTGCGCGAGCTGGATCTGGCGGTGGTGATCGTCACCCATGACCTGGCCGTGGCCCGACTGCTGGCCGACCGACTGATGGTGATGCGCCGCTCTCGGGTGGTGGAGACCGGCCTTACCGATCAGATCCTCGACGACCCGCAACACCCTTATTCGCAACTGCTGGTGTCTTCGGTGCTGCAGCCCTGATTCGGCGGTAGGCAACGATTTCTGGGCTGACCTTTCTGGAGTGGCTTGATGAACACGCTGATCGAGGTCCATGACCTCTCGAAAACTTTCACCCTGCATCAGCAGAACGGGGTGGTGCTCAACGTATTGCGCGGCTTGAGCTTTTCCGTGAGCGGCGGCGAATGCCTGGTGTTGCACGGGCATTCCGGGGCCGGCAAAAGCACCTTGCTGCGCACCTTGTACGGCAACTATTTGCCGGCGGGGGGCAGCATCCGTGTGCAGCATCAAGGGCAGTGGCTGGAGTTGGTGGGCGCCCAGCCGCGACAGGTGCTGGATGTGCGTCGGCAGACCCTGGGCTATGTCAGCCAGTTTCTGCGGGTGATTCCCCGCGTGTCGACCCTGGATGTGGTCCTGGAACCGGCGCTGGCCCGTGGCTGGAGCCGTGAACAGGCGAAGGCCCGCGCCGAGCACCTGTTGAGTCGCCTGAACATCCCGCCGCGTCTGTGGCAACTGGCGCCAGGGACGTTCTCCGGGGGCGAGCAACAGCGGGTCAACATCGCTCGCGGGTTCATGGTGCCGTGGCCGGTGATGCTGCTGGACGAACCCACGGCATCGCTGGACGACAGCAACCGTCAGGTGGTGCTGGAACTGATTGTCGAGGCGAAAAAAGCCGGTGCCGCAGTGATCGGCATCTTCCATGACCCACTGGCTCGCGAAGCGGTGTCCGACCGCCATCTGGACATGACGCCGCAAGCTCTGCTGGACGAGAGCCCGACTGCCAAGGAGTCGCTGCAATGCTGAACGAACAGATCCTGACCAACGCCAAGATCGTCACCGCCGATCAGGTATTGACCGGCACCGTGGTGCTGCGCGACGGCTTGATCGCCGAGGTCGAACGCGGCGTCAGCCAGCTGCCGCAGGCGCACAACCTGAACGGCGATTACCTGCTGCCGGGCCTGGTCGAACTGCACACCGACAACCTGGAAAAACACCTCAGCCCGCGTCCCGGCGTGGACTGGCCGTCGGCATCGGCGGTGATGAGCCATGATGCGCAGATCATCGCGGCGGGGATCACCACGGTGTTCGACGCGCTGTCCATCGGCGACGTCAACCCCAAGGGCAAGCGCATGCAGCAGCTGCCCGGAATGGTCGAGGCCATCGCCCGCGCCAACGCCTCGGACATGACCCGCGCCGAGCACCGCCTGCACCTGCGCTGCGAGGTGTGCCACCCCGACACCCTGAGCGTGTTCCGCGATCTGGTGGAGCAACCGCTGGTGCAACTGGTGTCGGTGATGGACCATTCGCCGGGTCAGCGCCAGTTCGCCCTCGAATCCAAGTACCGTGAGTACTACATGGGCAAATATCACTTGAGCAGCGAGCAGATGGATCAATTCATCGTCGAGCAGGTGGCCAACTCCAGGGTCTACAGCGATCGCTATCGCCGGGCGATCGTCGACATCTGCCTGCCGCGCGGGCTGTCGGTGGCCAGCCACGATGACGCGACCGTCGAGCACGTCGAGGAATCGGCGGCCTACGGCATGACCATCGCCGAGTTCCCGACCACCCTGCAAGCGGCGCAGGCCTGCCGTCGCCTGGGCATGAGCGTGCTGATGGGTGCGCCGAATATCGTGCGTGGCGGCTCGCATTCGGGCAACATCGCCGCCGCCAGCCTGGCTAAAGAAGGGCTACTGGATATTCTCTCCAGCGATTATTATCCGGCCAGTCTGTTGCAGGCGGCGTTCACCCTCGGTGCTCAGTTGGACGAGGATCAAGCGCTGGCCGGGGCAGGGCTGGCCAAGGCCGTCACGACGGGCAGTCTGGCCCCGGCGCGTGCTGCCGGCCTGCACGACCGTGGCGAAATCGGCGTCGGCCTGCGCGCCGATCTGATCCACGCCCGCGCCGTGGGTACGTTGCCGGTCATCCAACAGGTTTGGCGACAAGCGAAGAGGGTTTTCTGATGGCAGGCAGGTTGATCTATCTCATCGGACCGTCCGGTTCGGGCAAGGACAGCCTGCTCGATGCCGCGCGCGAACCGATGGCCGCTCGCGGCTGCCGGATCGTGCGCCGGGTCATTACCCGTTCGGCCGAAGCCAAGGGCGAGGCGGCCCAGGCCGTCAGCGTAGAGGATTTCACTCTGATGCAGGCTCAGGGCGACTTCGCCCTGGACTGGTTCGCCAATGGCTTGCACTACGGCATTCCCAAAGAGATCGATCGGTGGCTGGGCGAAGGTCACGATGTGCTGATCAACGGTTCACGCGGACATCTGGCGCAGGCACGGCAGCGCTACCCGGACCTGTCGGCGGTCTTGCTGTGTGTCGATCAGTCGGTGCTTCGCCAACGCTTGCTGGCGCGAGGCCGGGAATCGGCAGAGGAAATCGAGGCCAGGCTTGCGCGCAATGCGCAGTTTGCCGATGACCTGTTGGCCGAAGACCCAGCGTTGCTGCTGCTGGATAACTCGGGCGCGCTGGAGCAGACCGTCGCCCGGCTGCTGCAGGGTATCGACCGGGAGCACGCATGCGCCTGACCTTGCTGGGTACTGGCGATGCGCGGCAGGTTCCGGTCTACGGCTGTCAGTGTCAGGCGTGTCAGGCAGCGCATGCCGATCCAGGGTTGCGCCGACGGCCCTGCTGCGCGCTGGTTGAGTTGGGCGATCAGCGCTGGTTGATCGACAGCGGCCTGCCAGACCTCACCGAGCGTTTTGCGCCGCACAGCCTCAGCGGCATTCTCCAGACCCACTACCACGCCGACCATGCACAGGGTCTGTTGCATCTGCGCTGGGGCCAGGGGCTGGTGATTCCGGTGCATGGCCCGGCGGACCCGCAAGGGCTGTCGGATCTGTACAAACACCCGGGGATCCTCGATTTCAGCCGGCCGTTCGCGGCATTCGAAACCCGTACCTTTGGCGCGCTTGAGGTGACGGCATTGCCGTTGCTGCATTCCAGACCGACGCTGGGCTATCTGCTGCAGGGTGGAGGGCGGCGGGTGGCGTACCTGACCGATACCGTGGGTCTGCCCGATGACACCACAGCGTATCTGCGGGGAGGGCACCTGGATGTGCTGATTCTGGACTGCTCGATGCCGCCCCAGCCTCAAGTGCCGCGTAACCACAACGACCTGAACTTGGCGCTGCGGATCATCGATGAGCTGACGCCTGCGCGGGCGTTGCTCACGCACGTGGGGCATGCGCTGGATGCCTGGCTGATCGAGCATGCCGGGGAGCTGCCTGACAACGTGTCGGTGGCGCGGGACGCGATGGTGGTCTAGACGCCACCATTTGCAGGAGTGAGCTTGCTCGCGAGGGCGGTCAGCCAATGATTGGTGCGCCTGCGCAAGCATCGCTGTCGCGAAAGCCGATGAAGTCCGGGAAGCTGCCCGCGGTGGTCATCCGGTTGCGGACTTGTCGAGGTAGTTGAAGTGCGCCGTTCGTCACCTTGACGATGGTTGTGCTTTAAATATGCACTTCCATGACTACACTTTTCTAATGGGGTCTTTACTCCGGACTGTTTACCCATCGGCTTTTTCCGTTGCATCGAAATAGCGCGTGCAATGTAGTTTGAGGATCGTCCGACTTGATTAAGGGTGCAGCAGACCTGATCGTCACTGCAGCCTGATAGCATCTGCGTGCGCAACTAATGGATAGCCACAACGTTTCAGAGGACTGCCAGGATGGCATACACACGACGTGACATCAGAAAATTTTTAATCGCCGACGAACTCATCGAATTAAACGGCAAGAAGTACGTTTATGTCAGGGCTGATGGCCCGGATATAGTACTTGACTCACCCGAAGGTAAAGCGCAACAGCGCGTCGCTTATGGCAATATCAAAGAGCTCCCGCAAGTTGATCTCAGGAAAACTGAAGAAGCCAGACAGCTGGGTTTGCTCATCAATGCCGGGGCGGTTGTTATTGCAGAACCGGATCGACTCGCATTGACACCTCAGAGTGGCCCGTTGTTGATCGAAATGGACGACGGAGACTATCTTTTCGGCAGTGTGAAGCACGTTCGAAGCGTAGTGAGTAAAACGTTCGGGCATACGAGTTATTATCTGGATCTTTGCGCCACTAAAGAAAGTCGTGCGGCTTACGATTCACTCTCGGCCGTGCTGCCGCTGCTGAACACCGCACGTGGCGTGAATGAAGACGTCGATGATGTCCTGGTTTCTGCTATCGACAACATGTACGCCTTGCGGGGCGTCGACCGTGGCAAACTTCCATCCGCTTCTGATGAGCCTCAGCCTGCAGCTGAGGTCGAGCCGGTTCAACCCGCAAGAGATAAGCCTCAGCCCGCAGATGAAGTCGCACCTTCTCCATCGGCACAAGATACGGTCATACCCGCAGCTGAAGTCAGCCGACAGACGCTCGAACCGTTTGCAGTTCCCTACCTGATCACCACCCAGCCCGACGGCCACTTGCCTGACATGCAGGACTTCACCCTGGAACGTGCGGGCAGCGTCGATGACGGCTGGTACAGCACGGTGCCGATCAAGGGCGACCGGGCGCTGACCGCCGGTGAAACACTGAGCGCGTTCCTGGTCAATCGTCGCGACGGCGAGATCAGCCGGTTCGACTACATTGCGCAGGCGGGCACGCTCAAGCACGACCAATGGCCTGAGGCTTTCGCCCAGTACATTGCCCGCCAGGGCGCGGCAATCACTGCCGGGGCGTGGAGTGATGACAACAGCTTCTCGACCGCAACCACACCGTTGCGCCTTTGGTGCCATGCCAAGCACCGCGCGTTCACCAACGCGCCTTTCGCCGCCAATCTGGTCCAGGTGCTGGCCTGTAATGACGACTTCCCGCTGATCGCCGGACAGACCCTCTGCCTGCAAGTGCGCGACCTGAAAACTCAGGCGCTGTTCGAGCAGCATTTGTTCCAGGCGGCCGAGACGCAGGCCGGGGCAGGTTGGTCCAGGGCTCTGTGCGAGCAAATCAATCGTGACAGTCATCTGCTGCGTGCCGGTGTGCCGGGCGCTGACGGTCATGTGGCGCCCGCCGACCATGGCAACGCTTTCTGGGGGCCGCAATGCGCCGAGCTGAGCGTCACGCTGACGCTGGCGAACTGGTGGAAGAGCCGCGAACTGGAAGGGGTGCAGGCACTGGACGCAGGCACCAGGCTGCACGCCTGGGTCTACGATGCGTTTTCCCACCGCTTGCTGGCTGAACATGAATGGGCGCCGACTACCGCCCAGTCAGGGAGCGGCAAATGGCTGGCGGCGTGGGCCAACGCATTGAATACCTCAGACGTGTCGGCTTACCTGCGAGCGGAGGTTCGCAGTCCCACTGAAGACAGCCTCAAGATCACGTCTATCCATGGCCTCGGCCTTTGGCAGCGGGGTGATGCGTTGCGCATCTTCACCTCCCTGCCCGATGCAGGCAATCGCTCTACGGGGCTTGCACTTGAGCTACCGCAAGGGTCGCAGACGACTGACGATCTGCAGGTCATGGTGCGCCATCCGTTCAGCGGGCAGGTGCTGCATGCAGCGGTGTTCAGCCCTGCGGCAGCAGATGAGGGTGAATTCGATCAACACGCCTGGCGCGATGCGCTCATCGGGTTCCTCAAGAATCAGGCCTGGCCCGAGCTGCACGTGCAGCCGGCAAGCCAGGCGCAGCAGGGTGACGCCGACGTCTGGATGCCACGCTTTTGCGAACTGCAAGTCGATCTCGATCCGGTCGCCACCGACGTTGCGCCTGCAGCGCCGACCGCATCCGCATCGCCCACGGTGACGCTTGCCTCGGGCATCGGCTCATTACGGATAAGCGCCGATATTCATGCCGGTGAGCTGGAGTTTCGTTTGAACCGCGCTGCCGTGAACAAAGGCGTGCGTATCGCCGCCTGTGTGCCTGTCGTGCCGGGTGAAGAGGTGCCTGGTGAGGAGGTGTCGTGGCCAATCTCCGTGACGGCCGACAGAGTCACCTGGGGCGCACTGGCCAGTCCATGCACCTATGAGGTCAGCCTGGACTACCCGCAGAACATGTACGGCGAAACAGAGCAAGCCGTCGGCCATGTCGGTGCTTTTAGCGAAACGCAATTCTGGCACGCACCCCTGGTCGTCTTCTACACCCCGTCCAGCGCCTTGGCGCCTTACTCGCCGACCAGTCTGTTGTGCGAGGACTACGGCAATACCGAGCGCTCGGAAATCTTTGACACCCTGGGGCAGGGTGAAAGCGGCGTGGACACACGCACCGGCCTGTTCCACGCCCATTACCCGGTCGCCACGTTGCAAGGCCTGAGCGGGCTCGGCCCGATATGTGACCTGACCTTGCATTACTCGGCCTTGCGCGGCAACGAAGCGGGGCTTGGCGATGGCTGGGCCTGGCGCTTCTCCAGTCTGGATGTGCGTGAGCGTTGCCTGACCCTGGCCAATGGCATGCGAATCACCTTTACCGGCGAGGAATGGCAGGCGCTCGGTACAGAAAAACCGCTGAAGAAAAAACACTGCCTGGTGCAAGCCAATAAGGATTACAGCGAGTTCACCCTCGACCTGCCCAGCGGACGTCGGGAAATACTTAAAAAACCCGACGCAGCGGGCAGCGACGAGGAGGAGCCCAACGCCGAATTTGTCGAAAAAATCATCACGATGCTCAAGGCCATCAAGGAGAAAAGTAAACCTAACTTCCCTGCGGTTCCCGAGCACTGGACCCAGTGGATGCTGCTCGTTCTTTCACCGATCGGCTATTACATCGGCGCCAAGCTGGATTACGACGAAGCCTGCCGCGCATGGGAAAACCACGGCAGCGTCAAACAGCTGAACGAGCGTATTGCCTATTACCAACGACCCTTCGTGCAACTGCTGCCCTCACGCATCGTTTCGCTGTATGGCCAGGCGTTGGAATTGGAGTGGAAGCGTCAGAAAGGCCAGTTTCTGCTCATGGGTATCAAGAGCGGGGATGAGGCGCTGTTCACGGCCGAATATTTCACTGCGGACAAAACCGGTGCACAGCTGGTGAACATGCAGGTCTGGCCGACGAGCGATGAACGCTTCGAGGTCAAACTGCATTTGCAGAACTATTTACTACGCACGCTCACGCGCACCCAGGAAACCCCCCACGAACGAACAAAGACAATCGTTCAGCAGGTCGATTGCGGCTATGCCGACGATCCAACCCTGGATCGGGTGCTGTGCCGGTTGACGGAGCTCGATGGGTCGGTCGAATGCGTGCAGTACCGTCCAGGCATACGGGGAAGAGGTAAACCCCTTTGGCCGCAGGCCGTGCTGCATGCATTGATTCCGGGTGATGGGCAAGAAAACCAGGTCAATACCTACCGCTATACCGGCCGTCTGCTGGACACATCCGATCAGTTGTACATCATTGAGGGCGAGCGCGGTGCGCATGGGGCACGGGAGCACCACCTGCAGGTTTTCGGTCTGGACGATCGGACGCAGCGGCAGGAGCTGCTGGTGGGCGCGGCGTCCACTGACAGCCAATGGCTGGAGTTCAGGGCACGGCAATCGGGCAAAGCTGAAGTGATCCGCTACACGGGGTATGGGGATGATCTGATCGAGGCCATTGGACAGATCAAGCTAGGCATCAAGAACGACAAAGCGGTCGTGCTCCTCGGACAGCAGCGGGTCAAGTATCAACAGGCTATCGTCGAGCTTCTCTGGACCTACGGTCGGCAAGGCCGGACGCGTTTGACCCGTTCTATCGAGTCATTGCTGAAGGTCAGTCCGGCGTCGCAGCGTCCGGCACTGGGCAAGGCGATCGACAGGCTGATCACCGAACAGAACGACGATGGCCTGCCGATAAAACTGATCACGCAAGGTCATCACACCCTTCACAGCACCTATTACCCGGCAAGCGGTGGGGACAACATCGTCAGTGCTGCTATGTTGAACGGCCTGAGCGGCGTATCGGGTGTGCCGCAACTGAGCTGCCCTGAACTGCCTGAGTATGCCGTACGCCCCCTGATGGTCGAGTATCAATGCGACGACTTCGGTAATTCCCTTGGTCTGAAACTCTTTGGCTACCGCGCGGTGCAGCGTGATGGCAGAACATTCCTTGAACTTGAGCAACAGGTGGTCATTGAAGGGGTAGGTGTAGAGGGCACATTCGACGGGCAGTTTCGCAGCAGCACCGTCTGGGTCAAGACTGCCGATGAGGTGCTGTGGCGTCAGCGCACCACTACCGTCTCGCCAGTGACCGCCAAGACGACGCCTGGCGGTGAAAGCAAGGTCAGGGAGTGGACCCTGGGCGACACGCAGCTGACCCATTTGGGCACTGACACCTTCTCGCTGGAAACCACGCGCATCTGCGATGACAACCCGAATAAGTCATTTATTGTCGTGCGCATGATTTCAAGAACACAGGCTGGCAGCCAAGAGGTCAGTACCGAGCGAGTGTCACGTTACAGCCAGCGTTGTCTGCAGCGGGTCGAACAAAGTGTCGAGACGACTTGGGCGTACGATGCCATGGGGCGTGTGGTCGATGAAGCGCAGTATCGACTCAAGCCAGGCAAAAAAAGCAGGGCCGCTGACCAGAAAGCGGATGCGCGCACTCAGATCCGATATTCCACCGATGGCAAGCTGGCGACCCAACTCCATGGCAACGGCGATGAAAGCCGTGCTCACCTGGACGGCTTGCAGCGGACATGGCGAACTGAGTGGCGAAGGGCCGGCTCCGGCGGTTATCTGCCGCTGTACGAATGCTCGCTGCAAGGCCTGGATGAGTCACGTGTGCTGGGCAGTTGCGAGTGGGATTATTTGCCGGGTGGCCAGGCCATTGTCGAGCGGGCTCAGGTGCAGCCTCGGCATGGGCGTCAGCCTTGGGTGAGTGAGCGGGGGGCTGAGTCTTGGGCGTCGGAATCTGAAAGTCGATCGGTTGAAAGTGTACAGGAGGAGGGCGTCGGACTTACTTACGAGAACTTAAACAGCAAGGGTTTTGCCAGAGATTACTTTCATGAGCTGTGCGAGGGTTACTTTCATAGGCTGTGCAAGCTGCATGGCTCACGGAATAAGCCGGATAGAGATGTCATAAAGCTAATCGCGAACTCGGTCGCTGAGGCTGTTGTGGTATTTGAAAAATATGACCCTGTAAGGTTGATAAAGTTCTTGCAGGGCCTGGCTGGGTGTAAGGGCAACGAAGGTATTCACCCTTATTACCTTAAAATGTATGCCGATGGTTTATCATCAATGGCTGATATGGTGGATGTAGACCCTTTAGATTTTCCAGTATTCCTTGGGGAGGAAGCCGCTGACAGCGTTTTTCGTAAGCTTCGATTGGATGGCTCAGATCTGTTTACTCGCCTGGATGCCGTTGACGATGCAGGTACACGGCTGATTATTGAACAAGGCCTATCCCAATACCACCTCTCCCAACGCACCACAGAATACCTGAGCAAAACCGATGGCACTTTCGAACGCACGCAAAGTCTGTCGTACGGCCTCGGTCAACAGCAATTGAAACTCACCCAAAGTCTGGATGCCAATGGCCGGGTGGTGAGCAGCGAGCGTGCCGTCGGCGATGAAACACGTACCTACCACCTCGAGCGCGATGCCCTGGGTCGAGTCACCCGTATAACGCGACCTGACAGCACGCTGATCGAACGGACCTATCACGGTTTCAGCAACCAGATCACCGAACTCAAGGTGGGTGGCAAGGTGGTGGTCACGCAGAAAATGGTCAACGATTCCACGTTGCGATCGCGCAAGGTCGGCAGCCGTACCTACACCTTCGATGACGACACAGTGACCCTGCCCGACAAGACGCGTTTGCACACGCGCGTCGATGCCGAGGGGGTCCATTGGGATGCGAGCGACAGCACCGTCGCCAGCCTGACGCGCAAAGAGGGGGTCACCACCGTGGCCTCGGGCAGCAGCGCAAACGGTGCCTGGAAACACAGCTTTACCCAGCCCAGCCTGCCCGGCAGGGTCAAGGAGGCGCAAACCACACCCCGTGGCGAATCGCACAGTGTCGAGTGGCGAAGTTTGCGCGGGGCCACTGTGGCTGCGCTACGCGCCGATGGCCATTGGCAGCGCGGTTTCGTCGATAACGAAGGACGTGTCCTGCGGACCTGTCAGGAGCATGAGGACGCGGCCTACCGCTACAACGCATTGGGTCAACTGCAATCGCGTCAGGTCCAGGCACTCAAGGCCGGCGAACAATGGCAGGTGCTCAGCGAGCACGATGAGTTTGGCCAAGAGGTGATTCGCAGCTTCCTGCACAACGGCGCGCCGCGCTTTGAGCAACGCATGACCTGGCGCGCAGATGGTCGCCTGGCCAGCAAGGCGAGTTACGAGGGTGGCGCACTCAGGTCCACTGAGCGGTTCGGCTACGATGAACTCGATCGACTGCAACGCTATACCTGCGATGCCGAGGATGCAGCGCATTGTCCCAAAGACGCCGATGGCAAGGCGGTCAAGGCGCAAGTATTCACTTGGGACGCGCTGGACAACCTGGTCAGCTGCGTGACCACCGGCTTCGATAATGCGGTCGTGACCCGGGCGTTCAGCTATGACGACAGCACTGACCCTACGCGCATGACGGCGGTGCAGCGCGATTCCGAGTCCCAAGCCTTGACCTGGAGCGACAACGGCTACCTCAAGGCCGTTGAAACCCAGGGCCCCACGTTCGCATACAATGCCTGCGGCCAACTGAGCAAGGTCAGCGACGCCAATGATGGGCTGCTGGCACGCTATGAATACGACGGCTATCAACGCCTGGCGGCGCAGTACGTCAGGGCCGATGAGAGCACCCGCGAACTGCGCTACGACGGTGATGAGCTGATTGGCGAAATCTGGTTCGACAAGGACCGGGCCGTTACCCGTCGCACCAGCCTCTCGGCCGGCCTTGCCGAATATAACGGGGAGCAGGTGCGTTGGCTGATTGATGATCCGCAGGTCGGCATCGCCGGGCAGGTGAAGGATGGCGAGCTCAGCCTGGCGCCGCTGCTGCCGTTCGGCGAGGGCGCGGCGCTGGACGAGGTGATCATCGGTTATAACGGCATGCGCCGCGACCCGGTAACAGGCCAGTACCACGCCGGCAATGGCTACCGCAGTTACGACCCGACGCTGTACCGTTACGCCCAGCCAGATTGGTTGGCCCCGGTCGGTGAGGGCGGTCACAACCCCTATCAACACTGCCCGGACCCGATCAACCTGCATGACCCCAGTGGCGCGATCATGCTCAGCCGCTGGGAGCAGAATCTGGTCATGCAGAATCTCGAGCAGGAGCTCCAGGATACCCAGGCGATGGAGGTCGGGGGCAAGTGGCGCGGGCTGGCGCTGTCGTTGGTGTTGACGGTGGTGGGCGGCGTTGCAACGGTTTTTTCTGGAGGCACGGCCTCCATGTTGCTGTTCGGTGCGTTGACGGCGCTCAGTGCCGCTTCGTTCGGGCTGGAGGTCGCTTCGGTGCTGACCGCAGAGTCGAATCCGCAACTGTCCAAGGCCCTTGGCGTTGCCTCGATGGCCGCGGGTGTACTGTCCGCAGCCTGTTTCATGGGGGCGATCAAGGCGGGCGTCAGTCTGCTCAAGCAGACGATCAGCGCGGTCGGACGTACCGTGCGTCTGATAGGGCGCGGGGCAAAAGCGCTCGGTCGCAGCTTTGTTCGACTCTTCAAAGGCCAAGGACGCCTCACTCGGATCTACCAAGCCCAACTGGGCGCCACGCGCCTTCCTCTGCGGATGCGCCTGCGCACGTTCATGCGTCAGGTGGGCGACTACCTTGATGCCCCTGCCGCACCGCTCGACCCGATGCCCACCTACGAAAGAAGCGGGTGGTTCGGCAAGCTGAGAAGCTATTGGGACGGCCCGGACCCTCTCAATCTGACAGGACGGCCGGCCAGGCTCTACGAGTGGGCCAACCGTTCACGTTTCGCCGCCAGGGTCAATGAAATCGAAGGGTTAGCAATTGAGGTCAATGTCCTCCGAGGAACGGTGGAGTCGTCCGTAGCTTTGGCGCAAGGGGATGACTCCTCATCCATCAGCTCGCAGGCACGTGCCAAGCTTCGCCGCGATACCCCTTACAAGCCTCGATACGATCTCTGGGCGACTCTGGGATTGAGCGGTTGAGCCATCACCGTTTTCGGACGACAGCAACTCAGCGGCCATTGCTATCGGGTTATTTACTGGTCCGCATCAACGAAACGACAGGTGATGATGAATCAGCTCGAAGGGAAAGTGAGTTTCATAGGCGAAGACGGGGCCGGAAAAAAATTCGGCTGGATCGAGTACCCACCAGAACCAGAGGATCCTCTGAAGTTGATGATCGTATTCACTTCCAGGAGACAGATGTATCGGGAGAATTTCCAGAAACCGGGGCACAGGTGAAGTTCGAGAGGGAACCCCATCCTCATGCCGCTTCCGAGCCTGATAAGAAGCACAGCTACGTAGCCAAGAAGGTGAAGGTCGTCAACGGATAGCGTCTGAGTATGCAGGTTAGGGATGCATGACCGGTTGGGCAGTACGTCGACCGGTCATCGTCCCTGTGGCAATGGATCAAACCAGCACATATCTACAATGCACATCCGCCGTCGCGGACTACGCTCAATCTTCCCTGCACCTTTCCCGGAGATTGCGCCCCATGTCCATCCTGACCCTCAATGACGGCACCGAGTTTTTCTACAAGGACTGGGGCACCGGTCAGCCGATCGTGTTCTCCCACGGTTGGCCGCTGGACGGCGATGCCTGGGACGCGCAGATGCTGTTCCTCGGTCAGAACGGCTACCGGGTCATCGCCCATGACCGCCGTGGCCACGGCCGCTCCGGTCAGACCTGGGATGGCAACGACATGGACACCTACGCCGACGACCTGGCGCAGCTGTTCGAAGCGCTGGACCTCAAGGACGTGATCATGATCGGTCACTCCACCGGCGGCGGCGAAGTGGCGCGCTACATCGGCCGTCACGGTACCTCGCGGGTGGCCAAGGCCGTGCTGATCGGCGCCGTTCCGCCGATCATGCTGAAAACCGCCGCCAACCCTGAGGGCCTGCCGATCGATGTGTTCGACGGCATCCGCGCAGGTTTCACTGCCGACCGCTCGCAATTTTTCAAGGACCTGGCCGTGCCGTTCTTCGGCTTCAACCGCGAAGGTGTGAAAGTCTCCCAGGGCGCTATCGACTCGTTCTGGTCGATCGGCATGCTCGGCAGCGTCAAGGGCGAATTCGACTGCATCAAGGCGTTCTCGGAAACCGACTTCACCGAAGACCTGAAAAAGATCGACGTGCCAACATTGATCCTTCACGGCGATGACGACCAGATCGTGCCGATCGTGGCCGCCGGCTACAAGAGCCACGAACTGGTAAAAGGCTCGACCCTGCACGTGGTCAAAGGCGGCGCCCACGGCATGTGCACCGTGCAGCCGGACGAGATCAACAAGATCTTGTTGGGGTTCATCAAGGGCTGAAGGCGTTTATCCGTGTAGCAGTCCGGCGCACCGGCGGTGACCTCCCGAAGATCGCCACCGCCGGCAAACCGGACTCCCACGCCTTCGGCAGAGGCGGACTTGCGTTGATATTCCATTTGCCTTCAGCAGAAGCCGATGTGTGAGGATATTCCACCGCCTTCGGCACAAGCAGATCGATGCAGCCGTAACATCGCGCCCGGCCGGGCGGTTTCAGGTCGTAAGCGTTTCGCCGTTTCGCCCTTCATCGCCTGCGGCCAGCCGCCGCCCAGGGCTCGGAAGGTTGCGACGGCCGCTCGTGCATCGTTGGCGTGCAGTTGCGCCAGTTGATCGCGGGAGGTCAGTAGCTGGCGATCCTCGTCCAGCACTTCCACCAGACTGATCGCGCCACCTTTGTAAGCGTCCTGCGCGGCATCGCGGGCGGTCTGGTGGGCGGTGACTTCCTGGTCCACTTCGCCGCGCTGCAGTTCAAGCTCCACCAGGGTGACGATTGCGTTCTCGACGTCTTCAGTGGCCTTGAGCATCACCTGACGATACTCGGCCAGGGCCTCGGCGTTGGCGCCTTTGGCCTGGGCGACTTCGGCATCGACGCGACCGAAGTCGAACAACCGCCAGTGCAGGCCGATGATTGCCTGTGGCTGGAACGCAGCGGAGCTGAACAGCTGCCCGCTGTGCGCGGTATCGAAACCCAACAGACCCGAGAGCGAGACCTTGGGGTAGTACTCGGAAACCGCGGCGCCGATCCGTGCGTTGGACGCCGCCAGTTTACGTTCGGCGGCTATCACGTCCGGGCGGCGGCGCAGCAGGTCGGCCGGACCTTCGGAGTCGCTGATGGTCGGCACGCTGTACTGCTGCGGGCTGTTTTTCAGTTCCTGACTATAAGTGCCAGGCTGAGCGCCCATCAGCACATCCAGACGGTTGAGCTGGGTGGCCAGCTCGGTGCGCAGCGGCGGGATGGTCGCACGGGCCTGCAACACCAGCGCCTGGGCCTGTGCCTGCTCGCGGTGGGTGGCCAGGCCGCTGCCCATCCGGTCGTTGATCAGGTCCAGCAGGTTGTTCTGGGTCTTGACCTGATCCTCGGCCACCGTCAGCCGCTGCTGCGCGCCGCGGATACGCAAGTAGGCATCGGCCGCTTCGGCCGCGACCGAGATGCGCACGCCGACATGACTGGCTTCGGCCGCCTGGGTTTCGTCTATCGCGGCCTCTTCACCACGCTTGAGGCCACCTGCAAGGTCGGCTTCCCAACTGGCGCCGACACCGATGGTCTCCAGCGTCTGGTTGCGGTCGTACCCGGGAAAGGTGCTGCCCACCTGACCTTGCGAGCTTTCGGTGGATTGACGCTGACGCACCGCCCTGGCATCCAGCGCCCCCTGCGGCAAGCGGATGGCGCCGGCCTGTTGCGCCACGGCGCGGGCCTGCTCGACCCGGGCAAAGGACTTGGCCAGATCGAGGTTCTGCGCCAGCACGCGCTGGATGATACGGGTCAGTTGCGGGTCGTTGAAACCGGTCCACCAGGTGTCCAGCGCCGGCGCCGGGGTGTCGCCCACGCGCTGCTGCAATAACGTCTGGTTCTGGTAGGTGGCGGTCAGGGTATTGTCCGGCTGCTGGTAGTCAAGGCCGACGGTACAGCCGGCCAAGGCAATGAACAGCGCGCTGAAGGCAAACAGGCCGGTGCGTTTGAAACGAGACGCCAGGGTGTTCATGGGGCTGTCCTCGAAACGTGAAGCTGCAAGTGGGGAATAGGTATTCATGGCGTTCTCAATGGGCGTCGGCAGACGGCGCGGCCGGCGGTGCGACCTTGCGCATCAGCGGCACCATGGCCACGGCGACGATGAAGCAGACCATGATCGCCAGAAAGGCATCGGCATAGGTCTGGGTCTGCGCCTCGCGGTAGGTCAGCAACCACAATTGATGCAGCGCCGAGTTACTGGCATCGGCGGCGTTCTGCCCCAGATTGGCGAAGTTGCCGGTCACCGTGGCCAGCCAGTTGTTCATGGCTTCGTTGCTGGTGTTCAGGTGCTCGGCCAGGTGAGTGAAGTGCAGGTTGGTGCGGTCATTGAGGATCGTTGCACAGGCCGCGATGCCGATGGCGCCGCCCAGGTTGCGCATCAGGTTGAACAGCCCCGATGCCTGCTTGAGCCGCGACGGGTGCAAGGCGCCCAGGGTCAGGGTCACGGTCGGTGGCACGGCCATCTGTTGGGCGAAGCCGCGAATCGCTTGGGGCAGCAGTAATTCATGGCCGCCCCAGTCGTGGGTGATCGGCGAGAAGTCCCACATCGACAGGGCGAACAGCGACAGCCCGAACATCATGATCCAGCGCAGATCGACGCGGTTGGCCAGAAAGCCGTATACCGGAATCGCCGCCAGCTGGAAAACCCCAGTGGAGAAGATCGCCTCGCCGATCTCCAGTGCGCTGTAGCCACGGACCCGGCCGAGAAACAGCGGGGTCAGGTAAATGGTGGCGAACAGGCCGATACCGGTGACGAAGGAGAAGAAGCAACCCAGGGCAAAATTGCGATCCTTGAGGGCGCGCAGATCAACCACCGGATTTTTCACCAGCAGCGTGCGGCTGATGAATGCCAGCGCAGACAGACCGGAGATCCAGGCGGTGGTGAGGATGGTCTGGTCGCTGAACCAGTTCCAGCGCGGACCTTCCTCCAGGGTGTATTCCAGGCAACCGAGAAACAGCGCCAGAAACACCATGCTGATGTAGTCGGCGCCCTTGAGCAGCTTGAGGTCGGCCGAGTCGATGTTGACCAGAATCGGCACCGCGATGGCGACGAAAATACCCGGTACCAGGTTGATGTAGAACAGCCAGTGCCAGGACGATACGTCGGTGATCCAGCCGCCGATGACCGGGCCCAGGGTCGGCGCCAGGGAGGCGATGGCACCGATGGTCGAAGCGGCGATCACCCGTTGTTTGCCGGTGAAGAACATGAACGCCGAAGTGAACACCATCGGGATCATCGAGCCGCCGAGAAAACCCTGCAGGGCGCGAAAGGCGATCATGCTCTGGATGTTCCAGGCCAGGCCGCAGAGCAGGCTGGCGAGGGTGAAGCCTATGGCCGAGGCACAGAACAGCCAGCGGGTGGAAAATACCCGGGCCAGCCAGCCAGACAGCGGAATCACCACGATTTCGGCGATCAGGTAGCTGGTCTGCACCCAGGCGGTTTCATCGGAACCGGCCGACAGACCACCGCCAATGTCACGCAGGGATGCCGAGACGATCTGAATGTCCAGCAAGGCGATGAACATCCCCAGACACATGCTGGCGAAGGCCAGGACCTTGGCCGCAGTGGCCATCGAGGCGGCGTCTACCGGGCCTTTGGGTCTGGCTGCGGGTGCGCCTCTATCGGCGGTGGCGGCACTCATGGCGCTTTCTTCGCGCCAGCAGCGCTGGCCAGGTTGCTGGTGTGTGGCGGGTTGCTGTTTGCATCGGTGGTCGCATCGGCGTTGGTGTCGGCTCTGGTATCGACTTGGGCGATCACCGACAGGCCCGGACGCAGCTTGCCGAGGTTGCCGTCTTCGCCGTCCAGATACACGCGCACCGGCACCCGCTGAACGATCTTGGTGAAGTTGCCGGTGGCGTTTTCCGGTGGCAGCACACTGAACTGCGAGCCGGTGGCCGGGGCCAGGCTGTCCAAGTGGCCGTGGAACACCTGGCCAGGCAAGACGTCGGCCTCGATGCTGACTGCCTGGCCTGGGTGCATGTGCTCGAGCTGGTCTTCCTTGAAGTTGGCATCGACCCAAAGCCCTTTGGCAGGCACCACCGAGAGCAGTTGAGTGCCCGCAGCGGCATAGGCGCCCACCCGGGCCCGACGGTTGCCGATCACGCCATCGATCGGGGCGCGCAGTTCGGTGTAGCCGACATTCAGGCGGGCCATGTCACGTTCGGCCTTGGCCTGATCCAGCGCGGCGCGTGCCTGTTGTTTCTGGGTTGCGATCACGTCCAGCTGGCGCTGCGAGGCCAGCATCGATGCCTGAGCCTTGGCGCCATTGGCCTGCGCGGTCTTGTAGGTGGCATCGGCGCGCTGGAAGCTCTCCACCGACACTGCCGAGCGCCCGGACAACACCTGATAGCGCACCTGATCATCCCGTGAACGCACGGTTTCAGCGTTCGCCGCATCTATACCGGCCCTGGACTGGCTGACCACCGCATGTTGCAGCTGCTCGGTGGCATCCAGGTTGGCCAGCAGTGCCTGCTCGGCGGCCACCGCGCCTTCGGCCTTGTTCAAGGCGGCGAGGTAATCGCGGTCATCGATTTTCACCAGCAGGTCCCCGGCGTGAACGAACTGGTTGTCCACCACCTTCAGTTGGGTGATGTAGCCAGGCACTTTCGGCCCGATGACCGTCACATCGCCGCCCACGTAGGCATCGTCGGTGGACTGCAGGAAACGCCCCACGGTCCACCAGTGCAGACCGAACAGCACCGCGCCCACGAGCATGGCGACTACCAGCAACAACAGGATCAAGCGCTTGCCCCGAGCGGGTTTTGCTGGCGCTGTGGCAGCGGCCGGCTCGGTGACAGTTTGGGGATTGTTCATCGCGGTTTACCTGTTGAGCTGCAGTGGTGGGGAGGTGGGAAGGGCATTGCGATAGGCGTCGCGGCGAGCGCGGCCGGCTTCGATGCGCCAGGCGGAAATACTGTCGGACGGGCCTTGGTAACGCAGGCTGTGATCGCGCATGTTGATGCGCTTGCCGGTGTTGCCGTCGGCGAGCACCAGGTCGACCGGCTGGCCGCTGGTTTCGTCGATCATTTCGACGTTCGAGCCGTTGGGCGAGAAGTGCTTGCTGCCCCACTTCATCAGCGTCAGCACCACGGGGCGGAAGTCGCGACCGCTGTCGGTGAGCACGTAGTCGTAGCGCGGCGGCTTGTCGCTGTAGGGCCGGCGTTCGACCAGTCCGGACTCGATCAGACCGTTGAGCCGACGAGTCAGGGTGTTGGAAGCGATGCCCAGGCTTTTCTGAAATTCGTCGAAGCGGCTCAGCCCATAGGACATGTCGCGCAGGATCAGAATGTTCCACCAGTCGCCCACGTGTTCCAGGCTGTGGGCAATCGGGCAGGGCATGTCGGCGAAGCTTTTCTTTTTCATGACCGGGATCTCCAGAGCGATGGCTGCTGAGAAATTATGGTTGTAATCTAATGGAGTGACTTTCATTGTGCAAGTCACTATTTAAGGCGAAGTGATAGGCGGTGTGGCCATGATCAGACTGACCAGAGGGCCGATGAGGCTTTTGTTGGAGGCCTGTGGGTGGGGCTACACTGCGGGACTCGTCACTGGAGATCGCACATGAGCACAGCGCCTTACGCTGTAGAAACCCTGACCCGCGCCCAAGTCGATGCCCTGGCGGGCGCCAGCGTCATCGAGTTCGGCACCAATTGGTGCGGCCACTGCAACGCCGCGCAACCTTTGATCGGCGAGGTGATCGCCGAGTACCCGCAGGTGCGTCGCCTGAAAATCGAGGACGGCAGCGGACGGCGACTGGGGCGTTCGTTCGGGGTCAAGTTATGGCCGACACTGGTGTTCATACGCGACGGCCAGGAAGTGGCGCGACTGGTGCGGCCAAGCAAGGTCAGCTACATCGAAGAGGCATTCGAAGTGCTGGTGCAGCAGGGCTGAGCTGGGTTGGATACGGATGGCTGGCTATAGGAGTGAGCTTGCTCGGGATCTGCCGCAAGCGGCAGTCAATCCTGAACATGCCGTACAACTGATGGACCTCGCCGCTTGGTTTCAGGGCCGCTTCGCAGTCCATCGCGGTCGTCGTCACCTCCGAACGCGCCTACGCCCTGCGGGCAGCAGCAGAGCAGCTCCTAACGCCGCAAATACGCCGCGAAGTCGATATCCCCTGCGCTGAGGATCGCCTGCACCCGGTTGTGCACGTTGAGCTTGCGCAATATGGCCGAGACGTGGGCTTTGACCGTGGTTTCCGCGATAGTCAGGCTGAAGGCGATCTGTTTGTTCGAGTCGCCCTTGGTCATGCGCTCGAGCACCAGCAACTGCTTGCGGGTGAGGGCCTGGAGCAGCTCGGGTGGGAAGTGCGGGGCGTCGTTGCCACTGCGTCGTGAGCTGGTTTTCTGGCTGCGAATGATGTCCGAGGGCAGGTAGACGCTGCCGTTGAGAATCTGCTCGATGGCCTCGGTCATCTGCTTGCGTGGCGAAGACTTGGTAATGAAACCCACCGCACCGTAAGTGATCGCCTGCAACACCACTTGCTTGTCCTGCTCGGCAGAAACAATCACCACCGGGATGGTCGGCGCTTCGTTGCGCAGGTTGATCAGCCCGTTGAGCCCGTGCATGCCTGGCATGTTCAGGTCCAGCAGGATCAGGTCCAGATCCTCATGGCTTTGAGTCAGCGCCAGGGCACTGTCCAGGTCGGCGGTTTCCATGACTTCAGTGCCGGGGAAACCGTCGCTGATGACGTTGTGAATGGCTTCGCGGAACAGCGGGTGATCGTCGGCAATCAGAATCTTGTACATGGTTTTTCACCTTTTTATTGTGTGGTTGCCGTTCAGCGCAAGGGTTCGGGTTGGGCAGGTTCCACCGGCAGCCCGGCGGCTTGCCAGGCGTCCAGGCCGTCACGGTACCAGTACAAATGACTGTAGCCGAGCGCACCCGCACGTTTGACCGCATTCCAGCTCAGCCAGCAATCGGCGCGGCAATAGAAGACCAGCGGCACGTCCTGGCGCCCGTCGCTGACAAGCCGCAGGTTCTGCGACAGGTACTCTGCCCACACGGGCGCCAGCTCGCCGTCGCCGGTATTGGCCAGCCAGTGGCTGCCGGGCAGGTTGGCATGGGGTTCGTCTTCGATGAAACGCCCTTGCAGCCACTGTCTGCGATAGACATCAATCAGCACCGGCGCGGGCGTGTGCTTGAGCAGGGCCTGCAGCTGCTCGGTGCCGATGATCTGCGCACCGTCTATCTGCTCGGGGGTCGGGCTGCGATACAGGCTGATTCGGTACCCCTGGGCGTTGAACAAAGGCGTGTCGGGGTTTGAGGGGGCGGTCTGTGCCGCGCAAAACGCGGTCGAGCCCAATGTGAGGGCCAGCAGGCAGGAGCAGAGCAGCGCGCGGGGCATGTCAGGAATTCCTTTCTTCTTATGCCCTGCATTACAAGCCAGTCCCGCTGCTTTGTGAATGCGACCATAGAGAGGAAAACCGGTACTAAAGTCGTAATTTCGTTGCGGTTGATGCTGGCCGTAGGCCGGAATCAAAAACACGCTGCCTTCAGGTTGCCTTGCGCACCGCCGCATGCTGAGGATTGAAAGTTAGCACCGCCAGCCATGCGAACAGCAGCGTTAAGCCCAGGCACACCAACAGTGCCAGGGGATTGAGCCGTTCATACAGGGCGTAACGCACCAGCTCCACGGCATGGCTGAACGGGTTGGCCGCGCACAGCCAGTACAGCCACTCGCTGGCCTCGCGCATCTTCCACAATGGGTAGAGCGCCGAGGACATGAAGAACAGCGGGAAGATCACGAAGTTCATGACCCCGGCAAAGTTCTCCAGCTGACGAATAGCGTTGGACAGCAGCAGGCCCAGGGCACTGAGCATCAACGCCACCAGCAGCAATGCAGGCAGGGCAAGCAACAGCCCCCATGCGGGTGGCTGCACCCCGTAGATCCACGCCACCGCAAGAAACGCATAGACCTGCAGCAGGGAGATCAACGAAGTCGCCAGCAGCTTGCTCAGCAGCAGAAAGGTGCGGGGCAGGGGGCTGGTCAGCAGCACGCGCATGCTGCCCATTTCCCGGTCATAGACCATCGACAGCGAACCCTGCATGCCGTTGAACAGCAGGATCATGCAGGCCAGCCCCGGAATGATGTACACCTCATAGGGGATGTAGGTGTCGTAGGGCTCGATGATGGCGATGCCCAATGCGGCGCGAAAGCCGGCGGCGAACACCAGCAACCACAGCAACGGCCGCACCAGTGCGCTGAGAAACCGCGTGCGTTGCAATACGAAACGCAGCCACTCGCGCAGCACGATGCCACTCAAACACTGCCAGTACGCGCTCATCGCAGGCTCCCTGCAGCCGCCGTCAGTTGCGTGAATGCCCGGTCCAGGCCGCCGCCGTGTTCGGCGCTGACCTGATGCGCCTGCCCGCTGGCGACCAGACGGCCCTGATGCAGAATCAGCAAATCGTCATCGCTGTGCACTTCGTCGAGCAGATGCGTGGTCCACAGCACGCTGATGCCCTGGTCACGGCACAGGCTGCGCACGTGCTGGTTGAGTGCCAGACGACTGGCCGGATCGAGCCCCACGCTGGCCTCGTCGAGCAACAACAGGCGCGGCTGGTGCAACAGTGCCCTGGCGATTTCCACCCGTCGACGATGCCCGCCATTGAGTTCGCGCACCCGCTCGCGGCGGCGTTCGGTCAGGTCCTGACGCGCCAGTTCCTGCTCCACTCGCTGGTCGACGTCACGCCGGGCCAGACCGTGCAGCGCGGCGTGATAGCGCAGGTTCTGCTCCACGCTCAAATCCAGGTCCAGGGTGCTCTGCTGGAACACCACACCCAGCTGCCGCAGGGCCGGGCGCGGTGACTGGCGCAGCGAGTGGCTGCCGATACGGATCTCGCCTTGTTGCAGGTCATACAGCCGCGTGAGCAAGGCGATCAGTGTGGATTTGCCAGCACCATTGGGCCCCAGCAGTGCCGCAAAACGGCCCGGTTGCAGGGCAAACGACACCTGCCGCAACGCCTCCCGCGCGCCGTAGGCGAAGCTCAGTTCATTGACCCGTAAGGCGCTCATGGCGCCACCACCACACCCCAGGGGTAACGCCCGACCTTGACCGACTTGAGCACTTTGAGGCTGGCGACATCGATCACCGAGACGTCGCCGCTGACCCCGTTGGTGGCCAGCAACTGGCTCTGGTCGGGGCTGAATGCCAGTTGCCACACCCGCCGCCCCACCAGCAGATAGTCGAGCACTTCCAGGGTTTTCGCATCGATCACCGCCACATGGTTGGCCGGTCCCAGGGCCACGAACGCGTACTTGCCGTCGTCGCTGATCTTGATGCCCACCGGCTGTACCTTGTCCGGGTGTACGCCTTTGATGGCGAATTTGAGCGTCTTGAGAATCTTGCGACTGGCGACATCGATCACGCTGACCGTGCCGCCGATTTCCGCCGACGACCAGAGTTGCGAACCGTCCTTGTTGAACTCGACAAAGCGCGGTCGCTGATCGACCAGGGTGTTGTCTGCCAGGGTCTGGGTGCTGGTGTCGATCCAGTGCAGCATGTTGGTGGTCTCGCTGGTGTTGACCGCCCACTTGCCGTCGGGGCTGACCGCCATGCCTTCGGGCTCGACGCCAACGTCGACCTGGGCCAGCACCTTGGAGGTTTCGGTGTCGATCACGGTCACCAGCGAGTCGTCTTCGTTGGAGACGTACAGCCAGCGGTTGTTGGGGTGCAAGGCGAACTGCTCGGGGTCTTTGCCGGAAGGCAACTCCTTGATGATCTTGCGCGTGGCGACGTCCATCACCTGCACCCGGTCCGAGTCGCTGGCGCAGATGTACAGCAGCTTGTTGTCGTGGGACAGCAGCAGGCCGCGCGGGCGCATGCCCACCGGCAGGGTCTGGGTGACCTGCAAGGTGTCCATGTCGATCAGGCTCAAGTTGTTGTCTTTCTCGTTGGAGACAAAGGCGGTAGCGGCCAGGCTTTGCCCCGCGACGATCAGCAAGGCAGTGGCTATCAGAGTGCGGCGCATGGTGCGGTCCTTGTTGTTATGGGTTCTGCAGTGATGTGTCTTGCTGCGTTGGATTGATGCTTCAGAAACTGCAACTGACTTCCGGCTTGTCGTAGCCCAGGCTGTCGAGTTCGGTGCCCGGATGCAGAAAACCTTCCTGCGGCGAGGTGGACACCAGCGCGCGCGGCTGCACCAGCGCAATGGGCTGGCGCAGCTGGCCGTTCCACGCGCGATAGCTGAGTTTGCTGCCCTTGAAGCCGTCCAGCGGCAGGTTGTCGCCCAACTCCAGTTCGCGGATCTGCATGGCGTCAGTGCCGCGCAAGCGGGTGACCGCGCTGGCGATGCTGCGCACGGCCATCCAGGCGGCGAAGTCACGGTCGTTCATCCAGCGCCCGGCAGCCGCCTCGAAGCGCTTTTGCAGTTGCGCCGCGCCATAGGTCTCGATCGTTTTGTGCCAGCCGGTGGGGGTCAGGCCCTGGGTGCCGGCCACCGGGCGCGGGTACCAGGTCTGGTAGGGCACGTACTCGCCAAAGTCGCCGCGCTCATCGGCCACCAACACCACATCGTATTCGGCGGTCTGGGTGAACAGCGGCATGTCGGCCTGGGCGCTGCGTCGCTGGTCGTTATCAAAGGTGAAAACTTTCTCCGCCACGACGGTATGGCCGAAGCGTTTCGCTGCCCGCCGCAGGGCATTGGCATACGCCTGGTCGTCGGGGGTCTGGCCGACGATCAGCAGCCAGCGGGTCCAGCGCCTCACTGTCAGGTACTGAGCCAGGGCGTCGGCCAGCATCGCGCGGCTGGGCAGGGTGTGCAGCACGTTATGCAGGCAGGCGCTGCTGCGCAGGCTGTCATCCGCGCTGCCGGCATTGAACAGCAGGCTGTCGGGCATCGCCGCGCTGAGCTGGCGCAGGCTGTCGACCGGCGCATTGACCACGAACAGGCGCAGCCCCTGTTCGTGCTGCGCCCTGGCTTGCTCGAGCAGCGCTTTGGGACTGTCGGCATTGGCGCTGGTCAGGCTGTAGCTGTGCTTGAGAAAACGCCCCGTGCTGTTGCTGTCGACAATCGCCAGCTGGGCACCGGGCAGGCCGGCGTCCCTGGGCTCGGGGATGACGTTGGACAGGATCGGCCCGGTGTCGGGGATGTACGCCAGATAGCCGATGCGCACCTGCAACGGGTCATCGGCCGCCGTGGCCAGCAACGACCAGGCAGCGAGGACAAGGCAAAGCAATCGATGAGCGAGGGGCTGGCGCATGAGGCACTCCATACAGGTGCAGCCAGCATAGAAATGCGCGCGGGACGGGGAAATATGCAGATGGTACGGGTCTGCCAGTACCAAGGTAGTAAGGCGCGGCCACCAAAGCAGCATTCGGCGGGGCGGCTGCCGTTCTTAAGATGAGCACAGGCTTTTGCATGCTCGCTTGAGGACATAACAATGACAACAAAAAACCGGATCCAGCCCCAGACCCGATGCCGTCATCAGAAACAGACCTTGCTGATCGGCGCATTGATGCTGTGCGGGTTGCTTGTCAGTAACCTGGCCCAGGCCCATGGCGATGTGGTGCCCCACGCGGTCGCCACTGACGGCCTGCAACAGCTGGGGCCTGAATGGCGGACGGAAAACCCCTATCGCGAATCCCCCGACCACGACAAGGCGCTGGAGATCGGCAAGTCTGCCTACACCCAGAACTGCGCTGCGTGCCATGGCCTGGAAGCCATTTCCGGCGGCATCGCGCCGGACCTGCGGCATCTGGATGCCGGCACCGCCGGCGATGAATGGTTCGTCGAGCGCGTGCGCAACGGCGCAGTCAGGGATGGCCGGGTGTACATGCCGAAGATGGCCGACTACCTGAGCCAGGAGGCGTTGTGGGCGGTGCGCACGTATCTGGACAGCGTCTACACCGAGGAATGATCGGTATGCGTGCCATCGCCGTGCTATTGAGTGCGCTCGGTTGTTGGCTGGGGCTGATGATGTTCCAGCCGGCCAGCGCCCAGGTTCGCAACTTCGACAGCATCATCGCCGCGGGGGTGATCAAGGTCGCGGTGTATCAGGACTTCCCGCCTTACAGCTTTCAGGTCGACGGCCAGTCTCGCGGGGTCGATGTCGAGCTCGCCACTGCCTTGGCCAAGGCGCTGGGGGTGCGGCTGGAGTTGATGTGGGCGCCACCGGGGGAGAAGCTCGATGACGACCTGCGTGATCTGATCTGGCGCGGCAATCAGCTGCGCGGTCAGCAACTGGCCGACCTGATGATGCGCGTGCCCTACGACAAGGACTACACGCAAAAGCGCAACGACGTTGGTGAGCTGGAAAACGATCATGTGGTGATGTTCGGGCCGTACCAGACCGAACGCTGGCAGGTGGCATTCGATCGCCGCCGCCTGGATGCCGTACCCAGTGTCGCGATCTTTGCCAAGCACCCCATCGGAGTCGAGGTCGACAGCGTGCCCTCGTTCTACCTGACCTCGATCTTCAACGGTGAGTTTGGCCCCAGCACTCATCATTTTCCAACGGTAAGCCAGGCCTTTGCCGCGATGCACGAGGGCCAGGTGGATGCGGTAATGGCCATGCGCGGCGAGGTCGACTGGCAGTTGCATCAGGCTCATGACGAACAATGGGCAATGGCTGAAAACGCCTACCCGAACATGGGCCGGCAAACCTGGGAAATCGGCATGGCGGTGCACGAAAGCAATCGGCAACTGGCGTATGCCGTGGAGGACGCGCTGGAGACCCTGATTCGCGAGGGGCAGGTGCAGCGCATCTATGCCGCGTACGGGATGCGTTACGACGTGCCGGAGATGTATCAGTGAAACGCCGGCGCGGCACGGGAGCATGGCTGGCCATGTTCCTTTGCCTGGCTGGCACGGCGCAGGCCGACCCTGGCAAGGATCCGGTCACCTCGGTGATGTGGGGCTACTACCAGCACAAATTCCTCAACGATCAACCGTACGTATTCGATGACAGGGTCATCCTCAACGCGCCGCCATTCGCCGAAGATGCCCGGCAGGTTCCTATCGAAATCGACGCGCGGGCCTACAAGGGCCAGGTGGTACGCATCCTGGCCTGGGCCGAACTCAATCCGTTGCCGCAGATCGTCGACTTTCAACCGATCGAGCGGGTGTTACCGTGGCTGGCGATCCGCATCCGAATCGAGCAGGCAACGCCGCTGCGCGCCGCCGTTCTGACCCGCGACGGCCTGTGGCATATCGGCTCGACCAGTATCGAGGCGGCTGGCGGCGGCTGCACGGCGCCCAGTGTGGTGCGCACCCAGCCGGGTTGGGAGGAACACATCGGTGAAGTGTTGGCAGGACGCTATCCGCGCACCGGCTTCAGCCGCCTGCGCTTGCAGATCGCGCACCCGATGGACAACGGCATGGTCAGCGGCATCCCCGAGTTCTACCTGAATCAGGCGCAACTCAAGGACGACAACGGCAAGCTGCTGGCGAGCCTTGAACTGTTCCCGGCAGTCAGCGAGAACCCGGTGCTGGGGTTCGACATCGAAGGCCAAGGCGCGACCCGGTTGTGGTTGCGTGATATCAGCGGCAATCAGTTCAGTGCGGCGGTCAAATGACAAGGGTCATGCTCATGCGTCTGCTGCTGGTTTTGCTGTGCTTGAGTGCCGGTGACTCTGCCTTCGCCGATTTCGACTACCAGCTGCAACCCCGGCAGATCGCCGACAACACCTACCTGCTGGAAGGCAGCACCGAAAACTTCGCCAGGAGCAACGGCGGCAATATCGTCAACACTGGTTTTATCGTCACCGACAGTGGCGTGGTGGTGATCGATACCGGGCCCTCGCGCCGCTATGGCGAGGCGTTGCGCAAGGTCATCGCAACGGTCACCGACAAGCCCGTGATCCAGGTGTTCCTGACCCATCATCATCCCGACCACGTCCTCGGCAATCAGGCCTTCGCCGACGTACCGATTGCCGCGCTGGCAGGCACCACGGCGTTGATGCGCAGGCACGGCGACACGCTGGCCGAGAACATGTACCGGATGGTCGGCGACTGGATGCGCGGCACCGAGACGCTGTTGCCGACCCAGGCTGTGCAGGCAGGGACGTTGCAGATAGGCGGGCATGCCCTGCGACTGCTGGCGCTGTCGGGCCATACCGGCGCGGATCTGGCGATTCTCGATGAGCAGACCGGGGTGCTGTTCGCCGGCGACATTGTGTTCTATCAGCGCGCCCTGACCACCCCCAACAGCCCTGGGCTGCAGGTGTGGCTGGCGGACCTCGACACCCTGCAGGCTGTGCCATGGAGACTCCTGGTGCCGGGCCACGGTCCGGTGGCGAGCGATGCACAGCCCTTCGAACAGATGCGCGACTACCTGGGCTGGCTCGACGGCGTACTGCGCGACGGCGCGGCCCAGGGCGCGGACATGGCCGAACTGATCCGCAGCCCGATCCCTGAGCGATTCGCCGGCATCAGCCTGACGCGCTACGAGCTGATCCGCAGCGTCAGCCATTTGTATCCGGCCTATGAACGAGCGCAGATGGTGCGCGCCGATGTCAGTCCCTGAGCTCAACCCCTCTTGGCAGAGACAGGTCTGGCACGGGTGGAGAATCTGCTGTGGATGCTGGGCGTAGCCCGTGGGCGTCCGGCTTGCGGACGATCTGGCGCGAACCGGCAGCAAACCTTGAGGATGCGTTGTTTCTGGTGTCACCGAGTGCGCTGATTTTGCTGCCGGTTCCCGGCAGATCGCCGGCAAGCCAGGCTCCCACGGCCTGTGGCCAGAATCGACAGCCATTGGTGCGCCTTGCGGGCAGAGACAGGTCTGGCATGGGTGGAGAATCTGCTGGGGATGCTGGGCGTAGCCCGTGGGCGTCCGGCAAGCCAGGCTCCCACGGCCTGCGGCCAGAATCGACAGCCATCGGTGCTCCTCCAGACGTCAACACATGCATTGCTTGCTCCGCTTACGAGCACCTACCAAAGAACTAGAAACCTCCACACTGCGAGCAATTGTTACCGGGCGCCTGTGCACTAACAATCGCCTTGATCGGGACATTCTCCCGAGGCAAAGACAACAACAATAAACCGCAGAGGCAGCCGTCATGATTCAACCCGCACGTCGCCATTCATTTGCTCTTGGCCTGCTGGTCAGCGCCATGCTGCTGTCCGGCACCGCCCTGGCCGCCGTGACCGATGAGGAAATCCTCCAGGACCCGAAGAACCCCAACCAGATCGTCACCAACGGCCTGGGCGTGCAGGGTCAGCGCTTCAGTCCGCTGGATACCATCAACACCCAGAACATCAAGGATCTGCGCCCGGTCTGGGCGTTCTCGTTCGGCGGCGAGAAGCAGCGCGGTCAGCAGGCGCAGCCGATGGTCAAGGACGGCATCATGTACCTCACCGGCTCCTATTCCCGGGTGTTTGCGGTGGATGCACGGACCGGGAAGAAGCTCTGGCAATACGACGCGCGCCTGCCCGATGACATCCGTCCCTGCTGTGACGTGATCAACCGCGGCGTGGCGCTGTACGGCGATCTGGTCTACTTCGGGACCCTGGACGCCAAGCTGGTAGCGCTGAACAAGGACACCGGCAAGGTGGTATGGAGCAAGCAGGTCGCCGACCACAAGGCCGGGTATTCGATCAGCGCAGCGCCAATGATCGTCAACGGCAAGCTGATCACCGGCGTGGCGGGCGGTGAGTTCGGCGTGGTGGGCAAGGTCGAGGCCTATGACCCGAAAAACGGTACGCTGCTGTGGTCGCGTCCCACCGTCGAAGGCAACATGGGCTACGTCTACAAGGACGGCCAGGCGGTGGAAAACGGTATCTCGGGCGGGGAGGCCAACAAGACCTGGCCGGGTGACCTGTGGAAGACCGGCGGCGCTGCGCCTTGGCTCGGCGGCTACTACGACCCGAGCAACAATCAGATCCTGATCGGCACCGGCAACCCCTCGCCGTGGAACTCGCACATGCGCCCGGGCGACAACCTGTACTCCTCGTCGCGACTGTCGCTGAACCCGGACGATGGCACCATCAAATGGCACTTTCAGAGCACGCCCCACGATGGCTGGGACTACGACGGCGTCAACGAACTGATCTCCTTCGACTATGAGGAAAACGGCAAGACCATCCAGGCCGCAGCCACGGCCGATCGCAATGGCTTTTTCTACGTACTCAATCGCAAGGATGGCAAGTTCATCCGCGGCTTCCCGTTCGCCGACAAGATCACCTGGGCCAGTGGCCTGGACAAGGATGGCCGGCCGATCTACAACGAAGCCAGCCGCCCCGGTGCGCCTGAGGGTGAAACCAAAGGCACGTCTGCGTTTGTCGCGCCGGCGTTCCTCGGCGCCAAGAACTGGATGCCCATGGCCTACAGCCCGGACACCGGCCTGTTCTACGTGCCCGGCAACGAATGGGGCATGGACATCTGGAACGAGGGCATCGCCTACAAGAAAGGCGCTGCATTCCTCGGCGCCGGATTCACCATCAGGCCGCTGAACGAGGACTACATTGGCGTGCTGCGCGCCATCGACCCGAAGACTGGCAAGGAAGTCTGGCGCCACAAGAACTACGCGCCGCTGTGGGGCGGGGTGCTGGCAACCAAGGGCAACCTGGTGTTCACCGGCACGCCTGAAGGCTTCCTGCAGGCGTTCAACGCCAAGACCGGCGAGAAAGTCTGGGAATTCCAGACCGGCTCCGGCGTGCTGGGTTCGCCCGTGACCTGGGAAATGGACGGCGAGCAGTACGTCTCGGTGCTGTCAGGCTGGGGCGGGGCAGTGCCGTTGTGGGGTGGCGAAGTGGCCAAGCGGGTCAAGGACTTCAATCAGGGCGGGATGCTCTGGACCTTCAAACTGCCCAAGGAACTGGTGACCAAGCGCTGACCTGCGCGGGGTGACCGTCCAATGATCGTTCCCACGCTCCGGCGTGGGGATGACCAAAATATCTCAACCTATTCGCCGCCTGCCCATCATTGTCCTGTGCTGCTATAGGCCTGCGGTGTCTGGGCCGGCTTGATCTTAAGTCCCCCCGATCGTTGTGTGCCGCGTTGCTACCATCACCTGCACCAATCGGTCCCAAAGTAGTATTCGCCTCTAAGCGCCCCCATGCGCTAATACCTGTGCCGAACCCATTCGGCACAACCTGCGGTACAACACGAGGAACGACCCATGTGGAAAAAACCTGCGTTCACCGATCTGCGCATTGGCTTTGAAGTGACCATGTACTTCGCCAGCCGTTAATGGGCACTCCCGGTCGATCAACGGATTGACCGGGTTCATCTTCCTGCACGCAGACCTTCGCCATGAGCCGACACCGTCAGTCGTTGGTCTTATTGCATTACCCCGCAGATGCTCTAGGCTGGCGCTCATTGTCTAATAACAACAAGAATGCGCCTGATATGAGCCAGAGCCTTAACCAGCTGCGTAAATTCGTGTCCCCGGAAATCATTTTCGGTGCGGGCAGCCGGCACAGCGTCGGCAACTACGCCAAGACCTTCGGTGCGCGCAAGGTCCTGGTGGTCAGCGACCCCGGTGTGATCGCCGCCGGCTGGGTCGCCGACGTCGAAGCCAGCCTGCTGGCCCAGGGCCTTGACTACTTCATCTACAGCAACGTCTCGCCCAACCCGCGGGTCGAAGAGGTCATGCTCGGCGCCGAGCTCTATCGCGAGCATCATTGTGACGTGATCGTGGCGGTGGGCGGTGGCAGCCCCATGGACTGCGGCAAAGGCATCGGCATCGCCGTCGCCCACGGGCGCAACATTCTGGAGTTCGAAGGCGTCGACACCATCCGCGTGCCAAGCCCGCCGTTGATCCTGATTCCGACCACCGCCGGCACTTCGGCCGATGTGTCGCAGTTCGTGATCATTTCCGATCAGCAGGAACGCATGAAGTTTTCCATCGTCAGCAAGGCGGTGGTGCCGGACGTCTCGTTGATCGACCCGGAAACCACCCTGAGCATGGACCCCTTCCTGTCGGCCTGTACCGGCATCGATGCGCTGGTGCATGCCATCGAGGCCTTCGTCTCCACCGGCCACGGGCCCTTGACCGACCCACACGCGCTGGAAGCCATGCGCCTGATCAACGGCAACCTGGTGCAGATGATCGCCAACCCTGCCGACATTGCCCTGCGGGAAAAAATCATGCTGGGCAGCATGCAGGCCGGGCTTGCATTCTCCAACGCGATCCTCGGCGCCGTGCATGCCATGTCGCACAGCCTGGGCGGTTTTCTCGACCTGCCCCATGGCCTGTGCAACGCGGTGCTGGTCGAACACGTGGTGGCCTTCAATTACACCTCGGCGCCGGATCGCTTCAAGGTCATTGCCCAAACCCTGGGCATCGACTGCCGTGGCCTGAATCATGTGGCGATCAGCAAACGCCTGGTGGAGCACCTGATCGCCCTCAAGCATCAGGTGGGGTTCCACGAGACCCTTGGCCTGCACGGTGTGAGCATGGCCGACATCCCGTTTCTCTCGCAGCACGCCATGGGCGATCCGTGCATCCTCACCAACCCGCGGGTTTCCAGCCAGCGCGATGTCGAAGTGGTCTATGGCGAAGCCCTCTGACACGCAGCAAGGCGCACTGACCGCGCTGCTCGGGCTGGGCAACCACTCGACCCGCAAGAGTCATTACCCGGAACTGACCCTGCGCCTGGCTGAGCTGGAGACGGAGCGCAACCGCTATAAATGGCTGTTCGAAAACGCCGTGCATGGGATTTTCCAGGCCAGCCTGCACGAAGGTTTGCGCGCCACCAATCCGGCCCTGGCGCGGATGCTTGGCTACCGAGACGAGCGCGAAGTGCTGTCGTCTCTCGATGATCTGGCCAGCACGCTGTTCATCGGGGGGCGGGTGGAGATGAATGCCATTGCCCAGGTGTTGCAGCGCGAGCGCAGCCTGCAAGGCTATGAGACCCGCTTGCGGCGCAAGGACGGCAGTTATCTGGATGTGTTGATGAACCTGCTGCTCAAGCCCGGTGAAGACGGGCTGTTCGAAGGTTTCGTCGCCGACATCACCGAGCGCAAACTGGCCCAGCAACGCCTGCAAGAGCTCAACGACGAGCTGGAATTGCGGGTCGCGGCGCGCACCGACGAGTTGCTCGATGCCAACTGCAACCTGCAACAGCAGATCGCCCAGCGCGAGCAGATCGAACATGACCTGCGCGAGGCACGGGATGCCGCCGAGGCCGCCAACCACAGCAAGGACAAATACCTGGCCGCCGCCAGCCATGACCTGTTGCAGCCGCTGAACGCTGCGCGGTTATTGATTTCAACCCTGCGCGAACGCACGTTGCCGGTCGCCGAGCAGACCCTGGTCGAACGCACCCATCAGGCCCTGGAAGGCGCGGAGGATCTGCTCACTGACCTGCTCGACATCGCCAAGCTCGACCGCGCCTCGATTCAGCCCGACATCGATCTGTACCGCCTTGATGAAGTGCTTGGGCCATTGGTATCGGAATTCCAGTCCGTGGCGGCAGCAGCCGGCCTGGCTTTGCGCGCGCGAGTCGGCCAGTTCGCCATCCGCACCGATCTGCGGCTGCTGACGCGCATCCTGCGTAACTTCCTCAGCAACGCCTGCCGTTACACCGAGCACGGCAGCATTCTGCTGGGCGCGCGCAAGCGGGGCGACAGCTTGCGCATCGAGGTCTGGGACACCGGTCGCGGTATCGCCGAAGAGCGTCTGGACTCGATTTTTCTGGAGTTCAATCAGCTGGACGTCGGACGTGCCGCCGACCGCAAGGGGGTAGGGCTGGGACTGGCGATCGTCGAACGCATCGGGCGCATTCTGGGCAGTCGCATCCAGGTGCGTTCGCAGCCGGGTAGAGGCTCGGTGTTTGCCATCGATGTGCCGTTGTCGGCGCAGATGCCGGTGCCCATCAGCGTCGTCACCCAGCAGCTGCCGGGCGCCGGTAATCCATTGCCCGGCCGCCGCCTGCTGGTGCTGGACAACGAAACCAGCATCCTCGAGAGCATGGCCGCCTTGCTCGGCCAGTGGGGCTGCGAGGTGCTGATCGCCACCGATCAGGCATCCTGCTACAGCGTTCTGCAGGAGCGTGCGCCGGAGATGATCCTGTTCGACTTCCACCTGGACCACGGTGTGCTCGGCTGCGAAGTGGTGGCCCACATCCGCGAACATTTCGCCACGGACATCCCCTGCGTCATGATCACCGCCGACCGTACTGATCTGTGCCGCCGCTCACTGCAAAAACTCAACGCACCGCTGCTGAACAAACCGGTCAAGCCGGGGAAATTGCGAGCGGTGGTGAGTCAGTTGCTGGGCTGAGGTCAACGATCAGTTCGAGCGTTCGACATCGTTGTTTTTGACTTTGGTGCCGGCGATGGCCTGGGCGTGTTCCTGCTGTTGTTGATAATGCGCCATCGCTACCTGGCGGGCCTGATCCATGCGCTCGGCCACCTTATCGCCGCCGTCTTCGGCCATGGCAGCAACCGATGCAGTCATCAGGGTCACGATCAGAAGGGTCTTGATAGATTTCATGGGTGTGTCTCCAGTGTTCGGGGAAGGTCAGCCGCTGTATCAGCGGGTTTGTCGTGAGTACGGGGCCATGGTACGAAGCCGCGTATTTCACTGATTTCCCCGACACATGAATTTTCTGACAGGCTTGTCTCGGGCGCCGTCAAGCGCGCTTGAGCAGCTCGATTTCCATCGACAGTCCGACCAGTTCGATCTGGCAACCGGGTTGCGCATCGCGCACTTGCACGGTCATTTCGTGCAGCTTGGCCACGGCCCAGACCATGCTCAGACCCAGACCGTTGCCGGCGGTGTGGCGGCTGGACTCTGAGCGGTACAGACGGCGAAATACCGCATCGCGCTCGGGTTCGGGAATGCCTGGGCCGTTGTCGCTGACACGTATGCCGGCGCGTGTCAGGTCGCTGATGACTTGCAGGCTGACGAGGCTACCGTCGGGAGAAAACTTGATCGCGTTGTCGAGCAGGTTGCAGGTGGCATCGAACAACAGCTGCGCATCACCGAACAGCAGGCAGGGTGCCGCGCTTGGCAAAAACTGCAAGCGGATGGCCTTTTCTTCGGCCAACGGCTCGAAGAACTCGGCGGCGTCCTCACAGATCCGGTTGAGGTCGATCCGGGCAAAATTGCTGCGCCGCGCGCTGGCTTCGATTTCCGAGATGCGCAGCAGGGCACGAAAGGTCGAGAGCAGTCCGCGCGCGTCTTCAATCGCGGCGTCGATGGCAGCAGCATATTGTTCTTCGCGAAGGTTGCGTCGCTGGGCCCGCTCCAGCCCGGCCAGCAGGCGGGTCAAGGGGGTGCGCAGGTCATGCGCGATGTCATCGCAAACGCCCTTGACCTCACTCATCAGCCGTTCGAGCTCATCGAGCATCTGGTTGACCACGGTGGCGATGCGGTCGATATCGTCGCCATTGCCACGGGTCGGCAGACGCTCGGTCAGCTCGCCCTTGACGATGCGTTCGATCGAGCGACTGAGGGTGTCGAGCCGACGCCTGGCCGAATAGCCAAGAAGCACGGCGCCGAGCAAGCCCACCACCAGCAACAGTGAGCCTCCGGATATCAGCGCATTGACCAGCAGTTCGTCGAATTCGCGGATGTCATGAATGTCTTGCGCGGCCAGCAGGGTCTGGCCGTCTTCCAGGCGATGCACCATGAAGCGCACCGGGCGGTGATGGCCGTGGCCCTTGTCCCAGACAAACTCATTGCCTTTGTCGTAGCCGCTGAAGGCGGGCAGTTGTCCGATGGCGCCAGCGATCAGCTTGCCCTGCGCGTCGAACAGGCTGTGGGGCAGGCGTCCCTCGATGTCCTGACCGGTGTGCTTGCGGATTTCCTGCAGGCGCAGGTCGGCCGGCTGCGCGCTGCGATTATCGATCTGCCGGTGCAGGGCGACATCGGTTTCTGCGGTCAGGTAACCCGCGGTCTGCCAGTAGATGTAGCCGAACAGGCCGAGAAACGAAAAGCCGAACAGGGCCAGCGACATCAATGCCGTGCGGAAACTGATGGTGCGCGGGATTTCACTCAGGTGCACGGAGAACATAGCCTGCTCCACGGATGGTATGGATCATCTGTTCCTCGCCTTCAGCGTCGACCTTGCGCCGCAGGCGACCCATATGCACTTCGATGACATTGGTCCTTTCGTCGTAGCTGTAATTCCACACGGCTTCGAACAACATGGTCCGGGTCACGACCTGGCCTGCATGTCGCGCCAGGTATTCCAGCAGTGCGTATTCACGCGGCAGCAGGTCGATCTGCCGTTCACCACGGCGCACGTTGCGGCGCAGCAGGTCGAGTTCCAGATTGGCGACCTTCAGGCGGCTGACGCGCTCTTCGCTCGGCGCGCTGCGGCGACGGGCGAGGGCGTCCAGGCGCGCGGTCAACTCGATGAATTCGAAAGGTTTGGTCAGGTAGTCATCGCCGCCGGCACGCAAGCCGCGCACACGCTCGTCCAGGGCGCTCAGGGCGCTGAGAATCAATACCGGGGTGCTGATGCCGGAGGCGCGCAGGGCGGTAAGCATGCCCAGACCGTCCAGCGCGCCAGGCAGCATGCGGTCCAGGACGATGATGTCGTAGCTGTCGCTGATGGCTCGGACCAGGCCATCGCGGCCGTTGTCGGTGCAGCTCACTTCAAAGCCATGGTCCTGAAGCGCTGCTTCGATTTCTCTTGCGGTAGCGATGTCGTCCTCGACGACCAATACGTGGGTCATGGGCACTTCACAATGGATGATCAAGGGGTGGCCACAGGCCGAGGCTGTGTTTTGCGCAGTCTGTTGGCATAGTGTGCCTGTGCAAGCATGGCCGAAAGGTCGCGCCAACCTGAAAAAAAGTTTAGTTTCGCCGGGCAGGAGTCGACTGTGAGAGTGCTGGTAATCGAGGATGACGCGCGTGCGGCGGCGTATCTGGTGCGCGGCCTGAGTGAAAGCGGGCACGTGGTCGATAGCGTCGAGGACGGCCGCAGCGGGCTGGACATGGCGCTGGAGGGCATTCACGACGTGCTGATCGTCGATCGCAAGCTGCCGTTGCTCGACGGAATCTCGCTGGTCCAGGCGCTGCGACGCCAGGGCGTCCGCACGCCGGTGTTGATGCTCAGTGCCCTGGATTCGACCGCGCAACGTGTCGAAGGCTTGCGCGCCGGATGCGACGACTACCTGGCCAAACCCTATGCCTTCGTCGAGGTCCTGGCGCGCCTCGATGCCCTGGTGCGCGGGCGTGATCAACTACCGGGGGCCGGTTCCGGAGCGTTGCGCGCCGGCAGGTTGCAGCTGGACGTGGCCTCTCGCACAGCCAGCCGAGACGGCAAGACCATCACCCTGCAGCACCGCGAATCGTTGATCCTGGAAAAGCTCATGCGCCACTGCGACGAGGTCGTCACCCGCAGCATGCTGCTGGAGGCGGCCTGGGATTACGATTTTGATCCGATCGACAACGTCATCGACAAGCATATCTACCGCCTGCGGCGAAAACTCGATGACGGGCTTGCCTGTTCGCTGATCCAGACGGTACCGGGCGCCGGCTATCGCTTGCTGCTCGAGCCTGAAGCGGCGTCGCCAGGTTGACAACGCCCTGTCAGCACGGCTTGCCAGCAGTGACGATCTACAGGTCGCGGCCGCCGGCAAGCCGGACCGCTATGCAAGGCGTGCCCGTTCGCCGCAGATCGTCGGCAAGCCGGACTGCCTGAACCTAAACAAAAGTTTATCCGCGGGAGAACATGGCGCCATGCCGGCCTTGTTAGTGTCCTGACCAGAACGAGAATTGCCTCGCCCGGTTTTGGAGACACGCTTACGTATGGTCGGCACGCCACCTCCCTTATTTCTTCGGTGCACGCTGCAGCGGTCGATCCGGTCCGTGATGTTCGGCGCCATGCTGCTGGTTGGCGGGTGCTCGCTGGTTCCGGCCTGGCATCAGCCGGACCTGCTGCTGGCGAGTGCATGGACAGCCGAAAAGCCTGCGGCCAGCGACTCCCGGCCGGGGGCTGCCTGGTGGCATGAATTCCACAGCCCCGAACTCGATGCCCTGATGCAGCGGGGCCTGGATGACAACTACACGCTCAAGGCAGCGATCAGTCGCATCGATCAGGCCCGCGCCTCGGCCCAGGTGGTTGGCGCCGGGCAATATCCGATCCTGTCGCTGGGTGGCAATTCGCAGCGCCAGAACAATTACGGCACCACCGAAAAACGCAGTGTGTTCGCCGAAGCGACCTATGAAGTGGATTTCTGGGGCAAGCAGCGCGCTGCCGCGGACTCGGCCAAAGCCTTGGCCAATGCCAGCGTGTTCGATGCGCAGACGCTGCGCATGACCCTCAGCGCCGACATCGCCAATGCCTATTTTCAGGTGCTGTCGCTGCAAGACCGCCTGCGTCTGGCTCAGTCGATCGCCACCGACGCCGAGCAGGTCCTGGATCTGGTGCAGGTGCAGGCAAGCCAGGGCGCGGTCTCCAACCTTGAGGTCGAACAGCAGCGCAACGCCTTGCAGACCTTTCAGGCAGCGCTTCCGACGTTGCGCCAACAGCGCGATCAGGCGCTCTATCAACTGGCGATACTGGTTGGCGCGCCGCCTGAAGGGTTCAGGCTTGGTCAGAGCGGTTTGCAGCAAGTGCCGGTGCCACAGCCCAGTGCTGGTCTGCCGGTCGGTCTGCTGCGCCAGCGCCCGGACATTCAGGCGGCGGAGGCGCGGTTGCAGTCGGCCAACTTCGACGTGGGCGTCGCCCGTGCGGCCTTCTTGCCGAACCTGTCACTGGATCTGCTCGGCGGGGTCGACACACTCACCGGCAGTGGTATCTGGAGCGCCATTACCACCCTTGGACAGCCGGTGTTTGCCGGTGGCCAGTTGAGCGGCCAGTTGCGTCTGGACAAGGCACATGTCCAGGAACTGACCGCCAGCTATCGCGAATCGGTGATCGAAGCGCTGCAGGATGTCGAAACCCAGCTCAGTGCTGCCCATGAGCTGGATAACAGCTACCGGATCAACCACGCCGCCGTGGATTCGGCCCGTGAAGCCGCGCGCCTGGCGCAGGTGCGCTACCGACTGGGATCGACCGATTTTCAGACCCTGCTGATCGTCGAGCGTACGCAATACCAGGCCGAAGACACCTTGCTGCAGGTGCGGCTGCTGCACCTTCAGGCCGCCGTCGGTCTGTTCCGCGCCCTGGGCGGCGACTTTTGCGCCGCCAACATCGCCGCCAGCGTGATCCCGGCGACGTCCTCATCAACTTCTGTTCAGGCAAACCACCCATGAGCTCAACTCCCGGCCAGACTCACTCGCGACGCCCGCTGCGGCTCATTGTTGTGGTGCTTGTGCTGATTGCCGTGGCCGTTACGGCACGCCTCTTCTGGACCGGCAAATCGCTGACCGCTGTCGCCGTCAAACCTGACAGCGCGGTGCCCGTGCAAATGCAGCAGGCGCAGCGCCAGGATTTGCCGATCTGGGTCGACGCGATCGGCAGCGTACAGGCGCTCAATACGGTCAACGTCCGGGTCCGGGTCGACGGTGAGCTGCAGAAGGTGCTGTTCGATGAGGGCCAGATGGTCACCGCAGGCAGCCCTCTGGCGCAGATCGATCCGCGGGTCTATCAGGCCCAGGTGGCCCAGGCACAGGCGATGGTGGCCAAGGACCAGGCGCAACTGGCCAATCTGCGGGTCAACCTTGAGCGCGCGGTCAACCTCGCTGCCGCCAAAGCGGGTCCCACCCAGGACGTCGACACATACCGCGCGCAACTGGCCGCACAGCAGGCCACGGTTCAGGCCGATCAGGCGGCGCTGGACAATGCCCGTCTGCAACTGGGCTTCACCACCGTCACCGCCCCGCTGACCGGCCGGACCGGGCAGCGCCTGCTGGACGTCGGCGCCATCGCGCATGGCTCGGAAGCGACCGGCCTGGTCACCCTCACTCAGATGAACCCGATCAGTGTGGCCTTTGCCGTGTCCCAGGACGAACTGCCACGCATTCTTCAGGAAAACGCCCGTCAGGCGCTGCAAGTGGTGGCGATGACCCGTGACGGCAAGCAGAAAATCGCCAGCGGACACCTGAGTTTCATCGACAGTCAGGTGTCGGCGGCGACCGGTCAGATCCAGCTCAAGGCCGAGTTCGACAACGGCCAGAGCCAGTTATGGCCGGGGGAGCTGGTCAGTGCGCGGCTGCTGGTCACCACACAGCGTGACGCCACGGTGGTGCCGGCAACGGCGGTGCAGGACGGCGCCAAAGGTCGTTATGTGTATGTGGTCGGCAGCGACCAGCGGGTTCAGCCACGGCAGGTGGACGCCGCCGTCGTGGTCAACGGCCAGCAATGGATTCGTGACGGGCTCAACCCTGGCGAAACCGTGGTGGTACAGGGCCAGTCGCGCATCGCACCCGGGGTGGTGGTGGCGTCGGTGACAACCGACGGCAATACCGCGCAAGCGAAGCCAGCGGATCAGACAGTGGTCAACCTGGAGGCGCGTCGATGAACGGACTGTCGGGTCTGATTCACCACCGCGTTGGCCTGTGCCTGCTGGCGCTGGGCGTGCTGCTGCTGGGCGGCTTCGCCTATTTCCAGCTGCCGGTGGCGCCATTGCCGACCGTGGATTTCCCCACCATCCAGGTCACGGCCAAACTCTCCGGGGCCAGCGCCGAGACCATGGCTTCGTCCGTCGCGACGCCACTGGAGCGGGCATTCGCAGCGGTGCCTCAGGTCACTTCGATGACCTCCACCAGCGCCGCCGGCAAGTCCCAGATCGTCTTGCAGTTCGACCTGTCGCGCAATATCGATGGCGCGGCTCAGGACGTACAGACTGCGATCAACACGGCGACGCCCAATCTGCCCAAGACCATGACCAGCACGCCGACCTTCAACAAGGTCAACCCGGCAGAGGGCACGGTGTTGTCGCTGGCGGTGACTTCGCCGGTGCGGGCGCTACCACAACTGGACCTGTATGCCGATAACTACATTGCCCAGCGGCTGTCGCAGATGCCGGGCGTGGGCCTGGTGGACTTCCACGGTGAACAGAAGCCAGCGGTGCGTATCCAGATCGATCCGGACGCCCTGGCGGCCCGCGGCCTGACCCTGGAGGATGTGCGCAGCGTCATCGGCAGCAGTACCCTGGATCAGCCCAAGGGCAGCCTCGACGGCCAATACCGCTCGGTCACGCTTGGCGCCACCGACCAGTTGCTTGATCCCAAAGGCTACCGCGAGCAGGTCATTGCCTATAGGAACGGCGTGCCGATCAAGCTGGGGGATCTGGGGCGGGTGATCGACGGCGCTGAGGACACCCAGCAGTCGGCGATCATTGGCGATCAGTCGACGGTCATCGTCGACATCCATAAACAGCCAGGCTTCAACGTGCTGTCGACGATCCAGAACATCAAGGCGCAGTTACCGAGCCTGACCGCTTCGCTGCCCAGGGACGTACAGGTGCAGGTGGTGGGCGACCGCACGCAGACCATCGAAGCGTCGGTCAACGACGTGCAATTCACCTTGCTGTTGTCCGTGGCGCTGGTGGTCATCGTGATTTTCCTGTTTCTGCGCAAGCCGACGGCGACGCTGATCCCGGCCATGACCATCCCGCTGTCGCTGGTGGGCACCTTCGCGGTCATGTACCTGCTGGGCTACAGCCTGGACAATCTGTCGATCATGGGGCTGGCCATCGCCGTGGGGTTTGTCGTGGACGACGCCATCGTGGTGATGGAAAACATCGTTCGCCACCTGGAAATGGGCAAATCGAACATGCAGGCCGCCGCCGAGGGCTTGCGCGAGGTGGGCTTCACGATTGTCTCGATGACGGTGTCGCTGATTGCCGTGTTTCTGCCGATCCTGCTGATGGGAGGGATTGTCGGTCGCCTGATGCGCGAGTTCGCGGTGACCGTCAGCGTGGCGATTCTGATGTCCTGCGTGGTCTCCCTGACCATCACGCCGATGCTTTGCGGCTGGCTGCTCAAGCATCAAGACGCTGCCACCCAGGGGCGGTTTTCCCGGGCCTGCGAGCGGGTATTGAAGGCGGTCCATGATGGCTACGAGCGCAGCCTGGATTGGGTGCTGGGCCACCAGCGCATCACCCTGGCGATGGCGCTGGCCACCGTATTGGCCACCGCGGCGCTGTATGTGTACATCCCCAAAGGCTTCTTTCCCCAGCAGGATAACGGCCTGATTACCGGCATCGCCGAGGCTGCGCCGGACATTTCACCCAAGGCCATGAGTGCACAGGTAGCCCGGCTGGTGGCGGTCGTCGGGCAGGATCCGGATGTCGCCAGGGTGTATTCCTGGGTCGGCCCCAGCCCGACCATCAGCCAGGGGCGGGTCATGGTCAACCTCAAGCCCTTCAGCGAACGCACGGCGTCTGCGCAACAAGTGATTGCTCGCCTGCAGCCACAGCTGGACAAGGTGGACGGTATCAAGTTGTTCCTCCAGGCCAACCAGGATATCCAGATCGGCGGCCGGGCCAGCAAGACCCAGTACCAGTACACCTTGCAGGACCCGGACAGCCTGGAGCTTGATCACTGGAGCGGGGTGCTGCTGGACGCGCTGAAAAAACTGCCGCAGTTGCAGCACGTGACCTCTGATCAGCAGCGCGCGATTTCCCAGGCGACGCTGCTGATCGATCGGGCGACGGCGGCACGCATGGGGGTCACGGTTCAGGCGATCGATGATGTGCTCTACGACGCCTTCGGTCAGCGCCAGGTCGCGACCATGTTCACTCAGCTGGACCAGAATCATGTGATTCTGGAGGTCGATCCGCAGTGGCAGTTGTCGGTCTCGACCTTGAGCCACCTGTACGTGCGCTCAAGCTCGGGGTCGTTGGTGCCGCTCAATCTGCTGGCCAGCATCGAGTATCAGCAGATGCCGATTGTCATCAACCATCAGGGCGTGTTCCCGTCGATCACGCTGTCGTTCGACCTTGCCCCCGGGCATGCCCTGAGCGAGGCGGTGACGGCGATTCAACAGGCCTCCCTGCAGGCAGCGCTACCGGACAGCGTCATTGGCAGTTTCCAGGGCACAGCCCAGGCCTTTCAAGACTCGCTCAAGACCCAACCCTGGCTGATTCTGGCAGCGATCCTGACGGTGTACATCGTTCTTGGCGTGCTGTACGAAAGCGCGATTCATCCACTGACGATCATCTCGACCTTGCCGTCGGCCGGATTCGGCGCGCTGCTGGCGTTGATCCTGTGTGGTCAGGATCTGTCAGTGCTGGGAATGATCGGCATCATCCTGCTGATCGGTATCGTCAAGAAGAACGCGATCATGATCGTCGACTTCACCCTGGAAGCCGAACACCGCGGCCTGTCGCCGCAACAAGCGGTACGCGAAGGATGCCTGCTGCGCCTGCGTCCGATCCTGATGACCTCGCTGGCCGCGCTGCTCGGGGCCGTTCCTCTGGCGTTCGGCCACGGCGCCGGCGCAGAGCTGCGCCAGCCGTTGGGCATCGCGATCGTCGGTGGCCTGGCGGTCTCCCAACTGCTGACGCTGTACACCACGCCAGTGGTGTACTTGTGGTTCAGCCGCTTGCGCAGAGAAAGCAAGGCGAGTGAGGCAGCTATCCTCGACCTGTCCTAGCCGCAGCGTCTGCCGACGGCGGCCTTTGAATCGCCACCGCCGGCAAGCCGGACGGCTACAGGGCAGGGGGATGGGCTTGTCAGCCGCCTGTCATGTTCATGAAGCGCACCACTTGCACGTCGTCGTTGATCGTTCCCACGCTCCGCGTGGTAACGACGCACCTGACGCTCCGCGTCTACGATCACGCTGAAGCCGCACGGCTTGCCGGCGGCAGCGGGTTTGAAATCGCCACCGCCAGCAAGCCGGACGGCTACAAGGGGGGTATGTGCGGGAAATCGGGGTCCGCCATCAATCACCTGATCGTTCCCACGCTCCGCGTGGTAACGACGCACCTGACGCTCCGCGTCTACGATCACGCTGAAGCCGCACGGCTTGCCGGCGGCAGCGGTCTTGAAGTCGCGCTGCGGCAAGCGGACGGCTACAGGGCAGGGGGATGGGCTTGTCAGCCGCCTGTCATGTTCATGAATCGCACCACTTGCACGTCGTCGTTGATTTCGAAATTGTGCTTGTAGGGCTTGAGCTTCATGGCGTTGATGATGGCGTTTTCGAGCTTTTCCGGCTGGCCTGGGTTGGCGCGCAGGACCGCTTTGAGGTCGGCCGAGTGCTCGTTACCAAGGCACAGCAACAGTCGCCCTTCGACGGTGACGCGCACGCGATTGCAGGTGGCGCAGAAGTTGTGGCTGTGGGGGGAGATGAAGCCGACGCGGATGCCCGGCGCTTCGGCCAGACGCCAGTAGCGCGACGGCCCCTGGGTCGATTCGGTGGAGTTGATCAGGGTGTAGCGCTCGGCGATCTTGTCGCGCACCTGGTCGCTGGAGAAAAACGATTCGGCGCGGCTGTGCTCGCTGATGACGCCCAGCGGCATCTCTTCGATGAAGGTGATGTCCAGGCCGCGGTCGATGGCGAAGGCCACCAGATCGTTGATTTCGTGATCGTTGCGCCCTCGCATGACCACGCAATTGAGCTTGGTGTGGATGAATCCCGCCGCGTTGGCCGCGTCAATGCCGGCGATGACCTTACTCAGATCACCGGTACGGGTCAGCTCCTTGAAGCGGGTGGGATCCAGGCTGTCGAGGCTGATGTTCAGTCGCTTGAGCCCGGCCTCGAACAATGGTGCTGCGAGTTTTTCCAGTTGCGAGCCGTTGGTGGTCATGCACAGTTCGCGCAGGCCGGGCAGGGCTGCGATGTTCTTGCACAGACCGACGATCCCGGCACGCACCAGCGGCTCGCCGCCGGTCAGGCGAATCTTTTTCGTGCCCAGGGCAACGAAGCGTTCGGCAATCTGTTGGATCTCCTCCAGGGACAGGATCTGCTGGCGCGGCAGAAAGGTCATGTCCTCCGCCATACAGTACACGCAGCGAAAGTCGCAGCGATCGGTCACCGACATACGAACGTAATCGACTTTGCGTGAATACCCGTCTATCAGGACTCGATCTGACATTGATTCTCTCGACAGCATATAACGTGGCAGAAGCGGTGCACCCATATGACCCTGGGACAATCCAAGGAGGGGCTCGTTAAATTTTCTGGCTGACCGGCTGCTCGATCATGGCAGCATTTTCACTGTTTGCCGAGGCCGGTAGCGTCTTGGAATATGACACGTAGTACGCCAGCCCGACGAAAATCGCGCCGCCGACGGCATTGCCCAGGAATACGGCGAAAAAGTTTTCGACGAACTGCGCCCAGCTCAGGGCGTCGGCGAAGATCGCTGCGGGAATCACGAACATGTTCGCCACCACATGCTGAAAGCCGATGGCCACGAACGCCATGATCGGAAACCACATGCCGAGGATCTTGCCGGTGACGTCCTTGCTGGCGTACGAAAGCCACACCGCCAGGCACACCAGCCAGTTGCAGCCAATCCCGGAAATGAATGCCTGGCTGAAGTCGGCACCGACCTTGGCCTTGGCGATGGCCAGTGTCTTGGCCAGGTAGGCACCCTCGGTCAGGCCCAGCACGTGGCCGAAAAAGTAGGCGATGAACAGGGCGCCGAGCAGGTTGGCGAACGTCACCAGCACCCAATTGCGCGCCACGGCGCCGAGCGAGATGCGCCCGGCGAACAGCGCTGTCGGCAGGCTCATCATGTTGCCGGTGAGCAATTCACCCCCGGCGAGGATGACCAGTATCAGCCCGATCGGGAACACCGCGGCGCCCAGCAGATTGCCAAGAGACGCCCATGGGCCGGGGATCATGGTGCTGACATGGATGTCCAGCAGGAAACCCAGGGCAATGAAGGCACCGGCCAGAAAGCCCAGCACCAGAATCGACAGGGCGGGCAGGTGGGATTTCTTCACACCGGCTTCGATGGTGAGCTCAGCGATCTGTTGCGGCGTATTGATGGACATGTTTTTTCTGGACTCGCGCACAGTGGCTGGCACTTCGACACAAGGCCGGGCCACGCAGATATGAATGGGTTGCAAGAGTCCGGTCTTGGTGCGCAAGCGTGTCGGCTGACACGACGGCAGGTCCATATGAAGGCAGTGATCCGTGGTTTTTTGCTGCGACTCAGAAGCGCCGCGCAAAGACCTGATCAGTTGATGAGCAAGCTACCGATCCGGATGTAGAGCGTCCAATCGCTTGTTCCGATGAAATGATCGATGCGGTCTATCGTCGCAGTTCCCGTGATTCAATTCTGCGTCGGACAGCAGCCGCCTGGCTTGCGCTGCAGGACCAGCGGCGCGCGTCAAACTGCCACGCCTAGGGCGAGTCGTCGGCGCGGTCATGCATGCTGCGCTCGTAGCGCTCCAGCAATGGCTGGATGCTGACCCCGTGCAGCAGAATGCTCAGCGCGACCACCGACAGGGTCAGGCCGATGGTGGTGTGCACGGTGTCCGCCGGCAATCCATGGGACAGCGCGTAGCACAGGTAATAAAGCGTGCCGATGCCGCGAATCCCGAACCAGCCGACCAGCGCCTTTTGCGGGCGGGTCAGTAGATTCCCGCTGATCAACAGCCAGACGCTCAAGGGGCGGATCACGCAGAACAACGCCAGGCCCAGGCCAATCGCTCGCCAGTCCCAGTAGAAGGCGATGGCGGCGCCAAGCAGGGTGATCAGCAGCACTTCCATGGCCCGTTCCACCAGACTGCCGAACACCAGCATGTCGCCCATCATCACCCCGGCTGCGAGCTGCGGTTGACTCAGATCCTGAAGATTGGAGGCGATGGCGGCTTCAGGTTCGGCCTGCATGTGCCCCAGCACCGGCTTGGCCAGGTGCTCGGCGGGAACCTCCGAACGCGTGGTCCGTACCTCGGCCTGACGCAGACCCAGGCCTGCGGCGAACACCGAAAGAAATCCGAACGCACCCAGCCCTTCGGCAACCACGTAGGCAACCGCGATCAAGGCCAGCGCGAGGAAGTCGTTGGGCGAACTGGTGCTGTCAGCGTTTTTGATCCGCAGGTAGATCATCAGGTGGCCCACACCGCGCCCCAGGCCGTAGCCGATCAGAAGCCCGAGAGGCACGCCCCACAGCAGGTTTTTCAGCAGCCAGCCCTGGACCCAGCTGAAATCGGCGGGGCCATGGCCGATGAACAGTAGGGCGAAGATGACGAAGGGAAAGGCCGTACCGTCGTTCAAGCCTGCCTCGCCGGAGAGGCCAAAACGCACCCGATCGAAATCCTGTGCATTGTTCACCTGCACCAGCCCGGCCAGCACCGGGTCGGTGGGCGAGAGCATGGCCCCCAGCAGCAGCGCCACCGCCCAGGACAGATCAAACAGATAATGGGCGACCAGGCACACCCCGACGATGCTGGCGAGCATCACCGGCACAGCCAGCAGATAGGCCGAATGCCAGGCTTTGCGGTGCAGCGGCAGGCGCAGCTTGATGCCAGTATTGAACAGCGAAAACAGCACTGCGATTTCGGTCAGACGCTCCAGCCAGTGGCGCGCCTCACGCACGTCCAGATGCACCAGGTCCAGGCCCCAAGGGCCGATGCAGGCACCAAACGCCAGGCACACCGCTGAAGTCGTCACCGGCAGCCAGCGCAGATAAGAGGAGGTCAGTGCCAGCAGCATCAGCAGGACACCAAACACGGTCATGCAAAGAATGAAACTCATCCGGCCTCTTTAAACGAGTGGAAGGTAGCTTGCGTTCTTTGTGTGACTGTGACGGGCGGGGATAGTTGAAACAAATCGTGTATTAGTGATGTTTAACGCGCTAAACCCTGTAGCGCCACGGCGGTGCCAGCGCGAGCGGCGTCGAATCCACTGCCAAGCGTGCCGGGCCAGACATTAAGATCCTCATCACGCGGCGATCACCAAGAAGATCAATCCGTTCGATGCGGTGCTGCGCCGGCCTCCGCAGGTGTTTGAAGACAAAAGGAGCAGCATTTAACCGTCTCGAGCGATGACGAACCCTGAGCTAATGCATGACTAACGAAAACGTGTCGTAAGCCACCAAAGGAGGGTGATCACAAAAGAGCTCGTCGCAATCAGGGAGGGGATTTGTATCCAGTAAAAGGTTCGTCGCGGAAAAGCTCGCAACTCGACAGGATCAAAAAGCGCTTTCTTTCTGAGCATTGGCTCGCAAATCAAGGCCATGCTCAGCAGTAACATCCTGCTGAGTTGGCTGTTTAAATGTGTGCGTCCGGCAAACTGATCAAGTCGTTCAATGATTGGACTGTGCTTCAGCAAAATATCGGTGGTTTCAATGGAGCGTTTTGCCATGAACACCAGTATCGGAAAGTTCAGGATATTAATCGCAAAAATAGTAACAGCCACGGATTCGAGAAGCGTCATTTTCCCACTGCCTCGTAAAGCTTGTCGCCGACCCGTTCACCCGCGGCCTCACCGGCGGTACCTCCGATGAGACCACCAGCGGCCATACCGATTACGGCACATGCGATGGCGCCGGTTCATACCGTAGGCGCCCCAAGCACCACAGCGCATGTCCAGGTGCCAGCCGTTACGCCCAGAGCGCTCCCATAGCTACCAAGGGCGATATTCCCGGCCAGCTTAGTGGCTTCCACATATTTCGCGCGAGTACACACGTCTGCGCGTCCTCTTGAGCACGCCTGCTGAACTTCTATGGCACTTGCTGTCGTCGTCAATCCCCACCCGACGTAGGTTCCATTCTTCAAAAACTTCGCAGTGCGGGACATCCCGTTGATTTTCTGCGCATAGCCTTTGATCGTGCCGTTGTGCATGTAGCTGCGGGTTGAAATGCCGAGCATTTTTTTGATGGAACCTCGGTTACGCAGACCAGCGCCATAACGAGCCATGCCGGCCAGTTGAGTATCCAGTGTTTGAAACAACACTTGCCGTCTGTTTAGAAACTCTACTCGCGCAATGGGCGTTCCCCGGCGCAAGTAGAGCTTGTGATCACGGTTGATCTCGTTCAGCGTGTTGATGACCCCATCCAAGTGCCTGGCCCACGAACCGCCTGCACTGTCGATCAGAAGTCCGGAATAACCGAGCAGACTCTGCAGCAAGTCATAGTTCTGAACGACTAAAGTTCCAACGTCCTCGCCGCTGTGTCCAAACGCGCGACTGACAACGCGGGCGGCTTCCATCATGCGGGCCTCCTGTGCGGTGCAGGAGATTGAGTGGGTGTCAGGAATGATCACGATCTGGCCGGGCGTCACCCATTGATCACGCAGATGAATGTTCACCGTGTCGAATTTGAAGGCGGCATCAGGGCTGAGGTGCAAGCTGAGTTTGATCGTGGAATAGTGCTGGTGCTTGTCGTTGATGAACGCGTAGGGACCACTCATGGGGGCCGAACCTCAAGAGAAAGGATCGGCAATATAAAAACTGGACCATACCGCTGTCCGTACTCCTCAGCAGATCAGGACATTTCATCGAAAGACAAGGAAATGTCCTACGTTTGTTGCGACCTGGCCGAAACGGTGATGACAGGTAGCAATCGCGCGTGCATGCCTTTTCTTGCAGCTTGGTCTTATCGCTCGTCGCTGCTTTTTCTGCAGCCCTCTGGCTTGCCGACGACAGCGGTCTGGAGGACGCCATTGCCGGCAAGCCGTGCTGCTACGCCACAGTGTTCAGCCTCACTGCCGAAACACCAGCGCTTTCAGTCCGCCCAACGGCTCGACATCGGCAAACTCCGGCGGGTTGTCCAGTCGCTGTTCGAAGCGTAACCCGGGCGCTTCGCGCATCACGCCCTCGATCAGGAAATCCTCGCCCATCGCCGGGTCATTCATGCAGGCCAGCACCGTGCCTTGGGCGCTGAGTAATTCCGGCAATTTGCGCAGCACGCGCTGGTAGTCCTTGGTCAACAGGAAGCTGCCTTTCTGAAACGATGGCGGGTCGATGATCACCAGATCATACGGCCCGCCGCTTTTCACCTTGCCCCAGGATTTGAACAGCTCATGCCCCAGAAAGCTGACCTTGTTCAGGTCATGGCCGTTAAGACGATGGTTGTCGCGGCCACGGCTCAGTGCCGCGCGGGACATGTCCAGGTTGACCACGAAATCCGCGCCGCCCTCGATGGCTGCGACGGAAAAACCGCAGGTGTAGGCGAACAGGTTGAGGACGCGTTTGCCCGAGGCGTTGGCGCGCACCCAGTCGCGGCCGTAGCGCATGTCAAGGAACAGCCCGGTGTTCTGTTTCTTGCCAAAATCAACCAGATAGCGCAGCCCGCCTTCGGTGAGGGTCCATTCGTCCAGGACTTCGCCCAACAGGGCCTCGGTCTGGCTGTCGGGCAGGTAGCGGTGCTGCAGCAGCAGGGTGTGCCCCTGACAAGCCTTCCACGTTGCAGTCTGTACCAGGTTCAGCAGCAGACCCTTTAACGCCTCAAGCTCTTCGCCTGCCGGTTCCTTGAACAGTGACACCAGCACCACGCCTTGCATCCAGTCGACGGTCAGTTGCTCCAGGCCCGGCCAGCGTCGGCCCCGACCGTGAAACAGGCGGCGGGTTTCGCCCGGAGCAGGGGCCAGGGCGGCAAGCAGGTGTTGGTTGAGGGTGTCGAGCGCGTCGGAGTTCATCGGTGGGCGGCAGGTCTGCAGTGAGAAAGGGCGGCATTCTAAACCCAATCAGGGCGCCAGCGTCTGCAGCGCGTGCAGTACCTGGCGCAAGGCTTTGCCCAGCGGCTTGTCCTGGCGCAGGACGACCCCCAGAGTCCGCCGCAGCGGTGGCATCAGCGCATGCACCTGCAAACCCCGTCGATGATGTTCTGCGGCCACCGCCATGCGTGGCACGATGCTGTAACCCAGGCCTGCGGCGACCAGCTCCTTGATCGCCTCAATACTGCCCAGTTCCATCACCGGTTTGACCCGCAACCCGGCCTGCAGGTACCACTCATCGATCAGTAATCGGGTACTGCTGCCGGCTTCGAACACCACCAGCGGCCAGTCGCCCAGGGCCTGGGCCGTGATAACGGCTGGCAGGTCCTGCTGCTCATGGCTGAAGATCGCCACGAACTCGTCATCCAGCAGCGGTGTGACTGACAGGCTGCGCCCGCCTGCTGGCAGCGTGACCAGTGCAAGGTCCAGGCGATTTTCCTCGACTGCACGCAAAATGCCATCGGTATTGCCGGTACTGACCCGTACATCCAGCGCCGGAAACTGTCGCCGCAGGACTTGCAGGAGCGGCGGCAACAGGTGGATGCAGGCGGTGGCGCCGGTGCCAATGACGACCTGGCCGGCGACCCCCTGGGCATGGCTGGACAGGTCGAGCAGAGCGTCCTCGACCACCGCGTCAATGCGCCCTATATGCTCGAGCAGGGTGCTGCCGGCCGAGGTAGGCTTGATGCGCTTGCCGACGCGTTCGATCAGGCGCAGGTTCAGGCGTGCTTCGAGTTGGCGAATGTGCAAGCTGACGGCGGGCTGAGTCAGTCCCAGTCGTTGGGCGGCAGCAGAAAAGCTGCCGTGCTGGATGACCTGGGCGAAGGTGTGCAGATGGTTAAGGTTAAGCCGTTGCATGGCAAAGTTTTACTTATGCTGAGGATGACGGATCATAGCTTTGTTTTGATTGCGACGAACGGCATCATTGCGCCGCGTATTGCTGAACTCCGTGTAGCCCTACGGCTTGCCGGCGGTAGGGTGTTTATAACTGCTGCCGCCGGTAAGCCGGACTGCTAAAGATTAGCTGGAGCGGTCTGCAGTTTGGTTGAACGCTGTCCATTGATTATCAAGAAGAAGCCACATGACCCAAGACCTGATCCTGCGCGACGCCCATGAAGACGACATGCCCACCGTGCGGGCGATCTATGCCCAGCACGTGATTCATGGCACAGCCAGTTTCGAACTGGAGCCGCCGACCCTGGCGCAGATGCTCCAGCGCCTCGCTGACGTGCGCAGTCACGGATTGCCTTATCTGGTCGCCGAGCGCGACGGTGAAGTGGTGGGCTATGGCTATGCGACGCTGTACCGACCGCGCCCGGCCTATCGTTTTACCGTCGAGGACTCGGTCTATGTGCGTGACGGCCTGGGCGGTCTGGGCATCGGCCAGGCGCTGCTGGGCCTGATCATCGCGCGCTGCACCGAGGGTGGCCGCCGGCAGATGGTCGCGGTCATCGGCAACAGTGAAAACATTGCCTCGATTCGGCTGCATCAGCGCCACGGTTTTCGTACGGTCGGGGTGTTCGAATCGGTGGGTTTCAAGCACGGTCGTTGGCTCGACACCGTGCTGATGCAGCGCGAACTGGGGGAAGGTTCAAGCAGTTTGCCCGCCGTTTGACGGTGGGCCGTGTGATGCGCACCGGCCCATACGGCGGGTCGGTTCCTGCGACGATAGGTCCCATTGCTGGCGCATTGTTGCCTGATCGACAATTATCTTTATCGCCCTGATATTTGAATCGAACACGCAGCAGGCATAAGCTTCGCGCCATTGATACCGCCCGGGCACCTGCCGTCCGGGGGTTTTTCGGATTTTTTTCAGGAACTGCCATGTCCAGTGTGTTTCCCGCCGCTCGTCCCCGTCGCCTGCGCAGCAACGAAAACTTTCGTGCGCTGTTCCAGGAAACCGAATTCACCCTGAACGATCTGGTGCTGCCGATCTTCGTCGAAGAGGAAGTCGACGACTTCGTGCCAATCAACAGCATGCCGGGCGTCAGCCGTATCCCCGAGTCGAAGCTGGCTCAGGAAATCGAGCGTTATGCCCGCGCCGGGATCAAGTCGGTCATGACCTTCGGCGTCTCCCATCACCTGGATGCGTCCGGCAGTGACACCTGGCAGGAAAACGGGCTGGTGTCGCGGATCTCGCGGACCATCAAGGCCGCCGTGCCGGAAATGATCGTGATGTCCGATACCTGTTTCTGTGAATACACCGACCACGGTCACTGCGGCGTGATGCACGGTGCCCAGGTCGACAACGACGCGACCATCGAAAACCTTGGCAAGCAGGCGGTCATGGCCGCACGTGCCGGCGCCGACGTGATTGCGCCGTCTGCTGCGATGGACGGACAGGTGCGGGCCATCCGCGCTGCGCTGGATGCTGCCGGTTTCACCCAGACGCCGATCATGGCGTACTCGACCAAGTTCGCCTCGTCGCTTTATGGGCCTTTCCGCGAAGCGGGCGGTTCGGCGCTCAAGGGTGACCGCAAGAGCTACCAGATGAACCCGATGAACCGCCGCGAGGCCGTGCGCGAATCGTTGCTGGATGAAGCCGAGGGCGCTGACGCCTTGATGGTCAAACCGGCGGGCGCTTATCTGGACATCATTCGTGATATCCGTGAGGCCTCGAACCTGCCACTGGCGGCGTACCAGGTCAGCGGCGAATACGCGATGATCAAGTTCGGTGCCCAGGCCGGTGCCATCGACGAAGGGCGAGTGGTGCGCGAAAGCCTGGGCGCGATCAAGCGTGCCGGCGCGGACCTGATCTTCACCTACTTTGCGATGGACCTGGCGCTGAGCGGGATTTGAACCCGATGCGCGATATCCTGTAGGAGCCGGCTCGCTGGCGAAAGCGGTATGCCAATCGATATCGCCATCGTCGACCGATTGTCTTCGCCAGCAAGCCGGCTCCTATAACGACCGTGATACTTCAGACCCTGCTACACCTGCCATTCCTTGCTCGCCTCGGTGAGCATTTCATGGATCAGCACGCCAAAGCGCTGACTCAGCAGGCTTTGCGGTCGGTCCTCGGGCAGCAGCAGATACGTCGAGAAGCGGATGTGCGGACGAAACGGGCGGGTTTCGATGCCCATGTGCAGGTACTCCAGCGCCACCATCGGGCTGACGATGCTCACCCCCAGTCCCAGTGCTACCAGCGAGCACACCGTCGCTGCGTAGGGTGTCTCCAGGTTCAGCTTGCGACGCTCCTTGTCCCCCGCGAACACCCGATCGACGCGGGTGCGCGAGCCGTCGTTCAGTGACAGCGATATAAATTCCTCGTCATCCAGATCCTCCGGTCCCACCGACGCCAGCAGCCCGAGCCGATGGCCTTTGGGGAACACGCACACCCCAGGCACATCGCAGATCTTCTGAGTGCGCACGCCGGGCATTTCTTCACCCACATACGACGCCAGGCCCAGGTGACAGAACTGCGACGCTGCCCAGTGCGCAACCATGGGCGAGTCAGTGGTGTGGATGGAAATCGCCACCTGCGGGTTCTCCTGGCGAAAGCGCTGGATGACCTTGGGCAACAGGGTCAGCGACAGCGATGGCACAGCGGCAATGCGCAGCTGGCCGGTGCCGCCACGGCGGATGTTCTGCGCCGACTTTTCCAGGCTTTGCAGGCCGATGAAGGCCCGCTCCACATCGGCGAACAACGCCGCGCCTTCATCCGTTGGCAGCAGACGGCCACCCACGCGCTCGAACAACTTGAAGCCACTGTTGCGCTCGAGCTGCGCAATCAGGCGGCTGATGTTGGGTTGCGAGGTGTGCAGCGACTCGGCGGCTGCGGTCATCGAGCCGCTCAACATCACGGCGCGAAAGGCTTCGACTTGTTTGAAGTTCATGGCAGGCCATATCAATTCGGTATGGGTGACCAATGTATTGTCATTTGTTGGCATGAGCCAGAGGCTTTATAACTGTTTTCGCCATCGACGCTTCCGCACAGACGGACGCGATGTTCAAGCGCAGTGGCATCTGCACCACCGCGCCGGATTTTCTCGCTGCTCTCTGCCCTTGTAATCGTTGCGTGGCGTCGCATCGTGCGGCGCCGTGCTGGTAGTAAACCAGGAGGCATCATGTCGTTTTCGTTGAATTTTCTCTCCCGTGCGCTGGCTATCTCTTGCGTGTCCCTGGCGAGTCTGGCGCAAGTCCACGCCGCTGATCTACCCGCCGTGCCGGATGAAATAAAAGACGCCGGGCAACTGCGTGCCGGGGTGCGCTGCGACCAGCCGCCGTACGGTTTCCAGGACGGCAGTGGCGAGTTCGCGGGGGTTGAGGTGGAGATGTCAAAGCAGATCGCATTGTGGGCACTGGGCTCCAAAGACAAGGTGACGTTCACCTGCGTCACCGCCGAAAACCGAGTGCCGCAACTACTGGGGCACAAGGTCGACTTCCTCATCGCGACCCTGGGGGTGACGCCTGAACGTCAGCGAGTAATCGACTTCACCACGCCTTACCGCTGGGGGGCCAGTGACGTGGTGGTGAAGAAAGACAGCCCGATCAAATCGATCAAGGACCTCAACGGCAAGACCCTGGCCACATTGAAGGGTTCGGTGCAGGCCAAGTGGTTCGAAGACCACATGCCCGAGGTCAAGACGCTGCGCATGAACAGCGCCGCCGATGCCCTGCAGACCTTCCGTCAGGGGCGTGCCGATGCCTATACCCACGATGCCGCGACGCTGGTGGTGGTCGCCGCCAATGACAGCGATGCGCGGCTGATCAACGAGCCGTTCCAGATTTCCGACGCCGCCATCGGGGTGCGCAAGAACGACGAGCAATGGCGCGATTACCTCAGCGCGGCGGTTGCGAAAATGCACGAAGAGAAGCTGTTTGGCGGATGGGTGCGCCAGTATGTGCCCGAGAACATCCAGAGTTACTACCTGAGCGTCTTCGAGCAGGCCAAACCTGCTGAAAAACTCTGATCGGGCGCCGTCATGGATTTCGATTTCAACTACTTGTGGGCGCAATGGCCGGCGCTGCTCGACGGTGTGTTGATGACGCTGCGGGTATCGCTGCTGGCCATCGTTTTTTCGCTGCTGATCGGCGTTCTCGGCGGCGCCGCGCGGGTGATGCGTGTGCCGGTGCTGTCGCAGTTGGTGGTGGGGTACGTGGAGCTGATCCGCAACACGCCGATTCTGGTGCAACTGTTCTTCATCTTCTACGGCCTGCCGGCGATAGGCCTTGAGCTGTCGCTGTTCTGGTCGGGGGTGTTCTGCCTGTCGTTGTGGGCCGGAGCCTATCAGGTGGAGAACATGCGCGGCGGCCTGGCCACGGTGGAGCACGGGATGCGCGAGGCGAGCATGGCGCTGAGCCTCAAGCCCAGTCATTACTTCTGCCTGGTGGCGCTGCCGATTGCCGTGCGCACCAGCCTTCCGGCGGTGCTCAACACGGCGATTTCGCTGCTGAAGAACTCCTCGTACCTGCAAGCCATCGGCCTGGCCGAGCTGACTTTCGTCGCGGTGGACAGGATTGCCACGGATTTCCGGGCGATTGAGATGTTCAGTGCGATCTGCGTGATGTACCTGCTTCTGGTGGCGATCCTGGCGCTGTTGACCGGACGCTTGTCGGCCCACCTGCAACGTCCTTTCCGGCAGTGAGGCCTCGATGAATTTTCTGGTCGAAAACTGGGGTTTCGTGCTCAAGGGCTTATGGATGACCGTGCGCCTGGCGCTGGTGATCCTGCTGTTCACCACGATCATCTCGGCGGTGTTCGGCGTGCTCGCCACCCTGAAAAATCGCCTGCTGTGGTGGGCGATTCACGGCTATGTCGAGCTGTTCCGTTCGATTCCGCTGATCGTCAACGTGTTCTTCATCTTCTTTGGCGCACCGATGCTGGGTCTGGATCTGAGCCCGTTCGCGGCAGTGGTGACCGGCCTGACCTTGTGGGGCAGTGCCAATGGCATCGAGATCGTACGCGGTGGTCTGGAATCGGTCGCTCGCCATCAGTGGAAGAGCGCCTGGACCCTGGGCCTGCGCCCTTGGCAGATCTACCTGTACGTGATCGCACCGCAGTCGATGCGGGCGATCCTTCCGGCCTACACGGGGTTGTTGACCATGCTGGTGCAGGCTACCTCGCTAGGGGCGCTGGTGGGTGTGGGCGAGTTCCTCAAGGTGGGGCAGATCATCGTCGAGCGCTCCACCGTCATGACCGGCGTCAGCCCGGCGTTCAGCGTCTATGGCCTGGTGCTGGTGGTGTATTTCGTCATCTGTTCATTGCTGAGCTGGCTCAGCCGTTATCTCGAACGTCGCCTGGGTCGCCCGGCGATGCGCGCAACTCGTTAAGGGGTTTGATCATGCAAGAATCCAAAGTCAGTCGTCGCTTGAAAGAAACCACCGCCCCTGAGGTCAACGAGTTTATCTACCGGCCGCGCCTGGAAGGTTTCGCCGATGGCTTCATCAACCTTGGCAACGTCAACAAGGCGCACATCGTGATGCTCGCCGAGCAGGGCCTGATCCGCGGCGAGCACGCCAGGGCCCTGGCCAAAGGCGTGCTGGACATGGAAGCGGCCGGGCCCGACGTGGTGACCCTGGATCCTTCCCGCGAGGACGCCTACTTCAACTATGAAGCGCACCTGATCGAGCAGATCGGCACCGACATCGGTGGCCGTCTGCACACTGGCCGCAGCCGTAACGACATTCTCGCCACCCTCGACCGCCTGCGTTGCCGGGAAGTGCTGATGGGGTTGATCGATCAATTGATCCAGACCCGACAGACCGCGCTGAACAACGCCGAAGTGTTCGCCGAGGTGGTGATGCCGGGGTACACCCACTTGCAGCCGGCACAGCCGATCACCTACGGCTACTACCTGTCGGCGGTGGAACAGGCGCTGGAGCGTGACTGCAAACGCCTGACCCAGACCCTGGAGTCGATGAACCAGAGCCCGCTTGGGGCTGCAGCCTTTGCCGGCACGCCGTTCGATATCGACCGTGCGCGGACCGCTGAACTGCTGGGTTTCGACGGCTTCCTGGACAACGCGCTGGATGCCGTGGGCTCGCGGGATTTCATCCTCGAAAGCCTGTCGCACCTGAGCCTGTTGTCGGTGTTCTGGAGCCGCGTGGCGCAGGATTATTTTGTCTGGAGCACGCACGAGTTCAGCCTGATCGACTTCCCGGACAGCGTAGCGGCGACCTCGAGCATCATGCCGCAGAAGAAAAACCCCACGGTGCTTGAGTACCTCAAGGGGCGCACCGGGCACATCGTCGGCCTGTTGATGGCGGCCAGCGTCACCGTCAAAGGCAGCAATTTTTCCCACACCGGCGATGGCAACCGTGAAGGCACCCGTGGCTTCTGGGAAGCAGCCGAGGAAAGCCTGCGTTGCCTCAAACTGCTGGAACTGGTGCTGCGCACCGCGACCCCGAATGCCGAATTGGCCGTGCGCCGTGCCGGTGAAGACTTCTCCACCGCCACTGGGCTGGCCGACCTGATTGTGCGCGAGGCGGATCTGTCGTTTCGCGAGGCGCATCATGTGGTCGGCGCTGCGGTGCGCATGGCGATGGACGCCGGCTTGCCTGCGCACCGGATCGACACCGACATGGTGGATGTCTGTGCCATGGAGCAACTGGGTCATGCGCTGAACCTGTCGGCGCACAAAGTGCGCGAATGCCTGGACCCGAGCGCCAACGTGCAATCGCGCGACTCGGCTGGCGGCCCTGCGTTGTCTTCGCTGCGCCCCAGCCTGCTGCGTGCCAATGCGCGGTTGCAGGTCGAGCGCCTGGCCAACCAGGCGCGACGTGATCGCTTCCTGGCCGCTCAGGAAAAACTGCAGGCAGCCACTCGCGCGCAGGCCGGATTATGAGCGCGATGCTGACCGTTCGCGGGCTGCACAAGCGTTTCGGCGAACACGAAGTGGTCAAGGGCGTGGACCTGGACGTCAGCCAGGGTGAGGTGGTGGTGATCATCGGTCCCAGTGGTTCGGGCAAATCGACCTTCATCCGTTGCCTCAACAGCCTGGAAGAGCCGTCGGCCGGTACGGTGGTGGTCGGTGGCGGTGAGTCGATCAGGGCAGGGGACCGCAAGGCCCTGGCCAGACTGCGTGAAGACGTCGGCATGGTGTTCCAGGACTACACGCTGTTCCCGCACATGACAGTGATGGCCAACATGACCCTGGCGCCGGTCAAGCTCAAGCGTATGAGCAAGGCCGATGCTCAGGCCAACGCGCTGACGCTGCTCGATCGCGTCGGCTTGCGACACAAGGCCGACGGTTACCCCAGTGAGCTGTCGGGCGGTCAGCAGCAACGGGTGGCGATTGTCCGCGCACTGGCCATGAAACCGCGTCTGCTGCTGTTCGATGAGCCCACCTCGGCGCTGGATCCGGAGACCGTCGGTGAGGTGCTGAACGTGATGAAAGGCCTGGCGGCCGAGGGCATGACCATGATCGTGGTCACCCACGAGATGGGCTTTGCCCGTGAAGTGGCGGACCGAGTGGTGTTCTTCGACGGCGGGAAAATTGTCGAGATGGGGCCGCCTGCGCAAATCTTCTCAGCCCCCGAACAGCCGCGTACTCGGCAGTTCCTGCAGAGCGTGTTGCATTAGCCCGCTTGAGAAAGGCACGCCGGCTGGCTGCTGGCTGTGGGAGTCGCGGTACCTGCTTCTGCCCGGAGGGCGTGGGAGTCCGGCTTGCCGACGATCTGCCGGGCACCGGCAGTCGATCCTGACCCCCCGGTTGTTCCAGGCACACCGCATTCACAGAATTTGCTGCCGCTTCGCGCCAGATCGCGAGCAAGCTTGCTCCTACGGCCTTCGGCCAGAATCAAAAGCATCGGCAAACGCCCCGAAATCCCGGCTGATCACAGAACTGCCTTGAAAAACGCCGACTGTAGGAGCCGGCTCGCTGGCGAAAGCGGCGGGCCTATGACGACGATATGGAGTGACCCACCGCATTCGCCAGCAAGCCACGCCCCAACGCCTGCGGTCATGACCATGACCATGACCATGAGCATGAGCATGAGCATGACCATGATCGCAGGAGTCGCGGTACCTGCTTCTGCCCGGAGGGCGTGGGAGTCCGGCTTGCCGACGATCTGCCGGGCACCGGCAGTCAATCCTGACCCCCCGGTTGTTCCAGGCACACCGCATTCACAGGATTTGCTGCCGCTTCGCGCCAGATCGCGAGCAAGCTTGCTCCTACGGCCTTCGGCCAGAATCAAAAGCAGATCGGCGAACCACCCGAGTTCCCGGCTGACCACAGAGCTGCCTTGAAAAACGCCGACTGTAGGAGCCGGCTCGCTGGCGAAAGCGGCGGGCCTATGACGACGATATGGAGTGACCACCACACTCGCCACTAAGCCGCGCACCCGCACCGCGGCCAGAATCAAAACGGATCTGCGCAGGCCAGGCCTTGGTCCGCGGCGAACGCCTGGGCAAGAAAATCCACGAACGCTCGAACCCGCGCTGACTGCCTGCGGTTGGGCGGCGATACCGCGTGGATCGGCAAGGCAGACGGCGTGTAGCCGGTCAGCACCTGCACCACCCGGCCGGCGTCGAGGTCCTCGCCGTAAAGCCAGGAGGGCGACAGCGAGATCCCGAGCCCGCTCAGTACCATCTGCCGGATCGCCTCGCTGTTATTGCTGCGCACGTTACCTTGCACCTGCACCTGATGCAGGCCGGCGTCGAACGTCCAGGTGTCGAAACGCGCAAGCAGGTTGAACAGGATGCAGTTGTGCCGGGCCAGATCCGCCGGTTCCTGCGGTGCCGGATGGCGCTTGAGGTACTCGGGCGAGGCCACGGTCAGGCGTCGGGTCAGGCCGATCTGGCGGGCGATCAGGGTACTGTCCTTGAGCTCGCCAATGCGGATGGCAGCATCGATGCCTTCGCCGACCAGATCGACATTCTGGTCGCTGAGGCGCAGGTCAATGGTCACCTGCGGGTAGCGCTGCACAAACTCGCGCAGACGAGGGGCGATCTGCAGTCGGCCGAAGCTGACCGAGGAGGCGATACGCAACGGCCCAGCGACCCCCTCGCGACCGGTCTGAAAACTGTGTTCGGCGTTATCGACAGCGGCGAGAATGTCCCGACACTGTTGGTAGTAGCGCTGCCCTTCATCGGTCAGCGACAGTTGCCGGGTGCTGCGCGCGATCAGACGTCCGCCGAGGCGCTGCTCCAACGCGCCGATCTGCTTGCTGACGGTGGGCTGAGTGGTGCCCAGTTCACGGGCAACGGCGGAGAAACTGCCGCGTTCGACCACTCGCACGAACATCGCCATGGCTTCCAGAGTGTCCATCACAGCCTCATTTGGCGGTATCCAGGAATGAATACTATAGGCATTTACCCTCTTATCGGCATCGACGCTGGCGAGCACACTCATCTCATCGCCCGGCCCCGGGCTGCTGAATCGGGAAATCGCCATGAGCACCATGCAAGCCGCCGTCGCCGTAGAACAGCAACAGCCCCTCCAGTTGCAAACCCTGCCGTTGCCGGAACCTGGCGCCCATCAGGTGCGGGTGCGGGTCGTCGCCAGTGCGGTCAACCCGCTGGACATCAAGATCAGCGAAGGCAAGGGCGGGCATGCCCGGCAACCGCTGCCTGCGGTACTGGGTATGGACCTGGCCGGGGTGGTGGACCAGATCGGTAACGGGGTAAATGCCTTTGCCGTGGGCGATGAGGTCTACGGCATGGCCGGGGGGATCGGCGGCAACCAAGGCGCGCTGGCGCAGTACGTGGTGGTGGATGTCGATTTGCTTGCCCGCAAACCGTCCAACCTGAGCATGCGAGAAGCGGCAGCGTTACCGCTGATATTCATCACGGCGTGGGAAGGGCTGGTGGACCGAGCCAACGTGCGCGGCGCGCAGAAAGTCCTGATCCATGGCGGTGCCGGCGGTGTGGGGCATATCGCGGTACAGATCGCCAAGGCCCGTGGCGCCGAGGTCTTCGCCACCGGCTCGGCCCACAGCCGAGCGACCATCGAAAGCCTGGGGGCCACGGCCATCGATTATCGCAGCAGCACACCTGAGGACTATGTCACGCAGCACACCGATGGCGAAGGGTTCGACATTGTCTACGACACCGTGGGCGGCAGCACGCTGGATGCCTCCTTTGCGGTTGCGCGTATCTACACCGGCCATGTGCTCAGTTGCCTGGGCTGGGGTGAGCACAAGCTGGCGCCTTTGTCGTTTCGTGCTGCGACCTACTCCGGGGTCTTCACCCTGTTGCCGTTGCTGACTGGCAAAGGCCGCAAGCACCACGGCCAGATCATGGCCGAGGCGACCCGGATGGCGGAGGCCGGGCAGTTGCGCGTGCTGCTCGACGACCAGCGGTTCAGCCTGGCGCAGGTCAATCAGGCCTACGAGCGGGTCAGTGCAGCGGGTAATCGGGGCAAGGTGGTGATCGATATCGCTTGATCGAGCAGGGCGTCAGACGATGACGGTGTGGGCGGGCGCGTCGCCTTCGATCTGCGCTTCTCGCCAGGCATCCAGCCCTCCGACCAGCGCCTTGCCCCGGGTCAGGCCATGGGCGCGGAGTTTTTCCGCAAGCAGGGCAGCCGATAGCTCATTGGGGCAGGCGCAGTAGAACACCATGTCGACGTCGGCCAATTGCTCGACCCAGGGCTGCAACGGCTCTTCGAGGCTGATCGACACCGCCCCGGGGATGCCCTGGACGATAGCCGTATGAAACCTGGGCCGGACATCGATGATCACCGGTGCATGGTCGGTATCGCGCAGGGCCAGCAACTGCGGCACCGTAATGCGTGGCACCAACGATGTGCGCGCCAGCAGGCGGCGGCGTTTCCAGTAGCGCCAGCCGACGAACAGGGCCAGGGCGCCGAGCACACCTGCGATGGCCACCGGCACGTAGCCGCTGAGCCAGTCCAGCAAGGGAATGATGGCGTCGCTGAACAGCATCCCCAGCAACAGCGCCGAGCCTGCCCAGATGAATGAACCGGCCAGGGAATAACGCATGAAGGTGGCGATCGGCGTGGCGTTCATGCCGGCCACCGTGGTCACCAGCGCACCGGCACCGGGGAGGAATTTGGACAGCAGCATCGCCCGCGGGCCGACCCGCTCGTAGACGGTCAGGCCCTGGCGAATGCAGGTGTCCTGGGACAGCGAGATCCTGCAGATGGATTTGAGCAGCACACCGCCGTAGCGCTTGCCGGCCCAGTACCACAGGGCGTCGGCAATCAGGCAGGCGAACATGGCGACCAGCACCCCGGCAGCCAGCAGTGGCTTGCTCTGCATGGCCAGCGCGCCGGTGACGATGAGGGTCGGATAGGCCGGGACCGGCAGACCGATCTGCTCCAGCAGCACGTTGACGAACACCAGCAACAGGCCATGGCTTTCGTTCAATTGCTGAAGTTCGTTCATGAGCAGTCACTCTGCCAGATAGCATGCAACAAAAAAGGGGTGTCAGTACCGTGGCCTGAACACCCCCTTGTGTCAATGCCGAATGTGCATCAGCCGAGCAGTTCGATCGCCATTGCGACGCCTGCGCCATAGGCGGGGTCGGCCTTGGTGCAGTTGTCTATGTGGCGTTGCTTGACCAGGGCCGAGGCGCCACTGATGGCCCGTGCGGTGTTGTCGAACAGCACCTGCTGTTGCGCCGGGGTCATTAGTTGAAACAGCGCACGAGGCTGCGAGTAGTAATCGTCATCGTCCTTGCGAAAGTCCCAGTTGGCCGCCGCGCCGTGCAACTCCAGCGGCGGTTCGCAGAAGTCCGGCTGCTCGACCCAGGCGCCCTTGCTGTTGGGCTCGTAGCCGATGGTGCCGCCGGCATTGCTGTTGACGCGCATCTGGCCGTCGCGGTGGTAGCTGTTGACCGGGCACTGCGGTGCGTTGACCGGGATCTGGTGATGGTTGACGCCCAGACGGTAGCGTTGCGCATCGCCATAAGAGAACAGGCGGCCCTGGAGCATCTTGTCCGGCGAGAAGCTGATGCCGGGCACCACGTTGGCCGGGTTGAACGCAGCCTGCTCGACATCGTGGAAATAGTTTTCCGGGTTGCGGTTCAGTTCCAGGGTGCCGACTTCGATCAGCGGATAGTCGGCGTGCGGCCAGACCTTGGTCAGGTCGAACGGATGGATCTTGTAGGTGTTGGCGTCCTGCTCCGGCATGATCTGCACGAACATCTTCCACTGCGGGAAGTCGCCTTTTTCGATGCTGTCGTACAGGTCGCGCTGATGGGTCTCACGATCGCCCGCTACCAGGTCGGCGGCCTGCTGGTCGGTGAGGTTGTCGATGCCCTGCTGGGTCTTGAGGGTGAACTTGACCCAGAAGCGCTCGTTCTGCGGGCTGATGAAACTGAAGGTATGGCTGCCGAACCCGTGCATGTGGCGATAGGACCTGGGCAGGCCGCGATCGCTCATGACCACGGTAACCTGGTGCAGCGCTTCAGGCAGCGAACTCCAGAAATCCCAGTTGTTGTCGGCGCTGCGCATGTTGGTGCGCGGGTCGCGCTTGATCGCGTGATTGAGGTCCGGGAACTTCAGCGGGTCGCGCAGGAAGAACACGGGTGTGTTGTTGCCCACCAGGTCCCAGTTGCCTTGTTCGGTGTAGAACTTGATGGCGAAACCGCGAATATCACGCTCGGCATCGGCCGCGCCGCGCTCACCTGCGACGGTTGAGAAACGAATGAAAATATCGGTCTGCTTGCCGATTTGCGAAAACAGCCGGGCCTTGCTGTAGCGGCTGATGTCATGGGTCACGGTGAAGGTGCCGAAAGCGCCTGACCCTTTGGCGTGCATGCGACGTTCCGGGATGACTTCGCGGTCGAAGTGGGCGAGTTTTTCCAGCAACCACACGTCTTGCAGCATCAAAGGGCCGCGGGGTCCAGCCGATTGCGCGTTCTGGTTGTCGACGACGGGGGCACCCGCGACTGTGGTGAGTTTATTCATGATCAGGCTCCGGTTTGGGACGGTGATTGTTGCCGGATGGACCTTAGCGGTATTGGACGCTCGTGCGCCTTCTTGCTGTGTTACGCGGTTTTTTTATCGCGCTGCGCCCGCACCTGGCAGACGCTCAAGAAGGCCGCTTGAAGACAGCAGCGGGCTGCGCGTGGTGCCGACGGTCAGCATCTCGTATTCACATTCGCCACCGCCGGGCACCTTGACCTGTGCGAAGGCGTCCTTGGGGCCGGCGATGTCCAGCAATTGAACGCCTGGGAACAACACCATGCCCACACTGATTTAGCGCATAGGGTTTCATTGAACAAAAGGTGTCGGATCAGTCTCGGCACAGACATCCTCGGGCAACAATCGGCTGCAGACACGATGATGACCCGTAGCAGTCCGGCCTGGCGGCGGTGGCGCCCTGAAAACCGCTACCGCCGGCAAGCCGGACGGCTACAGGTTGTTTGTTGTCAGCCGGGCAATCGGGGTGTTTGCGGATTTGCTTGTGATTCTGGCCGAGGCGTAATGACTGAGGAACACATAACGTTGTAGCAGTCCGGCTTGCCGGCGGTCGCGATATCAAGGACGCCACCACCGGCAAGCCGGACGGGTACACATCAGCTGGGCGATCAGACCTCGACCTTCACCGCACGGCCGGTCTTGATCGACTCCAGCGCGCAGTTGGCCAGGTGCAGGGCCTTGAGCCCGTCGCGCGCGTTGGTGGGCAATGGCTCGCCGGCGTTGACCGCATCGATGAACTGGTTCAACTCAATGCGGTACGAATCGGCGTAGCGTTCCAGGAAGAAATTCATCAGTGGCTCGCGCACTTCCGTCTGGCTCGCGCTGTAGCTGCGTACGGTGCTGGGGCGGTGGTTGTCGTTGAGGATCATGCCCTTGGAGCCGAATACTTCCAGGCGCTGATCGTAGCCGTAGACCGCCTCGCGGCAGCAGTTGATGTGGCATTGTTTGCCGGAGGCGGTGCGCAGCAGCACCATCACGCTGTCGTAGTCGTCGATTTGCGCCAGGGCCGGCTCGACCAGACGGCTGGCGATGGCCATGACCTCCACAGGTTCCTCGCCCAGCAAGGTGCGGGCGGTGTCGAAATCGTGGATGGTCATGTCGCGGAAAATGCCGCCGGAATGGGTGAGGTATTCCACCGGTGCCAGGCCCGGGTCGCGGCTGGTGATCACCACCTGACGCACCTCGCCGATGTCGCCCGCGGCGATGGCCTTGCGCATCTGCAGGGTGTCCGGGTCGAAGCGACGGTTGAAGCCGAGCATCACCTTGCCGTTCAGGCGCTCGATGTCTTCAACGGCCTGGGCAGCTTTGGCAAAATCCAGGTCGATGGGTTTTTCGCACAGCACCGGCTTGCCCAGTCTGACCGCGCGCAGCATCAAATCGATGTGGGTGTCGGTGGGCGTGCCGATGACGATCGCATCGACGTCGTCACGGGCAATGGCCTCGGCGCAGTCGTAAGCGGCCGCGCAGCCCAGCCTGGCGGCGAGCTTGTCGACCCCTTCACGCCAAGGGTCGGCGATCACCGCCAGTTGCACCTGGGGATTGGCCGCGACGTTGGCGGCGTGGATGTTGGCGATGCGGCCTGCGCCGAGGACTGCGATGCGTAGCATGGGTGGATCTCCTTGGATTGTTGTTGTCGGGTAGATCGGTTTAATCGGATCGAACGGTTGCGCTGCGGATCAATGCGCCAGGTTGAACGGCGTGACGATCTGCACCGGCGATGCCGGGATCTGATCGACCTTCCACAGGCGATGAAACTGCAGGATGTGCAGGAACGCATGGCGGGCGTCGACCTCCAGGTTGTGGTCGATGATCGCGGCTATCTTCTCTTCGGCGAGCAGTTGGCGGTTTTCCTGATCCAGGTCGTGGCCGATGAACACCGCCAGCGGCCGATCCAGCGCGGCGAAGGCATCGACGATAGCCCGGTTGCCGCCGCCGACGCTGTAGACGGCCTTGATCGAAGGGTTGTCCTCAAGCGCCCGCATCACGCGTTCGAACGTCGGCTCATGAACGCCGAAACCGCCGCTGATATCGACCACACGCAGATGCGCGGCACGGCTGCGCAACCAGGTGCGAAAGCCCATTTCGCGTTCTTCTTCGCCGCGAAACAGCTCGCTGCTGATGACCACCGCCACGTCCTGCGCCACGCTGTCGAGCCAGCGCGACATCAGGTAAGCGGCGGTCTGCCCGGCGGTGCGGTTGTCCATGCCGATGTAGCCGATGCGATCGCTCTGCGGCAGATCGGACACCAGGGTCACCACCGGGACGCCAGCGGCGGTGACCTGGTTCACTGCCTCGTTGATCTGCGGCTCATCGGCAGCCTTGATGATCAGGCCCTGGCTGCCTTTGCCTGCGCAACGCAGAATCAGGTCGTGCATCTGCTGGGTGTCGATCTCCTGGTGCAGATGAAAACGCGGGAAGATGCGAAAGGGCGCCAGGCTGCCCAGTTGCGCATGGATGGCCTCCTGCACCGCATCGCTGAAGCGTTTGGGGGTGTGCAGGATGATATCGATATGAAAGGTGCGGCCCACGGCAGGACCGGATTTCTCCTGCGCCTCGAGCTCTTCCAGGGCTTGCTGGATGCGCCGGTTGGTCTGGTAATGCACGCTGCCCCGTTCGTGCAGCACGCGGTCGACCGTGGCTTTGCTGACGCCTGCCTGGGCGGCAATCTGCTTGATGGAGAAGCGTCTGGCGCGGTCGAGCATCGGAATCTCCTGAGCCTCTGCCTGAGGTCTTGTTGAGGTCGATTCGGGCCTCTGTGAGGTGGAGGCAATGCTAGTCTCTGTTCCATTCGTTGTACAGATGGAATTTAAATTCTATTGTGATGGCGAATGGTCTTTATCCAAAAACAACAACAGCGGGAGACAGGCATGTCAGCAATGGATCTTTCCACCTCGTTCAGCGGTCGCTACTTCGTCGTCACCGGCAGCACCCAGGGCCTTGGTGCTGCGGTGGCCCATACCCTGGCGCAACGTGGCGCCGCGGGTCTGATCATCTGCGGTCGCAGTCGTGACAAGGGCGAGCAACAGGTTCGCCAGCTCGCCGAACTGGACTGCCAGGCATTCTTCGTCGAAGCCGACCTGGAGAACGTCGACGACTGCCGGCGCGTAGTGGCCGCGGCCAAGGAGCATTTCGGCACGCTTCACGGGCTGGTGAACTGCGCCGGGATGTCCGATCGCGGCAGCATCATCGACACCTCGCCGGAGCTGTTCGACCGTATCTTCGCGGTCAACGTCAAGGCACCTTTTTTCCTCATGCAGGAAACCATCAAGCTGATGATCGCCAATCAGGTCGAAGGCTCGATCGTGAGTATTCTCAGCGTCTCCGGGCATGGCGGTCAGTCGTTTCTCTCGGCGTACGCAGCGTCCAAGGGCGCTTTGGCCGTACTGACCAAGAACGTGGCGTTCAGCACCTTGCGCAACCGCATCCGGGTCAACGGCCTGAACATCGGCTGGATGGACACCCCTCACGAAGACCAGATCCAGCGCCAGTACCACGGTGCCGACGATGGCTGGTTGGCACGCGCCGAGGCCCAGTCGCCGTTCGGTCGTCTGCTCAAGCCGCAGGAGGTTGCCAACAGCGTGGCGTATCTGCTGTCCGATCAGTCGGGCATGACCACCGGTGCGGTGATCGACATGGAGCAGGGCATCATGGGCTGCGGCGACGGGTCGACACCGCGTCCGGATGCCCCGTTGAGTCTGGAGGGGGTGAACGGAGCCGGGTTGTGAAGCTGTTTGCCAGCGCTGGCGACATCAACCTCCAGCTATTCGCCGCGCTGTGCGAGCAATCGGTGGATGTCGCGCAATACCCTCATGCGCAGGAGGTGGGCAGCCGGGTGTTGATCTATCGCGCCGACACCTTGCGCAACGCCATGCAGCACGATCGCAGGACGCTGATGAGCGAGTTGCACAGCCTGTTCCGCGATGGCCCTGGGGTCATGGTGGTACGCGACGCGTACCCGGATCTGGCTGTGGTTGATCGGCACAGCGAGGTGTTGCGGCAGATCATTGCCGATGAGGCGGCGCGCATCGTGCGCGCCGACCACTTCGCCAAGGCGGGTGCCAACCAGCGGATCTGGAATTCGCTGCAGAAGGCTGCCGAACACTCGCCGGATTCGTTCATCGAGTACTACGCCAATTCCTTGCTCGGGTTGATCGCCGAGGCCTGGCTGGGACCGTACTTTCAGGCCACGGCACAGGTCAACGTGGTGACGCCGGGCGGGCAGGCGCAGCAGCCGCATCGGGACTATCACCTGGGTTTTCAGAGTGACGAGGTGGCCGCGCGCTTCCCGTTGCCGATGCATCGGCTGTCGCAGAACCTGACCCTGCAAGGGGCCGTGGCGCATACCGACATGCCGCTGGAGACCGGACCGACCTTGCTGCTGCCGTTTTCACAGCAGTACGAGCTGGGGTATCTGGCCTGGCGCGATCAGCGTTTTATCGACTACTTCGCTAGCCATGCGATTCAACTGCCGCTGAACAAGGGCGATTTGCTGTTCTTCAACCCCGCACTGTTTCATGCCGCAGGCACCAATCGCACCGTCGACCAATTTCGCATGGCCAACCTGCTGCAGATTTCCTCGGCGTTCGGCAAGCCCATGGAGACCGTCAACCGCGAGCGGATGATGCTGGCACTGTATCCGCTGATGCTCACACGCATGCAGCAGGGCGAGTTGGACGAGGAGGGGATGCAGGCGGTGATTGCCATGAGTGCGGACGGCTATTCATTCCCGACCAATCTCGACACCGATCCACCGTTGCACGGCATGGCCCCGCTGACCGGGCAGCAGCTGATGGAGCAGGCGCTGCATGAGGGCTGGGAGGTGCAGAGGTTCGCCGACGCGGTGGAGGCCAGGCGCGTTAAACGCATGGCTTGAATGTGGGCGTCGGCCAACGACGTTCCCACCCGCACACACACACACGGGTCGTTGACTTCGATCAAATATTTTCGGGGGTCACGATCTGTAGCGGCACCATTACCCGGTGCCGCTGGGGATCGATCGTCTGCGCCTTGGGCAGTTGCACCATCACGTCGATCAATGCCTTGGCGATCAGCTGTGGCTGCGAGTCGATCACCAAGGTCACCAATCCCTTGCGCATGGCCTGGCGCGATTCCACTGTGGGTTCCTGCAAGATCACGCACAGGGGCTGACGTTGCGGTGTGGCGGCCAGGGCGGTGATGACGCCTTCGACCCCACCGCCTGCCACGTAAATGCCGCGCAGGTCGGGATGCCTGGCCAGCAAGTCCAGGGTCGCTTCCTCGGTGATGGCGCCGTTGTCCAGGGTGATGATCGGCGGCAACACGCGAAACTGCGGGGCTTTTTCTTCAAAGAAGCTGCGCACCCCGGCCTCCCGTTGCTCGTGGCCGAGAAACCGGTGCCCACCGAGCAGCACCGCCACTGTGCCCCCCGTAGACGCTGAACCGTGGGCGATCAGCCAACCCGCCGTGCGCCCCACTTCATGATTGTCGGTACCCACATAAGCCCCAGGTTGCCGGGTGGACAATTCGGTCAGCAGCGATACCACGTGCACCCCTTGCTCGCGCACCTGCTCGATGGCCTCGATGATCAGCGGATGCTCGAAGCTGACCAGCGCCAGGCAGTCGCAGCGCTCGGCCAGTTGCCGGATCTGCCGGGCTATGGACTGCGGCGAGCGGTCATGGATCAGTTCGACGTGGCAGACAATATTGGCTGTCCGCGCATCATGCGCCTGCTCGACGATGGCATCGCTCAAGGTCTTGTAGAACGTCTGAGAGGTGCCCAGCAACAGAAAGCCGAAATGGTAGGCCGGCTTCCTTTCGTTGATCCGTTGCGAGATCAATCGCGCGGCGAAGTAACCCACCGCTTCGGCGGCTTCATGGACCTTGTCGGCGGTTTGCGGGTTGACCGGCGCGCGGGCATTGAGCACCCGGTCGACGGTGGCGACACTCAAGTTGGCGTAGTGCGCAACGGTGGCAATGGTCGGTCGTTTTTTATTATTCATTGCAGTCCCGAAAAATAGCTTGATAGAAAACTATCAAGCGCTATCTGGGCTGGATGATAGCTTGAGAGAGAATACTTTCAAGCGCTTGTTGCAGGTCGGGCTGCTCTCTATATTTTTCATCAGCGCAGGAATAACCAACGCGGTTTTGAATATCCGGAGAACAATAACAATGTCCCACCAGATACCGTTTAACGCTGAGCGTGGAAGAGATTACAGCCTGACCGGCGAGCAGGCCCGACTGGCCGAGGAGGCCGGTCTGGTGTCGGCGGTCTGGTATCAATGCGCGGTCCCGCGCAAGCGCATGAAAGAGCTGATGCAGCGTAGCGACGCTCGGGCCATCCGTGACACCGCATTGTGGCTCGGCGCGCTGCTGCTCAGCGGTGTGGGCGGTTATCTGTTCTGGGGCAGCGCGGCCTGCGTGCCGTTCTTTCTGGTGTATGGCCTGCTGTACGGCACCGCGGCCAACTCGCGCTGGCACGAAACCGGCCACGGCACGGCCTTCAAGACCCGCTGGATGAACGACGTGGTCTACCAGCTGGCCTGTTTCATGGTCATGTACGAGCCGCAGGTCTGGCGCTGGAGCCACGCTCGCCACCACACCGACACCATCATCGTCGGCCGCGACCCTGAGATCGTCGAGCCGCGTCCACCTCGCCTGAACCTGATGTTGCTCAAGTTCTTCTCGCTGCCGCATGTGTACAACGCCTTCAGATCAATGTTTCAGCATGCGTCCGGGCAGATGAGCGATGAAGAAAAAACCTTCGTCCCGCAGGCCGAGTGGCCCAAGGTCTACCGCATGGCGCGCATCTGGCTGACCCTTTACCTGCTGGTGATCTGCGCGGCGCTGTACCTCAACTCCTGGCTGCCACTGATGTATGTGTTGCTGCCGACGATGTATGGCGGCTGGTTGAGTTACGTGTTCGGCCTTACGCAACATGTGGGGCTGGCCGAAGATGAACTCGATCATCGAAAAAACTGCCGCACCATTTACATGAATCCGCTGTTTCGCTTCTTCTATTCGGACATGAACTATCACCTGGAACATCACATGTTTCCGATGGTGCCGTATCACGCCCTGGCCCAACTTCATGAAGAAATAAAAGACGATTGCCCGCCACCCTACGACAGCATTGTCCAGGCTTATCGGGAAATCATTCCGACGTTGCTCAAACAACGGAAGGATCCCTCTTTCTACATCAAGCGTCCGATCCGGGAAGCCGCGCCGCAATCGCAAGCGCCCACCGAGCAGCAGCAATCGGCGTTCAGCTGAAACGTCCCCACCCGACAATAAAAATGAGAGCACTGCCATGAGCAATCAATGGGTAGAGGTTTGTCACGTCGACGATATCGACGAAGAGGATGTCATCCGCTTCGATCACCAGCAGAAAACCTACGCTGTCTACCGCTCGCACAACAGCCAGTACTTCGCCACCGATGGGCTGTGCACCCACGAAAAGATTCATCTGGCCGACGGACTGGTCATGGACTTCGTCATCGAATGCCCCAAGCACAACGGGCGTTTCGACTATCGCAACGGCAAGGCGCTGAACGCCCCGGCATGCGTCAATCTGAAAACTTACCCGGTGAAGGTCGAGGCCGGGATGGTGTTGCTTGACACTCAAGGGCAGGACCAGTGATGAGTCAGGGCGAGGTTCTGCACAGCGACGCGGGTCACGAGCAGACCATGGTGATCGTCGGTGCCGGACATGCCGGTGGACGCGCTGCACTGACCCTGCGCGAGGCCGGGTTTGCCGGGCGCATCCTGCTGATTGGCGATGAGTCGCACCTGCCATATGAGCGACCGCCGCTTTCCAAGGCGCTGCTCAAGGGCGAGTCGTCGCTTGCGGCCTGCAGCCTGTTCAGCGAAGCGAGTTTCATTGCCTCGGGCATCGAGCACATCAGTGGCGTGCGGGTGACGGGTATTGATCCGGCTCAGCATCGCCTGACGCTGAATGATGGTGTGGCGTTGAGCTACAGCAAGCTGCTGCTGGCAACCGGCGGCCAGTCCAGGAGCCTGGATCTGGGGGGGCGGGTGTTCAGCAATGTGCAATACCTGCGCACCTTCGACGAGGCCGTCGGACTTCAACAACGGCTGACGCCCGGGAGCCGGCTGCTGGTCATTGGCGGGGGCTTCATTGGCCTGGAAGTGGCCTCCAGTGCGCGGGATCTGGGGTGTGAAGTCACGGTGCTTGAGGCGGGAGCACGCCTGGCCGCGCGGGCACTGCCTGAGCGGGTGTCCGAAGCGCTGTTGACCCTGCACCGACGCAAGGGCGTGGTCATTGAGCTCGGTGCGCAGATCGCAGCGTTCCACGGCAGTGACCGGCTTGAGTCGGTGCAACTGGTTAGCGGCCAACGGCTGGGGTGTGATGTGCTGCTGGTCGGCATCGGCATGCAGCCCAATCTTGATCTGGCGCTGCACGCAGGCTTGGCCACGGGCAGCGGCATCCAGGTCGATGGGTTTCTGCAGACCAGCGCGCCGGACGTCTATGCGGCGGGGGATGTCTGCGAATTTGCCCGTGCAGACGGCGGGTTTCATCGTCAGGAGACCTGGCGCAACGCCGAAGCGCAAGGCCGATTGGCGGCACTGAACATGCTCGGGCAGCGGCAGCTGTTCACCGGCGTGCCGGGTTTCTGGTCCGATCACTATGAGTTTGGCTTACAGACCGTCGGCACGCTCGCGCCGGGGGCTCGGGTTATCCAGCGCGAGTACGCCGATGCGGGCTTTGTGCTGTTTTACCTGGATCAGCATTCGCGGTTGCTCGGTGCCAGTGGCTGGGGCGCCGGCAACAGCATCGCCAAAGACATCAAACTGTGTGAGCGGCTGATCGAAAGCCAGGTCGAGTTGCCGCTGGCGCCATTAGCCGACGCGGGCGTCTCGCTCAAGGGCTTGTTGCGAGGTGCGCATGTCTGATCAGCCTGCAGCGCCGGCCCTGAAGCCGGAGTTTCTGGTCTTTCAATCCATGTGGGCCATGCAAAATGACCGCGGCGATCTGCCCGGACCTTTGGAGCAGCTACTGACGACCATTGCCGAGGCCGGTTTCGACGGCATCACCGATCATTACTACGACGCTGATTCAGCACGCCACCTGTCCCGTGCGGCGCAAAGCCTGGGCTTGCAAATAGAAGGGCAGCTGTTTCCGAAAACCGTGGATGAGTTGCAGCCGGTGCTGGACGTCGCCAGCCAGTACGGATGCCATCACCTGACTATTCAGGCAGACAGTCGGCCGCGAACATTGAAAGAAGCCGTGCGCCTGATCGAGGGTTGGCAGCGACTGGCCGAGCAGGTGGATTTTCCGGTGTTGGTGGAAACCCATCGCTATCGTGTCACCAACGACCTGCACTTTACCCTGGACCTGCTCCGTGAGCTGCCTGACCTGAAGCTGCTGGCCGACTTGTCGCACTATGTGGTCGGTCGCGAAATTCCATTGCCACCTGGGGCGGACGATCAGCAGCAGATCGAAACCATCCTGCGCAGCAGCTGGGGGTTTCATGGGCGCGTGGCCAGCTGCGAGCAAGTGCAGTTGCCGATCAGCTTTGCTCAGCACAGGCCCTGGCTTGAGCTGTTCAGCGGCTGGTGGCGCTTGGGCATCGAGGACTGGCTGCGGCGTTGCGCAGCGGGGGGCAGCCTGTCGTTCACCTGCGAACTGGGGCCACCGCCCTACGCGATCACCGACCGCTCTGGCCGGGATATCACCGACCGCTGGGAGGAGGCGTTGATGATGAAGACGCTGGTTCGAAACCTGTGGCAGGAATGCACGCAGCACCTGTAGGCGTGGGTTTTTCGCGATAGGTTCGTGTCAGTCGGCATCGCATTGACTGACACACCGCTATCGCGAGCAAGCTCACTCCTACACGGTAGGCACCGTCTGGGTTGGCACGCCCTATGCTGTCCTGAATGAAACCGGGTTGTTGAACAATCCGTTATTTTTCAGGAAGCCGCTCACGTGTCCATCGCCAAAGAAAACGGCCTGTCCCTGGCCGACCAGGTCGCCCATGAGTTACGCGACGACATCATTGGCGGCAAGCTGCTGTCCGGCATGCCGCTGGTCGAAAGCGACCTGGTGCGCGGCTACAACGCCTCGCGTAACACCGTGCGCGAAGCGTTGCACCTGCTCGGGCGTGAAGGCCTGACCACCTACATTCGGCACAAAGGCGTAATCGTTCGCCGGCTGACGGTGGCCGATGTGCGGGATCTGTTCATGGTCCGGCGTACCCTCGAATCCCGCGCCATACTGGCTGGCAAGCCCTTGGCCAATCAGCAGTCGAGTGGCATGGCCGACGCCATCGAGGCTGCCGAACTTGCCTGCGAGCGTGAGGACTGGCGGGCGTTCGGCACGCACAGCCTGCGCTTCCATCAGCACGTGGTGGGCCTGTTGCACAGCCCTTCGTTCGACGCGTTTTTCACCAACATCGTGGCGCAGATGCGTCTGGTGTTCTCCGCCGCCCCCGATGAAGCCCGCTATCAGGCGTCCTGGCTTGAACGGGATCGGCATATCCACCATCTGTTGCTCGAAGGCCACTGCCAGCAAGCGGGCGAGGCCATGGACAGCTACCTCAACGATTCCGAACGACAGGCGCTGGAATTGCTCGCCAGCGCTGCCAGACATTGAACCAGGAGATTGCCATGTACAAAGACTACCCAGCCGCCTATCAGGTCAGCAAAGGCGCGGCGTTGCAGGTTGATGCAGCGTTCTACGACCGTATTCGCCAGGCACAGGACAGCCGCACGCTGGTGGAGCAATTCGAAGTCCCGATTCGCACCGCACGCGCATGGAAAGTCAAAGCCGGCCAGGTGTTTCGGGTCACCACCCCTGTTGGCCCGCAGGTCGGTGACTTCAACGTGTGGAACGCCGATGATCCGCGCGAACGTATGTGGGCGGCGCGCACCCGTCAGCTGCAAGGCGCGCATGTCACCACCCATGACCGGCTGTGGTCGAACCTGCCGTTCCTGCGGCCGATGGTCACCATCACCGATGACAGTCTGGCCAGTTACGGGATCGACGAACACGGCGGGCGCCTGCATGACCTGCTCGGCACCCGCTGCGACCCCTACGTCAACAGGATGCTGACCGGCGAGGACTTTCACCATCACTGCCACTCCAACCTGACCCGTGCCGTATTGCCTCACGGCCTGACCGAGTTCGACGTGCACGATGTGTTGAACATCTTTCAGTGCACGGGGCTGAACCATGACGACATGTACTTCATGAAAGCCTGCCCGGCGCAGAAGGGCGACTATCTGGAATTCTTTGCCGAAATCGATTTGCTGTGTGCCTTGTCGACCTGTCCGGGTGGCGACCTGTCACTGCCGATGTGGGGGCCAGAGGCGCAGGATCCGCTGAGCGTGTGCCGGCCACTGGGTGTGGAGATCTACGATATCGACCCTGCGCTGCTGCTCGGCTGGGCATCCCCCAAGCGCGCCGAGTACAACGGGCTGCATGGCCTGAAGATCGCCAAGGCCGACTGGGAAAAATAGCAGACACAAGCAACGCCCCCTGTAGGTTCTGGGGCATCGCCGGCTCCCACGGCCTGCGGCCAGAATCAAAAGCAGGCGGCGCAAGGGGGTCTATCGCTTCTGCCCGCAGGACGAAAGAGGTCGAGCGCTCCCAACCACCGGACGTCAGATGTCCACCCGCTTCTGCCCGGAGGGCGTGGGAGTTGGCTTGCCGACGATCTGGCGCGAAGCGCCAGCAAAGCCTGTTGACGCGATGCACCTGATCCGCCGCGCCGTCTGACTCTACTGCCGGTGCCCGGCAGATCGCTGGCAAGCCAAGCGCCCACGGCCTGCGGGCAGAATCAGAAGCAGGCGGCGCAAGGGGGTCTATCGCTTCTGCCCGCAGGACGAAAGAGGTCGAGCGCTCCCAACCACCGGACGTCAGATGTTCACCCGCTTCTGCCCGAAGGGCGTGGGAGTTGGCTTGCCGACGATCTGGCGCGAGGCGTCAGCAAAGCCTGTGGACGCGGTGCACCTGACCCGCCGCGCCGTCTGACTCTACTGCCGGTGCCCGGTAGATCGCTGGCAAGCCAAGCTCCCACGGCCTGCGGCCAGAATCAGAAGCAGGCGGCGCAACAGGGGTCGATTGCTTCTGCGCGCGGCCGTTAGATGTTCACTCGCTTCTGCCCGGAGGGCGTGGGAGTTGGCTTGCCGACGATCTGGCGCGAAGCGCCAGCAAAGCCTGTTGACGCGATGCACCTGGCCCGCCGCGCCGTCTGACTCTACTGCCGGTGCCCGGCAGATCGCTGGCAAGCCAAGCTCCCACGGCCTGCGGCCAGAATCAGAAGCAGGCGGCGCAATAGTCCAAAGCTGCTTGAGGAGCTTGTTTGAAACCATAGAATCTCCCACGGCCTTCGGCCAGAAGCTGATCTTCCTGCGCCGGACATACGCAGATACCCCGACCGACCGCCGAACCACTGTAGGACCAGGGCGGGGCTTGCCGGCGATGGGATCTTGATGGCGCTGCCGCCAACAAGCCGGACTGCTACAGGTTTGTCTTGTATCGCGATTTCGCTGGCCAGGCAGGTTCACGCATCGCGCAGCAGGTCATGGGCGTTGAGCAGGCTCCAGGCGATTTCCGGGCGTTTTTCCAGGCCTCGACGGATCGCTGCCGGGATCGCCGAGCGGGTCTTGCGGCACATGCCGGGCAGTTCGGCGATCTCGATGAGCATCCCGCGCATGCTGCGCACTTCGTTGAAGCCCGGAGCGATCTGCAGGCGAATGCCGAGCTGTTCGTACATGCGTTTTTGCACGTGCTCAAGATCACTCAGGCTGGTGATGCTTTCCAGACGCTGCAGCAGACGTTTCTCTTCCGGGCGGGTCAGGCAGAGGATGCGCAGGTCTATACCGGGGGTTTCCAGCAGGCGGTCGCGGTCGCAGATACAGGCGCCGGGCGGGCAGGGTGAGCGAATCGGCAGTGTGGGCGTCATAGGCACCGATCATAGCGGTGGTGGTAGCGGTTTTACAGCACCGGTCGGCGAGCGGAAGGATTTTCCCGGTGCTGGGTCTGGTCAGGCCAATATCAATTAAATTTAATTGGTCTTGCCAATATCGCCATCGCTGTGTAGTTTTTTTCCATTGATGCCGAGCGCGCATTCTTTTGCAGGCGCGCTCGGGTAGGCCCAGGATCACAACAACAAAAGATCACTACCCGACGACCTCATGGCGTTTGCCATCCTGGCGCGTCGGCGTACCTGGTCTGGAGATAAAACATGCTCACAGTCGTCTGCGAAAAACCCGGTTCTCTGTTGGCTCAGGATCGTCAGAAGCCTGAACGCGCCGCCGGTGAAACCCTGGTCAGGATCAAGCGCGTCGGGGTCTGTGGTACCGATCTGCACATCTTCAACGGCCAGCAGCCGTTTCTCGAATACCCCCGGGTAATGGGCCACGAATTCTCCGGCATCGTCGAGCAGAGCGAAGCGGGCAGCGGGCTTGAGCCCGGCGATGTGGTATTCGTGATGCCGTATCTGTCCTGCGGCGATTGCATCGCCTGTCGTCAGGGCAAGACCAACTGCTGCGTGCGCATCCAGGTGCTGGGCGTGCATCGCGATGGCGCCTTCACCGAGTACCTGAGCCTGCCCCACGCCTTCGTGCTCAAGGCCAACGGCGTGACGCTGGATCAGGCCGCGATGATCGAATTCCTCTCCATCGGCGCCCATGCGGTACGCCGTTGCGACATTCAAAAGGGCCAGCGCGCGTTGGTGGTAGGCACCGGGCCGATCGGCATGGCGGTGGCGATCTTTTCCCGACTGCGCGGCGCGAAGGTCACGGTGCTCGACACCCGCCAGGACCGCCTGGCGTTCTGCAAGGAGCACCTTGAGCTGGACTCGGCGGTATTGATCGGTGACACCGACAAACAGCAACTGGAGCAGCTGACGCACGGCGAGTTCTTTGACGTGGTGTTCGATGCCACCGGCAATGCCAGGGCCATGGAGCGCGGGTTCGAGTTCATCGCCCACGGCGGCAAGTACGTGCTGGTGTCCATCGTGCGCGACACCATTAGCTTCTCCGACCCCGAATTCCACAAGCGCGAAGCGACCCTGATGGGCAGTCGCAACGCCACGGTCGAGGATTTTCGTTATGTCGAACAATGCCTGCGTGACGGCCTGATTCCCGATGCGGCGCTCAATACCCATCGCATGACGTTAAGTGAGGTGCCCGAGCGCTTTCAGACGTTGCTGGACCCGACTCAGGGCGTGGTCAAGGCGATTGTCGAGTGCTGACCTGCATTGGGTGAGGTCTTTGTGCCAGTCCGGCTTGCCGTCCGGTGCTTGTGCGATCGCTGCCGCCGGCAAGCCGGACTGCTACAGGAAGCTCGCCCGAGCCCGACACTGTTTCAATGAGGAAAGCGCCGTATGAGTGATCCCAGCTTCACCCCCATTCTGCAGTTTGGCACCAGTCGTTTCCTCCAGGCTCACGCCGATCTGTTCATCTCCCAGGCGCTGGACAAAGGCCAGGCGCTGGGCAAGGTGACCGTCGTGCAAACCACTGACAACCCCGACAGCGCCCGGCGGGTCCAGGCGCTGGCCAGCGGGGCAGGGTATCCGGTGCGGATTCAGGGCATGCAGGACGGCCAGGTAATCGACCAGCAACACTGGTCTTCGTCGATCCAGACCGCTCTGCACGCTGACCGGGACTGGCAGCGGATCCGCCAGGCAATGACTCGTGAGGTGCAGGTGGTGATCTCCAATACCGGCGACAAGGGCTATCTGCCGGACGCTGCGGATACCCCGGCATCGCTGGCGTCGGATGCGCCAGCGCCGGTCGGCTTTCCCGCCAAGTTGTTGGTCTTGCTGCATGATCGTTGGCAGGCGAATCCCTACGCGCCCCTGTCGCTGTTCCCCTGTGAACTGGTGTCGCGCAATGGTGATGTGTTGCGCGATCTGATCATTGCGCTTGCGCAGGATTGGCAACTGCAGACTGCATTCGCCAGCTACCTGCGCGAGACCTGTCGCTGGGCCAATTCCCTGGTTGATCGCATCGTTTCTCAACCCATCGAACCGGTGGGCGCGGTGGCCGAGCCTTATGCGATCTGGGCCATCGAGCGCCAGCACGGCCTGCTGCTGCCGTGCACCCATCCGTGCATGGTTGTCACGGACGAGCTTGAGCAGTACGAGCAGTTCAAGCTGTTCATGCTCAATCTGGGGCACAGCTGGCTGGCCGAGCGCTGGCTGGTCGATCAACGCCCTGGCGCTGAAACGGTGTACCAGGCGATGAACGACCCGCTGTTGCGCCAGAGCCTGGAGGATCTGTGGGAGCAGGAGGTGCTGCCGGTGTTCGCCGCCAAGGGACAAGGGGCGCAGGCACGGGATTATCTGGCCAGCGTGCGTGAGCGTTTCCTCAACCCGTTCCTTGAGCACCGCATTGCCGACATCGCGCAGCACCATGAGCAGAAGAAACGCAGGCGGTTTTTGCCGGTGCTGCAGATGGCCGAGGCAGGGCTGGAGCAGCCGAAACTGAACGCCGCACTGCACCGCTGATCTGTAGTGGGAGCCAGCAAGCCGGCTCCCACGGCCTTCGGCCAGAGGTCGGTTCCAGTCACAGCAAAACCTGTAGGGCACGTCGCAGGTCACGACGGCAGCGAATGCAGAGTGTCGGTCGACATTGATTCGTCTGACCCACCGCATTCGCCAGCCCCCCGGAACGCCTGTGATATGCTCCGGCGCAGACTGACGGAACGTGATTGATGACCGCACCCAACCCTCCCGCCGAACGCCGCCTTTATCAAATTACCGCTGACCGCCTGCGTGAGCACATTCGCAAGAATGGCATCAAGCCAGGCTCGCGCTTGCCGCCTGAACGCGATCTGGCGCAACTGCTCGGCGTGTCGCGACCCTCATTGCGTGAAGCGTTGATTGCCCTGGAGATCGAAGGCAGCGTCGAGATCCGCATGGGTTCGGGGATCTACGTCTGCGAGCACCTGCTGGGCGTCAAGGGCAAGACCCGCACCCTGGGTGAAAGCCCCTCCGAGCTGATGCAGGCGCGGGCGTTGATCGAAGGCGAGAGCATCCTGCTCGCCTGTCTGCACGGCACCAAGGCCGATTATCGCTACCTGCAGGCGTGCATCGACAAAATGCGTGAAGGCGCGCTCAAGGGTGTACCGGCGCTGATTGATGACCGCAAGTTCCATCAGCGGCTGGCGAAGATGAGCGGCAATTCGACGCTGGTACGGATCATCACTTCGCTGTTCGAGGAGCGCTACAGCCCGCTCACCGCGCATGTCAGCGAACATTCGGAAACCCGCGAAACCTGGGCCATCGCCGTGGCCGAGCACGAAGCCATTCTGCAAGCGGTTCAGGCCCGCGATCTGATCGGCGCGCAGACCGCCATGCGTGAGCATTTGCGCAGGTCAGAGTCCCGCTGGCTGGGCGGGATGGATGCCGAGCAGGGATAGGGCGCGCAACAGCGGTGTTTCGTACGCGCTGCTGGTGGTTCTGCCCAGCGGCTGAACTGACCCCAAAAAGTTGGACGGTCTATTGCCAAACGCCGCGAGACTGAGCCCTGTAATCCACAGGACTCAGCCCACCGAGCTTCGCCTTGATTCGGTCATGATTGTAGT
>NZ_JBJDOA010000006.1:0-271479 GCF_044900785.1 Pseudomonas sp. NPDC087358
ACCGAGTTCAACTACCGCTACCACACCGACCGCGAGGCGCACATTTTCGTCGGCGTGCAGACCCACCCGGAAACCGACCCGCGCAAGGCGCTGATTGCCAGCCTCACGGGGCAGGGCTTTCCGGTGCTCGACCTGACCGACAACGAACTGGCCAAGCTGCACCTGCGGCACATGGTCGGCGGGCATTCGGAGCGGGTCAGCGATGAAGTGGTGTTCCGGTTCGAATTCCCCGAGCGGCCGGGGGCGCTGTTCAACTTTCTCAACAAGCTGGGCGGCAAGTGGAATATCTCGATGTTCCACTACCGCAACCACGGCGCTGCCGATGGCCGCGTGGTCGCAGGGCTGGTGGTGCCGGAAGATGAGCGGCATCTGGTGCCGCAGGCGCTGGCGGAGATCGGTTATCCGTATTGGGATGAGAGCAACAACCCGGCATATCGGTTGTTTTTGGGCTGACCCGGTTGCTTTTGATTCTGGCCGTAGCCCGTAAGAGCGGGCTTGCCCCGCGAGCTGCCGGGCTCCGGCAGTAAAACCTGAGAACGGCGCATGCCTGACACACCGCATTGGCCGATTTTACTGCCGCTTCGCAGCAGATCGCGGGACAAGCCACGCTCCCACGCCCTCCGGGCAGAAGCGAGTGTGATGAGAGCAAAAACCCGGCAGATCGCGGGACAAGCCATGCTCGGGGCAGAAGCGGCGGGCCAGCGATATCTGGGGCTGACGCAACTTCCTCGGCGCGACTACGCTCAAAGCACCGCCTTCTATAAAGGAACGAACCCGACATGGAACACTTCGCCGCACTGAAAATCCTGCACATGGTCACCACCGCGCTGCTGTTTATCTGCGGGCTCGCGTTGACGGTGTGGATCATTCGCGGGCGCAGGGCCGGGGATCTGACGGTGCAGAATCGCGCCATGCAAAGGCCATGGGTGTTCGTCTGGTTGTTGATGGGTCTGTGCCTGCTGACGTTACCGATCAGCGGTTGGTGGCTGGTGCATTACGCCGGTTGGTCGCTGGGCCAGACCTGGCTGCTGGCGGCCAGTGTGCTTTATACCTTCGGGGCACTGAGCTGGGCGTGGCTGGCGGTGCGGGTCAACCGGCTACGTCGGCCGGTAATTGTCGGTAACGCGAATTTCACCCTGGCGTTGGCGATCTTCAGCGCTGTCTGTTTCGTGGCGATTGCCGGTTTGATGGGTGCCAAGCCGGTATAACGGCTCGGTTTGCTTGCACAGGTGGCACCAAAATGGCTATCGCGAGCAAGCTCACTCCTACACAGGCGCGTAAACACATGTAGGAGTGAGCTTGCTCGCGATGACGTCCTCAATCACGCAGCGAAATCACCGGCCAGCCGCGACGAATCGCTTCAGCGCGCAGTTTCTCGTCCGGGTCCACGGCAACTGGATGAGCCACTTGCTCCAACAAGGGCAAGTCGTTCATCGAGTCACTATAGAAGTAGCTGTCTTCCAGGTTGAACCCGTTCTCTTCCATCCAGCGGTTCAGCCGGGTGACCTTGCCTTCCTTGAAGCACGGCACATCGGTGGTACGGCCGGTATAGCGGCCGTCGAGCATTTCGCATTCGGTGGCCAGCAAGGTTTCTATGCCCAGACGGGCAACCACCGGTGCAGTGACGAAACGGTTGGTCGCGGTGATGACCACCAACTTGTCGCCCGCGTCCCGGTGCCTGGCGATGAGTGCCATGGCTTTTGGCAGGATCAGCGGCTCGATGCAGTCGCGCATGAATTCGCCATGCCACTCGTCGAGTTGAGCCATGTGCGTGCGCCCGAGAATCTCCAGACTGAAGTTCAAGTAGTCGGTCAGGTTCAGGGTGCCGGCCAGATAGTCCTGATAGAACGCATCGTTGCGCGCTTTATAGACAGCACCGTCAAGGATGCCGCGCTCACACAGGTAATCACCCCAGGCGTGATCGCTGTCACCACCAAGCAGGGTGTTGTCGAGGTCGAATAATGCCAGGCGCATGCGGTTACTCGCTGAAATAGCTGAAAAAAGAGCACAAGAATACGAGGTTTGCCCAAGAGATCGCATCTATTAATGCAGTTGTGACGATAAGCTGCCTGCGCCTCGTTGCTGCCTTCACGATCTTTGTGGAACAATGCGGCGACATGCGTTTGCGAGGTTGTAGCCGTGATCGACCCCGATGGTTTCCGCCCTAATGTCGGGATAATTCTGACAAATGATGCTGGCCAGGTCTTATGGGCTCGGCGTATCAATCAAGATGCCTGGCAGTTTCCGCAAGGGGGAATAAACCCTCTGGAGACGCCGGAAGACGCGCTCTACCGAGAATTGAACGAAGAAGTCGGGCTGGAACGGCATGATGTTGAAATTCTTGCCTGCACCCGTGGTTGGTTGCGCTATCGTCTGCCGCAACGTTTGGTGCGTACTCACAGCCAGCCGCTGTGCATCGGCCAGAAGCAAAAGTGGTTTCTCCTGCGCCTGATCTCCAACGAGCAGCGGGTGCGGATGGATTTGACCGGTAAACCGGAGTTCGATGGCTGGCGTTGGGTCAGCTATTGGTATCCGTTGGGCCAGGTGGTGACATTCAAGCGCGAGGTGTATCGACGCGCACTCAAAGAGCTTGCCCCGCGCCTGTTGGCGCGCGACTGACACGGAGTTCGACCCCGAGCCATGCTCAATACGCTGCGCAAGATCGTCCAGGAAGTTAACTCCGCCAAGGATCTCAAGGCGGCGTTGGGGATTATTGTGTTACGCGTCAAAGAGGCCATGAGCAGCCAGGTCTGCTCGGTCTATTTGCTCGACCCCGAATCCAACCGTTTCGTGCTGATGGCCACCGAGGGCTTGAACAAGCGCTCGATCGGCAAGGTCAGCATGGCGCCCAATGAAGGCCTGGTCGGTCTGGTCGGGACGCGTGAAGAGCCGCTGAACCTGGAAAACGCTGCCGATCACCCGCGTTATCGCTACTTTGCCGAAACCGGCGAAGAACGTTATGCCTCCTTTCTCGGCGCTCCGATCATCCACCATCGGCGGGTCGTCGGCGTATTGGTGATCCAGCAAAAGGAACGTCGCCAGTTCGATGAAGGCGAAGAAGCCTTCCTGGTGACCATGAGCGCGCAACTTGCCGGGGTCATTGCCCACGCCGAAGCCACTGGCTCGATCCGCGGGCTGGGGCGTCAAGGCAAAGGCATCCAGGAAGCACGGTTCGTCGGCGTGCCGGGTTCGCCGGGCGCTGCGGTAGGTACCGCACTGGTCATGCTGCCGCCCGCCGATCTTGAAGTGGTGCCGGACAAGAGCGTCTCTGACATCACCGCCGAGCTCAAGCTGTTCCAGACCGCCCTCGAGGGCGTTCGTAGCGACATGCGTACGCTTTCGGCGAAGTTGGCTACGCAGTTGCGTCCTGAAGAACGCGCATTGTTCGACGTTTACCTGATGATGCTCGACGATGCGTCGCTGGGCAGCGAAGTCACCAACGTCATCAAGACCGGCCAATGGGCCCAGGGCGCTCTGCGCTCGGTGGTCAACGAGCACGTCAAGCGCTTTGAACTGATGGACGACGCTTACCTGCGTGAGCGTGCGTCGGACGTCAAGGATTTGGGCCGTCGCTTGCTGGCGTATCTGCAAGAGGCGCGTCAGCAGACGTTGGTCTATCCCGACAACACCATCCTGGTCAGCGAGGAGCTGTCCCCGGCCATGCTCGGCGAAGTTCCGGAGGGCAAGCTGGTCGGCCTGGTGTCGGTGCTGGGCTCGGGTAACTCCCACGTCGCGATTCTGGCCCGTGCCATGGGCATTCCGACGGTCATGGGCGCGGTGGACCTGCCGTATTCCAAGGTCGACGGCATCGAGCTGATCGTCGACGGCTATCACGGCGAAGTCTTCACCAACCCCAGCGAAGCGCTGCGTAAACAGTATTCGGTGGTGGTCGAGGAAGAGCGTCAGCTATCCCAGGGCCTCGATGCCCTGCGCGAATTGCCCTGCATCACGCTCGACGGGCACCGCATGCCATTGTGGGTCAACACCGGCTTGCTCGCCGATGTGGCGCGGGCTCAGCAGCGCGGCGCCGAGGGTGTCGGACTGTATCGCACTGAAGTCCCCTTCATGATCCAGCAGCGTTTCCCGAGCGAGAAGGAGCAGCTGGCGATTTACCGTGAGCAACTGGCGGCGTTCCACCCCTTGCCGGTGACCATGCGTACCCTGGACATCGGCGGTGACAAGGCGCTGTCGTACTTCCCGATCAAGGAAGACAACCCGTTCCTGGGCTGGCGCGGCATTCGTGTCACCCTCGATCATCCGGAAATCTTTCTGGTCCAGACCCGCGCCATGCTCAAGGCCAGCGAGGGTCTGAACAACCTGCGAATTCTGCTGCCGATGATCTCCGGCACTCACGAAACCGAAGAAGCCCTGCACCTGATTCACCGCGCCTGGGGCGAGGTGCGCGACGAAGGCACCGATGTTCCGATGCCACCTGTGGGCGTGATGATCGAAATTCCGGCAGCGGTCTATCAGACCCGGGAGCTGGCGCGGCAGGTGGATTTCCTGTCGGTTGGCTCCAACGACCTGACGCAATACCTCCTGGCGGTCGACCGCAACAACCCGCGGGTGGCCGACCTGTATGACTACCTGCACCCGGCCGTACTGCAGGCGCTGCAGAGCGTCGTACGTGACGCTCACGCCGAAGGCAAGCCAGTGAGCATTTGCGGTGAGATGGCAGGTGATCCTGCTGCTGCGGTGCTGTTGATGGCGATGGGCTTCGACAGCCTGTCGATGAACGCCACCAACCTGCCGAAGGTGAAGTGGATGCTGCGGCAGATCCACCTGAGCAAGGCCAAGGAACTGCTCGCGCAATTGATGAAGAACGACAACCCGCAAGTGATCAGCAGTTCGCTGCAGCTGGCCCTGAGAAACCTGGGCTTGTCGCGGATGATCAATCCGGGGTCTGTGAAGGGGCACTGAGGCTCGGGCATCCAGGGATCGACTGTAGGAGCCGGCTTGCTGGCGAATGCGTCAACTCAGATGCCGCATGGTTGACTGGCACGGCGCTTTCGCCAGCAAGCCGGCTCCCACAATGGCTGTGGTGAGCCAGGCGTTGGGTCATCGCGAGCTAAAGACTTATCTCCACTTCCCCCAACCTCCCGCCATACGGCCCGAAACTGCGCTCTATCAACCTGCGGCTGCCATCGGCATTGACGATCAGCACCGTGCTGGCGCGCGTACCGTAATTGGGGCTGGCGATGAATACGCTGGATAACAGCTTCTCGGTTGCCATGCCCACGCCAGTGCTGGGCAACTGCGCTTCTGGCGCGGATTCGGGGTCGGCCAGGAAGCGAAACAACGGGTCCGGCTGCGGATCGTCGAGGTGTCGTGCCAGCGCGGCCTTGGCTTTCTCCAGTTTCGGCCAAGGGGTGTCGAGCCCGGCGTTGGATACACCATATACCCCAGCCTCCAGACGAACCGGTGTTGGCCTGGCGGCGCTGAGGAAGTGCAACGCTTGCCGGTCACCCACCAACAGATTGAAGCCACCGTATTCGGCCGAGCGCCCGGCGACCTCGCCCAGATACTCGTCGATTGACAATGAACCGGTCAAAAAATGAGCAACCAGCTCTCCGCGAGAACGACGGCCCAGTGGCTGACCCGGATCACGGATATTGGTCAGGGCGGCGAAGCGTCCGTCTGCGCTTACACCCAGCCACGTGCCGCCTGCTTCCAGGTCGCGGCCCGCATAGACATGAGCGGCGTGCTCCCACTGCGCCAGCGGCAGTGTGGGACGGGCGTAGAACTCATCACGATTGGCCGCCAGAATCAGCGGCTGCGAGTGGTCAGGGCGCCAGGCAAAGACGATCAGACACATGCGAGCCTCCTTTTTTTGCCACTCTACCCCAGAACCAGCTGACATCCATCGCACGCTGCTAGAGCAGATACGCCCGCTCCGGTACCATGCCGCACTGATTTCCGGAGACTCCCATGGAATTTCTGCTCTATCTGGCGCTGGGCGCATGCGCCGGCGTGCTGGCCGGCCTGTTTGGCGTCGGTGGCGGCATCATCATCGTCCCCGTGCTGGTGTTCAGCTTCACGCTGCAAGGCTTCGATGCCTCGGTCCTGACTCATCTGGCGGTGGGCACCTCACTGGCGACCATCGTTTTTACATCGATCCAGTCGGTCCGGGCCCATCACCGCATGGGCGCCGTGCAGTGGGCGGTGTTCGCCTGGATGACGGTCGGTATCCTGATCGGCGCAGGGCTTGGCGCGCTGACCGCAAGTTACATCGCCGGGCCGAGCCTGCAGAAGATCATCGGAGTGTTCGCGATTGTGGTTGCCATGCAGATGGCTTTGGACTTCAAACCCAAGGCCAGCCGAGGTGTGCCGGGCAAACCCGGGCTGACCGCGGCCGGTGTGGTGATCGGCTGGGCATCGGCCATTTTCGGCATAGGCGGTGGTTCGCTGACGGTGCCATTCTTGACCTGGCGCAGTCTGACCATGCAGCAGGCGGTGGCAACCTCATCGGCCTGTGGCTTTCCCATCGCGATTGCCAGTGCCATAAGTTTCATGATTCTTGGCTGGCACGACCCCCTGCTGCCCCCGCATAGTCTCGGCTTCGTGTACTTGCCGGCGCTGATTGGCATCGCGGTGACCAGCATGTTTTTCGCTCGATTCGGCGCCAGGCTGGCACATAAACTGTCGCCCCGGGTGCTGAAGCGGCTGTTCGCGCTGTTGCTGGTGGTCGTGGGCACGAGTTTTCTGATCTAGTTTTGTTTTATCGCTCTGTGAGCGTTTTTATCTTGAGGAGTCGCAATGCTGCCTTACCCGCAGATTGACCCGGTAGCCGTGGCCATCGGTCCGCTGCAAATCCATTGGTACGGCCTGATGTATCTGGTCGGTATCGGCAGTGCCTGGTTCCTGGCCTCACGGCGCCTGAATCGTTTTGATCCGACGTGGACCAAGGAAAAACTCTCGGACATGATTTTCTGGGTGGCGATGGGCGTGATCGTCGGTGGACGACTGGGCTATGTGCTGTTTTATGACCTGCCCAACTACATTGCCAATCCGCTGCTGATTTTCGAAGTATGGAAAGGCGGCATGGCGTTCCACGGTGGATTCATCGGCGTGATGATCGCCACCTACTGGTTCGGCAAACGCAACGGCAAGTCGTTCTTCCAACTGATGGACTTCATCGCGCCAATGGTGCCGATCGGTCTGGGTGCCGGGCGTATCGGCAACTTCATCAATGGCGAGTTGTGGGGCAAACCCACCGACCTGCCTTGGGCGATGGTCTTCCCGCCATTCAGCGATCCTGCGCAGTTACCGCGTCATCCGTCGCAGCTGTACCAGTTCGCGCTGGAAGGTGTGGCACTGTTCGTCATTCTCTATTTCTTCTCGCGCAAGCCGCGCCCGACCATGGCGGTTTCCGGCATGTTCGCGTTGTTTTACGGGATCTTCCGCTTCGTTGTGGAGTTCGTTCGAGTGCCGGACGCCCAGTTGGGCTATCTGGCCTGGGGCTGGGTCACCATGGGTCAGATCCTCAGCCTGCCGATGATCATCGGCGGTCTGGTGCTCATCTGGCTGGCCTACCACCGCGCACCGGCTGCCAACAAGGCAGCGGCTTGACATTGAAGGGCCGAACCTACGGGTTCGGCCGGTTCACCGATACAGAGGGCCTTTGGGCATGAAGCAATATCTGGAGCTGTTACAGGACGTGATCGCCAACGGCACGCGCAAAGGCGACCGTACCGGCACGGGCACCACCGCTGTGTTCGGTCGGCAGATCCGTCATAACCTGGCCGACGGCTTCCCGCTGTTGACCACCAAGAAGCTGCACTTCAAGAGCATCGCCAATGAGCTGATCTGGATGCTCAGTGGCAACACCAATACCCAATGGCTCAACGAAAACGGCGTGACCATCTGGGACGAGTGGGCCACCGAAGACGGTGACCTGGGTCCGGTCTACGGTGCTCAGTGGACGGGCTGGCCGACCAAGGATGGCGGCAAGATCAATCAGATCGACTACATGGTCGACTGCCTGAAAAACAACCCCAACAGCCGCCGGATTCTTTTCCATGGCTGGAACACCGAATACCTGCCGGACGAGAAGCTTTCGCCGCAGGAGAACGTCAAGGCCGGGCGCCAGGCGCTGGCGGTCTGTCACCTGCTTTATCAGGCGTTCGTCGCCGACGGCAAGCTGTCGATGCAGTTGTATATCCGCAGCTCTGATGTGTTCCTGGGCCTGCCGTACAACATCGCCGCCCTGGCGTTGCTGACCCACATGCTGGCGCAGCAGTGCGACCTGATCCCTCACGAGATCATCGTCAGCCTGGGAGACACCCACGCCTATTCCAACCACGAGCAGCAGATCGCCACTCAGCTGACCCGGACCCCGAAGGCGTTGCCTCAGCTGAAGATCAACCGCCGCCCGGAAAACATTTACGGCTACCGTTTCGAAGACTTCGAAATCGTCGGCTACGATGCCGACCCGAGTATCAAGGCGCCTGTCGCGGTCTGACATCTGGTTGGCGGCACCTCTTTGTAGCAGTCCGGCTTGCCGGCGGTGGCGTTTTAAAAATCGCTACCGCCGGTGAGCCGGACTGCTACAGGCACCCGCCAGCGGACTTCTCACCTTTTTTCAGATCTGCCCCTTCAACCTGTACCGCTATAAAAACCGCACGAAACTTCTATGTTCTAACTGGTTAACTCCCTTCATATAAAACCCGCGTGAACTGCCATTGTTGCAATTACGTAATAACTGTTTTGCACATGGGTAAACAAAATTGCGTTGATAGATATTTTCAATCTATTGGGCGAATGGTTTTAGTTTAAGTTTTCAGATTGTTTGTCATATAGTCGAGGTCTCTCGAAAGTCTTCAGCCTGACACGCGTTTGGAATTAACTATCCATGACCACGACGAACTTCAGCACTGACACCTTCTCCGACCGAAACTCCGGTCTCTATCGCACCGCCGCACAGATACTCAACGAAGCCGGGATACAGATAAACGGCTCGGCCCCTTCGGACATCCGTTTCAATGCACCCGGCGTTATCGAACGAGCATTCACACAGGGAAACCTGGGGCTCGGCGAAGCCTATATGGACGGCCAGTGGGACAGCGAGCATCTGGATGAATTCTTTCACCGGCTGATGAAAACCGGCATGACCGACGACGTCAAACCCATGCGGCTGGTGTTCTACGCGCTGATGGCCAGGTTCATGAATCGCCAGAGCGTCCGGCGCTCCAGGACCGTTGGCCAAGTGCACTACGATCTTGGCAACGCGTTCTACTCGACCATGCTCGACTCGCGCATGACCTATACCTGTGGCTACTGGGAGAACGCGAATAACCTGGAAGAAGCCCAGGTTGCCAAGCTGGACATGATCTGCCGCAAGCTGCAGCTAAAGCCGGGGATGCGCGTGCTGGACATCGGTTGCGGCTGGGGCAGCTTCATGAGCTATGCCGCCGAGCACTATGGCGTGGAGGCGGTCGGGGTAAGTATCTCCAAAGAGCAGATCGCCTGGGCCAAGGAGCGCTACAAGCACTTGCCGCTGGAGTTTCGCTTCCAGGACTACCGTGAACTGGATGAGCAGTTCGATGCCATTGCCAGTGTGGGTATGTTTGAACATGTCGGCCGCAAGAACCATCGCCAATACATGGAGCTGGCTCATCGTTGTTTGAAACCCGGCGCACTGTTCTTGTTGCACACGATCGGCAAGAACCAGCGCAGTTCTTATCCTGACCCGTGGATCGACAAATATATATTCCCCAACGGCGACCTGCCCTCGATAGGACAGATGGGTGACGCCATGGACGGTCTGTTTGTCGTAGAAGATCTGCATAACTTCGGCGCCGATTATGACAAGACGCTGATGGCCTGGCATGACAACTTCATCAAGGCCTGGCCGCAATTCCAGGCGCAATTGGGCGAGCGCTTCTACCGCATGTGGCGTTACTACCTGTTGTCCTGCGCCGGCGCGTTTCGGGCCCGGGACATTCAGTTGTGGCAGTGGGTGCTGTCCAAAGGCGGCGTGCCCCACGGCTATCAGCGCAGCCAGATTTGAACCTGCCACATTCCACATTCCCTGTAGCAGTCCGGCTTGCCGGCGCTGGCGTACGCAAGATCGCTACCGCCGGCAAGCCGGACTGCTACAGGAATGTTCGATTTCGCTTCAATCGTCGCTGCCTATCGATCAATAAGTAATCAATTAATATCCTCTATCTACCCCGTACACAGTGCCAATGAGCTAATCCCCGCGCTTTTCCTTATCGTTCTCCCCATCAAACAGACAAAGGCCGGCTTCATGAGGAGTCGCCCAAGACAGTGATGACCCGTGGAGATACGCGCATGAGCAACAAACTGACGACCGCATTCGGCGCCCCCGTAGTCGATAACCAGAACATCCAGACTGCCGGTCCCCATGGCCCGGCACTGCTGCAGGATGTCTGGTTCCTCGAGAAGCTGGCGCACTTCGATCGCGAAGTCATTCCGGAGCGCCGCATGCACGCCAAGGGCTCGGGCGCGTTCGGTACTTTCACCGTGACCCACGACATTACCCAATACACCCGCGCGAAAATCTTTTCCGAGATCGGCAAGAAAACCGAGATGTTCGCGCGCTTCTCCACCGTGGCCGGTGAGCGTGGCGCGGCCGACGCCGAACGCGACATTCGCGGTTTCGCCCTGAAGTTCTACACCGAGGAAGGCAACTGGGACATGGTCGGCAACAACACGCCAGTGTTCTTCTTGCGTGACCCGCTGAAATTCCCCGATCTGAACCACGCCGTCAAACGCGATCCGCGTACCGGCATGCGCAGCGCCGAGAACAACTGGGACTTCTGGACCCAATTGCCTGAGTCGTTCCACCAGGTGACTATCGTCATGAGCGAACGCGGGATCCCGCGCAGCTTCCGCGAAATGCACGGCTTCGGTAGCCACACTTACAGTTTCCTGAACGCACAGCACGAGCGCTTCTGGGTCAAATTCCACTTCGTCTCGCAGCAGGGCATTGCCAACCTGACCGATGCCGAGGCCCAAGCGGTAGCCGGCGGTGATCGTGAATCCCACATGCGCGACCTGTACGAAAACATCGAACACAGCAATTTCCCGCGCTGGAAACTGTGCGTGCAGATCATGCCGGAGAAGGAAGCGGGTGCTTACCGCATCAACCCGTTCGACCTGACCAAAGTCTGGCCAAAGGCCGACTACCCGCTGATCGAAGTCGGTTTCTTCGAGCTCAACCGCAATGCTGACAACCATTTTGCCGATGTCGAGCAGGCAGCGTTCGCCCCCTCCAACGTAGTGCCGGGCATTAGTTTCTCTCCGGACAAAATGCTGCAGGGCCGTTTGTTCTCGTACGGCGATGCTCAGCGCTACCGTCTGAGCGTCAACTACCACCAGATTCCGGTGAACTCACCACGGGCCGCGCTGCACGTGAACAGCTATCACCGCGATGGCCTGATGCGCATCGACGGCAACCGTGGCGGCATGACTTCGTACGAGCCCAACACCAAGGGCGCATTCCAGGAGCAGCCGGATTTCCGTGAGCCACCGCTGTCGATCGAAGGCGCGGCAGGGCACTGGAATCACCGCGTGGATGACGACTACTTCTCGCAGCCGGGCAACCTGTTCCGCAACATGAGCCCGCAACAGAAACAGGCGCTGTTCGACAACACTGCACGGGCGCTGCGCGGCGTATCGGCACCGGTAATCCAGTTGCACATCAAGCACTGCTTCCTGGCGGATCCGGCCTATGGCGCCGGTGTGACAGAGGCGGTTGAGCGAATCCACCACGGCTGATCACTGCTGAAAACAAAGCCCCCGACCTGAATGCCAGGGTGGGGGCTTTTTTTTGGCCGACAGGTCATGGATTTGCCTCAATGCCCGTGACTTCTGCCCACATGCGAATGCTCGACATCCACGGTCACCACGCTGCCGCTGACTTCCAGCCGATCGAGAATCCCGCAATGATCCGGCGCACCTTCGCTACAGCGCTGGCGCAGGTCGAGTAATTGCTCCTGCAGCGCCTGCAGACTGTCGATGCGTGCGCTGACGTGCTGGATGTGCTCATCGATCAGCGCATTGACGCTCTCGCACTGATCCTGCGGGCTGTCGCGCAGGGCCAGCAGGCTGCGGATTTCATCGAGGGTCATGTCCAGGCTGCGGCAGTTGCGGATGAAGGTCAGGCGCTCGACGTGTTCTTGGGTGTACAGCCGATAATTGCCTTCACTGCGCGCGGGCGCCGCCAGCAGGCCTTCGCGCTCGTAATAGCGGATGGTTTCAACGGGGCAGTCGGTGAGTTTGGCCAACTCACCGATCTTGAAAGACGCATTCATGATCATCAATCTCATTATGTGGCTTGACCCTATAGTGGCTACAGGGTGTTCACTTGGCAACACGCACACCAAGAGACTCAACCCATGAGTGACTCTGTACACAAACATTCGCCGCACGACCATGCTGATCATGAGCATTCAGAACACGATCATTCAGGTCACGATCATGGCGCTCATGATCATGCGTCTGCCCGGTTTACCCCGGTGCATAAGCATGATCACGATGCTCACGCCTGTTGCTCCCACGAAAGCGCCCCGGCTTCTGTCACCGTCGGCAATACCACGGGCGATGCGGTGCAACGGAGCAGCTTTCGCATCGAGGCCATGGATTGTCCGACTGAGCAGACGCTGATCCAGAACAAGCTGGGCAAGATGGCCGGCATCCAGAAACTCGAATTCAACCTGATCAATCGCGTATTGGGGGTCTGGCACGAGTTGCCATCGACCGATCCGATTCGCGAAGCGATCGGCTCGCTGGGCATGCAGGCGGATGTGATCGAGGAGGGCGCCGACCAGCCAACCGCGTCCTTGCCTGCGCCGAACAAGCCCTGGTGGCCGCTGGCATTGTCCGGGGTCGCGGCTGTAGCTGCTGAAGTCATCCACTTCAGCAACGCTGCACCTACCTGGGTGGTGGCGCTGATTGCACTGGTGGCGATATTCAGTGGCGGTCTGACCACCTATAAAAAGGGCTGGATAGCCCTGAAAAACTTCAACCTGAACATCAACGCGCTGATGAGCATCGCGGTGACCGGTGCCGTATTCATCGGCCAGTGGCCGGAAGCGGCGATGGTGATGTTCCTGTTCACTGTGGCCGAGCTGATCGAAGCCAAGTCGCTGGACCGCGCCCGCAACGCCATCGGCGGGTTGATGCAACTGACGCCGGAAACGGCCACGGTGCAGCAGGACGGACAGTGGGTCGAGGTTGAGGTCAAGCAGATCGCCTTGGGCAGCGTGGTGCGCGTCAAGCCGGGTGAGCGGATCGGTCTCGATGGCGAAGTTGTCGCCGGGCAGTCCAGTATCGACCAGGCGCCGATCACCGGTGAAAGCCTGCCGGTGGAAAAAACCGTTGGCGACAAGGTATTCGCCGGCACCATCAATCAGGCAGGCTCGCTGGAATACAAGGTGACTGCGGCGGCTGACAACTCGACACTGGCGCGGATCATCCATGCGGTCGAGGCAGCACAGGGTGCGCGGGCGCCGACGCAGCGCTTCGTCGACAGTTTCTCGAAAATCTATACCCCGGCGGTGTTCGCCCTGGCGTTGGCAGTGGCGGTGATCCCGCCGCTGTTCATGGGCGCAGTATGGTTCGACTGGATCTACCGCGCGCTGGTGTTGCTGGTCGTCGCCTGCCCATGCGCACTGGTGATTTCCACCCCGGTGAGCATCGTCAGTGGTCTGGCTGCCGCAGCGCGCAAGGGCATCCTGGTCAAGGGCGGTGTGTATCTGGAAATGGGCCACCGCCTGACTTACCTGGCGCTGGACAAGACTGGCACCATCACTCACGGCAAGCCAGTGCAGACTGACTACGTGCTGCTCGATGAGTCGTTTGGCGACAGGGCCGTAGCCATTTCCGCGAGCCTGGCCGGACGCTCCGATCACCCGGTGTCGCAGGCGATTGCCAAGGCTGCGCAAGAGCAGTCGCTGCTTGAAGTCGAGGCGTTCGAGGCCCTCAGCGGGCTCGGTGTCAGGGGTCAGGTGGAAGGCCGGTTGTACCACTTGGGCAACCATCGTCTGGTGCATGACTCAGGGTTGTGTTCGACGGAGCTGGAGGCGCGTCTCGAGGCGTTGGAAACCCAAGGCAAGACCGTGGTGCTGTTGTTCGATGCTTCTGGTCCCCTGGCGTTGTTCGCCGTTGCCGATACAGTCAAGGAAAGCAGTCGGGAAGCCATCGCGCAGTTGCATGCCCTGGGTGTGAAAACCGTCATGCTGACCGGGGATAACCCGCATACGGCCAAGGCGATTGCCGCTCAGGTGGGCATCGATCAGGCTCAGGGCAATCTGTTGCCCAGCGACAAGCTGCAAGCCATTGAGGCGTTGTACGCGCAGAAGCATCGGGTGGGGATGGTCGGTGACGGCATCAACGACGCGCCGGCGCTGGCCCGTGCCGAGATCGGTTTCGCCATGGCGGCCGCCGGCACCGACACCGCCATCGAAACCGCCGATGTCGCTTTGATGGATGATGATCTGCGTAAGATCCCGGCGTTCATTCGCCTGTCGCGAGACACCTCGGCGGTGCTCAAGCAGAACATCGCCCTGGCCTTGGTGATCAAGGTGATTTTCCTCGGGTTTACCTTCGCCGGTGTAGCGACCATGTGGATGGCGGTGTTCGCCGACATGGGAGTCAGCTTGCTGGTGGTGTTCAACGGGTTGCGGTTGTTGCGCAAGTGACAAACGCACCACTGCCTGCTGTTGATTCTGGCCGAAGGCCGTAGGAGCAAGCGGGACTCCCACGCCCTTTGGGCAGAAGCGCGGTGGCCGGTAATTACGGGGCAAGTCCAACGCACGCTCAGCGGACCTGACACGCGCCTGGCGTTTTTGATTCTGGCCGAAGGCCGTAGGAGCCAGCTTGCTCGCGATCTGCTGCGCAGCAGCAGTAAAACCACGCACCTCGGTCTCTTTAGAAACACCGCGTTGTCAGGGTTTTGCTGCCGGTTCCCGGCAGATCGTCGGCAAGCGGGACTTCCATGCCCTTCGGGCAGAAGCGCAGCGGTGGTTGGCTTACTTCCCGTACGTCTCCCGCCCCCAGGCAATCATCCCTTCCAGCAACTCTTTCAATACCACGCGCGTCGGCTCGGCCAGATCCGGGCGGTAGTGGAAGGGTACGAACTCATCCATATACGTGCTTTGCGCCAGTTCCAGTTGCACGGCGTGGATATGCTCGCCCGGGTTGCCGTAGTGGCGGGTGATGTGGCCACCCTTGAAGCGCCCGTTGAGCACATGGGCGTAGTTTTTCGCGCTGGCGCAGATGGACTCCACGCGTTGTTCCAGACCCGCAGCACAGCTTGCGCCATTGAAAGTGCCCAGGTTGAAGTCCGGCAAGCGGCCATCGAACAGGTGCGGGATGTGCCCGCGAATTGAGTGAGCATCAAACAACAGCGCGTAGCCGAATTCGTCCCGCAGGCGTTCGAGCTCTGTGCGCAGCATGTCGTGGTAGGGCGTCCAGATTTTCTCCAGGTACGTTGCCCGTTCTTCCTGGCTAGGCATCTGGCCTTCCTTGAACAACGGATCGCCTTCGAACAGCGTCGAGGGATACAGACCGGTGGTGGCGCCCGCATAGAGCGGTTTGTCGTCGGAGGGGCGATTGAGGTCGATGACGAAGCGCGAGTATTCAGCGGCCAGCGTGCTGGCGCCCAGCTCGTGGGCGAAGTCATACAGGCGCGGGATGTGCCAGTCGGTGTCGGGCAGGCTCACGGCCTCGTCCACCAGACCGTCTCGTACGGCGGGCGTCAGGTTCAGCCCTGGGTGCGGCATGCTGATCAGCAGCGGTATGCGACCGCGAGTGAAACTCAGAACCTTGTCCACGGTGTTCTCCCGATTTGAAGAGTGGGTTTGATCAAAAAGTGCTCAACTGGCCGTGACGCACGACGCGCTTGTCCAGGTCACCGCCCAGCCAGTAGGCCAGGTCTGCCGGCCGCTCGATATCCCAGGCGACAAAATCGGCGACCTTGCCGACTTCCAGCGAACCGTGGGTATCGGCCATGCCCAGCGCCTTGGCTGCGTGAATCGTTGCGCCGGCCAGCGCTTCTTCCGGGGTCATGCGGAACAAGGTGCAGGCCATGTTCAGCATCAGGCGCAGCGAAAGGCCCGGCGAGGTGCCCGGGTTGAGGTCGGTGGCGATGGCAATCTTCACGCCGTGCTTGCGCAGGGCCTCCATCGGCGGCAACTGGGTTTCACGCAAGAAGTAGAATGCGCCCGGCAGCAGAACCGCGACCGTACCTGCGGCGGCCATGGCGATGGCGTCTGCTTCGGTCATGAACTCCAGGTGATCGGCGGACAGTGCCTGGTAGCGCGCCGCAAGACTCGAACCATGTAGCGATGACAATTGCTCGGCATGCAGCTTGACCGGCAGGCCCAACTGACCTGCCGTAATGAACACCTGTTCGACCTGCTCGGGCGAAAACGCCAGGTATTCGCAGAAGGCATCGACCGCATCCATCAGATTTTCCGCTGCCAGCGCCGGCAACATTTCACTGCAGATGTGGGCGATGTAATCGTCGGCGCGGTCTTTGTATTCCGGCGGCAGGGCGTGAGCGGCAAGGCAAGTGCTGCGCACGGTGACCGGCAGGTTTTCACCGAGCTGACGAATCACCCGCAGAATCTTGCGCTCGCTGTCCAGATCCAGGCCATAGCCGGATTTGATCTCCACGGTGGTCACGCCATCCTTGAGCAAATGCTGCAAGCGGCGCTCGGCACTGGCGTACAACTGTTGCTCACTGGCTGCGCGGGTGGCGCGAACGGTGCTGGCGATTCCGCCGCCGGCGGCTGCGATTTCGGCATAGCTGACGCCTTGCAGGCGCTGCTCGAACTCACCACTGCGGTTGCCGCCGAACACCGTATGGGTGTGGCAATCGATCAGGCCGGGGGTGACCCAGGCGCCGCCCAGGTCCACGCGTTCGATACTGCCCTGGTCTGGCAGCTCACTGCGCGGCCCAATCCATGCAATGTGCGCCCCTTCGGTCACGATGACAGCGTCCTCGATGATCGAGTAACTACCGTTCGCCATGCTTGCCGCATGACAGTTATGCCAGAGCGTTTTCATCAGTGCCTCCAGGATTTCTTGAATCAGGTTGTACGAACGCCGCATTCTCGTACGGCAACGATCTCTCTGTAGCAGTGCGGCTTGCCGGCGGTAGCGATCTTCAGTCCGTCAGCCCCGGCAAGCCCTGCTGCTACAGGTCGGCGGCGCGGGCCATGTGCATTTTTGGCTTTACCCAGACCCGATAGGCAATCACCAGCAGCGCAATCCAGATCGCGCCGACCAGCAGTGCCGGCTGGCTGTCCGGGAAATACCCCAACACGCCGAACACGAACACCATGAAGGCGGTGGCGACCACTGGCGCGACGGGCCACAGCGGTACCGGGAATTTCAGTTGCGCGACTTCCTCGCGGCTCATCGAACGGCGCATCGCGATCTGCGTGACCAGGATCATCAGCCATACCCAGACAGTGGCGAAGGTCGCGATGGATGCGATCAGCAGGAACACGTTTTCCGGGATCAGGTAGTTCAGCACCACGCCGCACAGCAAGGCGGCGCCCATCACCAGCACGGTCATCCACGGCACGCCCTGTTTCGACAGCCGGGCGAAACCCTTCGGCGCCTGTCCCTGACGAGCCAGGCCATACATCATTCGGCCCGCGCCGAAGATGTCGCTGTTGATCGCCGACACCGCCGCCGAAATCACCACGATGTTGAGGATGATCGCAGCGTAGGAAATCCCCAGTTTGTCGAAAATCTGCACAAACGGGCTGCCCTCGCTGCCGATCTGTTGCCACGGGTAGAGTGACATCAGCACGAACAGCGTCAGCACGTAAAACAGCAGAATGCGCAGCGGCACGGCGTTGATCGCACGCGGAATCACTTGCTCGGGATTGCGCGCTTCACCCGCCGCGACGCCGATGATTTCGATACCGCCAAAGGCGAACATCACCACCGCCAGCGACGCCACCAGACCGCCTACCCCGTTTGGCATGAAGCCGCCCTGAGTCCACAGGTTACTCACGTGGCTGACACTTTCGCCGGACACCGATCCGATGCCGAACAGCATGATCCCGAAGCCTGCGAGGATCATTGCGATGATCGCGCCGACCTTGAGCAGCGACAGCCAGAACTCGGTTTCCCCGAATACCTTGACGCTGCACAGATTGAGCGCGCCGATCAACAACACGATGCCCAGCACCCAGATCCAGCGCGGGACATCCGGGAACCAGAAGCCCATGTAAATGCCGAACGCGGTGACATCGGCCAGACACACGATGATCATCTCGAAGGCGTAGGTCCAGCCGAGCACGAAGCCGGCCATCGGGCCCAGGTAGGTGGTGGCGTATTCGGCGAACGAGCCGGCCACCGGATTGCGCACGGCCATCTCGCCGAGTGCGCGCATGACCATGTACACCGCGGCACCGGCGATGATGTAGACCAGCAGCACAGCGGGCCCTGCCAGTTTGATGGCCGACGCCGAGCCGTAAAACAATCCGGTGCCAATCGCCGAACCCAGCGCCATGAAGCGAATGTGGCGAGCACTGAGCCCGCGTTTCAAATCTGTATCGTTTTGCGGTTTCATCTCACGCTTTCCTAGTCTTTCTTTTACTGTGGAATGACGGCGCGAAAATACACCCCTTGTAGGCCTTCGCTTGCTCGCGATAGCGCTGTGTCAGACAACCGATCGATGTCTGACACAGCGCATCGCGAGCAAGCTCACGCCTACGGTCGGGCGGCGTAATGCCAAAATCTCGTCACCCTCACTCCAATGACAGGCCCTCCTGGCCCGTCACCGATCAGAAGCTCGGCAGCAGGTCGGCAGAAACCAGTTCGCTCAGGCAGTTGGAAGCCAGCAGCGCGATGGCGGCCTCGATGTCAGGGGCGAAGAAACGGTCTTTTTCGTAGAACGGTACTTTGCCGCGCAGGGTGGTGCGGGCGATTTCCAGTTTTTCCGAGGTCTTCAGACCGTTGCGCAGGTCCAGACCCTGACATGCAGCCAGCCATTCTACAGCCAGCACGCCCCGAGTGTTTTCTGCCATTTCCCAGAGACGCTTGCCAGCGGCCGGGGCCATGGAAACGTGGTCTTCCTGGTTGGCCGAAGTCGGCAGGCTGTCGACGCTGTGCGGATGGGACAGGGCCTTGTTCTCGCTGGCCAGTGCGGCAGCCGTTACCTGAGCGATCATGAAACCTGAGTTCACCCCGCCATTGGCCACCAGAAACGGCGGCAATTGCGACATGTGCTTGTCCATCATCAACGAGATGCGACGCTCGCTCAGCGAGCCGATTTCGGCAATGGCCAGCGCGATGTTATCGGCGGCCATGGCCACAGGCTCGGCGTGGAAGTTACCGCCGGAGATCACTTCGCCCTCGGCCGCGAACACCAGCGGGTTGTCGGAGACGGCGTTGGACTCGACCGACAGCACTTCGGCGGCCTGACGCAGTTGGGTCAGGCAGGCGCCCATCACTTGTGGCTGGCAACGCAGCGAGTAGGGGTCCTGGACCTTGTCGCAGTCGCGGTGCGATTCGGAAACCTGGCTGGCGTCGCCGAGCAGGTCGCGATAGGCCGCAGCCGAGTCGATCTGACCGCGTTGACCGCGGGCAGCATGAATGCGTGCGTCGAAGGGCGCGCGCGAACCCAGCACCGCTTCGACCGTCAGCGCGCCGCAAGCCACGGCACCGGCAAACAGGTCTTCGGCTTCGAACAGGCCACGCAGCGCATAGGCGGTCGATACCTGGGTGCCGTTGAGCAGCGCCAGACCTTCCTTGGCTGCCAGTGTCAGTGGTTTGAGACCGGCGAGCGCCAGTGCTTCCACCGCGTTCAGCCACTGGCCGTTGTAGCGCGCCTTGCCTTCGCCCAGCAGCACCAGCGACATGTGCGCCAGCGGTGCCAGGTCGCCTGATGCGCCGACCGAACCCTTGAGCGGGATATGCGGATAGACCTGGGCGTTGATCAGGGCGATCAGCGCATCGATGACCTGACGCCGAATGCCGGAGAAGCCACGGCTCAGGCTGTTGACCTTGAGCACCATGATCAGGCGTACCAGTTCGTCGCTGATCGGCTGGCCGACGCCGGCTGCATGGGACAGCACCAGCGAGCGCTGCAGGTTTTCCAGGTCCGCGCTGGCGATGCGGGTCGAGGCCAGCAGGCCAAACCCGGTGTTGATGCCGTAGGCGGTGCGGTTTTCGGCCAGGATCTGTTCGACGCAGGCCACGCTGTCTTCGATCTGCCGGTCGGCGCTGGCGTCCAGGGTCAGGGTTACGGGCTGCTGATAGATCGCGCGCAATTGCGCCAGGGTCAACTGGCCGGGGATCAGGTTCAGCGGGGTCGCCTTTTGGGTGTCGGTCACGATGCTGCTACTCCTTCGTCGATATGGGTCACCTGCTCAGAACCGGCTCCTGCCTGTCCCGCGCTCGTGGCGCTTGGGCTGTGACTGTTGCTGTTGTGGGCTGACGCGTAGTCGCGGCAGCGCTGGAATACGGTTTCCAATGACTCTTCGTTCTTGAGCAACGTCACGCTGCTGGCGATATCCGGCGCCAGCCAGCGGTCTTCGTCATAGGCAGGGACGCGCTCGCGCAGCAGGCGCCAGGCGGCTTCGGTGCCAACGCCGAAGCGCGGGCCCTTGAAAAATTCGAACGCCTGGGCGGCCAGCAGGTACTCGATGGCGAGGATCTGTGTGACGTTTTCCAGCACCTTGTGCAGCTTCAGGGCGGCACTGGTGCCCATGCTCAGATGATCCTCCTGCAGGCCTGAGGTCACGTAGTTGTCGATGACCGCCGGTTGCGCCAACTGGCGGTTTTCCGCGCACAGGGAAGCGGCGACGTACTGCACGATCATCATCCCCGAGTTGACCCCTGGCTGGCTGACCAGAAACGCCGGCAGGCCGCTGACCGTAGGGTTGATCAGACGATCCAGACGGCGCTCGGCGATGGAGCCCAGTTCGGCCATGGCAATCGCCAGGAGATCGGCCGCCATCGCCACGGACTGCCCGTGCGGGTTAGCCTGGGACACCACGCGGTAAGCCTGGGGCGTGCCCAGCAGCAAAGGGTTGTCGGTGGCCGAGTTCAGCTCGGTCTCGATCTGCCGCGTGGCGTGGGCGAGCTGGTCGCGGGTGGCCCCGTGGACTTGCGGAATGGAGCGAATGCTCAAGGCATCCTGGGTGCGAATGCCCTGACTGTTGGCCAGGACTTCACTGCCTGCCAGCAAACCACGCAGGTTCTTGCCCACCTGCTGCATGCCGGGATGCGGCTTGAGCGCGATGATGGTTTCGTCGAAAGCGTCCAGCTGACCGCGCAGGCCTTCGAAGGTCATGGCGCTGATCACATCGGCCCACTGCATCAGGCGGTTGACGTCGGCAATGGCCAGGCAACCGAGGCCAGTCATGCACGGCGTTCCATTGACCAGGCACAGACCGTCCTTGGCGCCCAGTTCAACGGGCGACAGACCCTCTTCGCTGAGCGCCTGCAACGCCGAAATCACCTGGCCGCGATAGCTGACCTGACCCACGCCCAGCAGGGCGACGCCGATGTGCGCCATGTGAGTCAGGTAGCCGACCGAACCCTGGGACGGCACCTGCGGCGTGATGCGCCGGTTGAGCAACGCCAGCAACGCTTCGACCACCTGGCGATGGATGCCCGAGTGGCCCTGGCTGTAATTGATGATCGCGGCGCAGATGATCGCTCGGGTCTGTTCGTCGGGCAGTGCCGGACCCACTCCACAGGCATGGCTGAGCAAGGTGTTGCGCGACAGCCGGCTCAGTTGTTCGCCTTGCAGCGACACGTTGCACAGGGCGCCCAGGCCGGTGTTCACGCCATAGGCGCGCTCGCCGCTGCTGACGATGCTCTGCACGATGGCCTGGGCATTGTCGATGCGCTGCCATGCGCTGGCGGACAGGGCCAGGCTCGCACCGTGACGCGCCACGGCGGTAATGTCCTGCCAGGTAACCCGGGCATCGCCGATGATGATCTGTTCTGCTCGCGACATGACTGCAGCCGTCCTTTAAAGGGTCGCCACACGCCGCTGGACGAAACGATCAACGTATTCGTCGGCGGGCGAGTAGAGGATTTCTTTCGGTGTGCCGACCTGAATCAACCGGCCATCCTTGAGGATGGCGATGCGGTTGCCGATACGTAAGGCTTCATCGAGGTCGTGGGTGATGAAAACGATGGTTTTCTTCAGCGCCGATTGCAGCTCCAGCAGTTGATCCTGCATTTCGGCGCGGATCAGCGGGTCGAGGGCGCTGAAGGCTTCGTCCATGAGGATGATGTCGGTGTCGGCCGCCAGGGCGCGGGCCAGACCTACACGCTGGCGCATGCCGCCGGACAGCTGATGCGGATACTTTTTCTCGTAGCCCTTGAGGCCCACCGTGGTGATCCAGTGCTGGGCACGTTCGGCGCATTGCGCCTTGCTCTCGCCGCGGATGGTCAAGCCATAGGCCACGTTGTCGATCACGGTCTTGTGCGGCAGCAGGCCGAAGCTCTGGAACACCATGCTGATCTTGTGCCGACGGAAGTTGCGCAGCGCTTCCATGTCGTAGGTCAGGATGTTTTCGCCATCGACCAGAATCTCGCCGCTGGTGGGATCGATCAGGCGATTGAGATGGCGCACCAGGGTCGACTTGCCGGAGCCCGACAGGCCCATGATCACGAAGATTTCGCCAGCGGCGATGGACAGCGACAGATCGTTCACGCCGACCACGCAGCCGGTCTGCGCGAGGACCTGATCCTTGCTCTGGTTCTGTTTGACCATGGCCAGGGCATCCCTGGCGCGGCTGCCGAAGATCTTGTACACGTTCTTGACGACGATCTTGTCGGCGATGGTTTGCGCTTCGACGCTCATCATTTGTTCGCCTCATGCCGTGGGCGGCCGTAAGCCTGGGTAATGCGGTCGATCACGACTGCCAGGATGACAATGGCCAGGCCTGCTTCCAGGCCACGACCGACGTTGAGGGTCTGGATACCCACCAGCACGTCTTCACCCAGGCCACGGGCGCCGATCATCGAGGCGATCACCACCATCGACAGGGCCATCATGGTGGTCTGGTTGATCCCGGCCATGATGCTTGGCAGCGCCAGCGGCAGTTGCACGCCGAACAGTTGCTGCCACGGATTGGCACCAAAGGCGTTGATCGCTTCCATCACCTCGCCGTCCACCTGACGGATACCCAGGTCGGTCAGACGGATCAGCGGCGGCGCGGCGTAGATCACCGTGGCGAAGATCGCCGGCACCTTGCCCAGGCCGAACAGCATCAGGACCGGGATCAGGTACACGAAGCTGGGCATGGTCTGCATGATGTCCAGCAACGGCATCAGCACTGAACGCAGGCGATTGCTGCGCGCCGAGAGGATGCCCAGCGGGATGCCGATCAGCACCGAAATGAACGTCGCCACCAGCATCAACGCCAGCGTCTGCATCAGCTTGTCCCACAACCCGACCGCGCCTACCAGAAACAGCAGGCCGACGATGATGGCGGTGGTGGTGAGCTTACGCGTCGCATGCCAGGCGATAAGCCCGACGATCGCCAGCAATACCCACCACGGCGCAACGCGCAGCAGGCCTTCGAGTTTGACGATGGCCCACAGCAGGGTGTCGGAAATGTGCCGGAACACATCGCCATAGTTGGTGACCAGTTTGTCGACCCAGTCGTTGACCCAGTCGGCGATGGAGAACGTGAAGCTTTCGGGGAACATAGGGTTGTCTCGATCCGTGAAGTGTTCGCTCCTCAACAGAGCGCTGTCAGTCAGAGTGAAGCATCTACCTGCTTGGCGGCATCTTCGCTTGCCTGCAGGTGCCAGACCGCAGGATGTGCCTTGGACAAGGTCTTCGCCAGTGGCATCCAGCCAATGGGAGCAGCGCCTGAGCGCTGCGTCCCGCTTCACTGCAGATTTAACAGATCTGCATCACAGAGGGTCAGTTCACTATCGCTTGCGCCGGCACGGGCTGACGGCTTGCCAGAGGCGCGTGCTGCTCGGACGGCAGAATCAGGCGGTCGGCAATCCTGCCCGGCCACCTTTTTGCCGCCAGGTAATACAGCGCGGCAGGCACCACTAGGCCGATGATCCACGAGATATCGGTGTCATCCAGGCTTGCGACCAGAGGTCCGGTGTAGAAATGGGTGGAAATGAACGGCATCTGAATCAGCACGCCGATCACGTAAATGCTGATCCCGACCCAGTTCCAGCGGCCATAACGACCGTCCGGATCGGACAGTGCCGGGATGTCGTAGCGCTCTTTGGTGATGCAGTAGAAGTCCACCAGGTTAATCGCGCTCCACGGGGTGAAGAATGCCAGCAGGAACAGGATGAACGCCGAGAAGTCCTTGAGGAATGAATCCTTGCCCAGCAAGGCCAGCAGGGTAGCGGTGCCGACCATGGCGAAGATGTAGGTCAGACGCAGGGCGCTGGAAATGTGCCGACTGCCGCGAAAGCCGCTGATGATGGTGGCAATCGACATGAAGCTGCCGTAGGCGTTGAGCGTGGTGACGGTGACCTTGCCGAAGGCGATGCTGAAATACAGCAATGCGGCGACGATGCCGGTGCCACCCAGGCTGACGATGAATGACACTTCGTGATGAGCGAATTGCTTGCCCGCCAACGCTGCGGCGAATACCCCGAAGACCATCGACACTTGCGCGCCAATCACCGCGCCCAGGCCCACCGCCCAGAACGTCTTGCTCGCCGAGGTGCTGCGCGGCAGATAGCGCGAGTAGTCCGCCACGTAGGGGCCGAACGCGATCTGCCAGGACGCCGACAGGGAAATCGCCAGCAGGAAACTGCTCAGCGAGAAGTGCTTGTTGCCCAGCAGCGCGCCGACATCGTTACCCGCCAGCAGCGCGCCGAACAAGTAGACGAAGGCAATCACGCCGATGAGGCTGGCGATCCGGCCGATCATGTGGATGACCCGGTAGCCGAAGATGGTCAGGACCACGATGGCAGCGGCGAAGATCACGATGCCTTGCCAGTCCGGTACCTGAATCAGCTGTGCGACGGCTTGCCCCGCGAGCAACGAGCCGCTGGCGGAAAAGCCGATGTACATCAGGCACACCAGCACCAGCGGGATCACGGCCCCGTAGACGCCAAACTGCACCCGACTGGAAATCATCTGTGGCAGGCCCAGTTTCGGACCTTGTGCGGCATGCAGCGCCATGACGCCACCGCCGAGCAATTGACCGACGAGCAAGCCGATCAGCGACCAGAACACGTCGCCACCCAGGACCACGGCCAGGGCACCGGTGACGATTGCAGTGATCTGCAGGTTGGCACCCAGCCAGAGGGTGAATTGACTGAACAGACTGCCATGTCTTTCCGCGTCAGGGATGTAATCGATCGAACGCCTTTCGACCACGGATGGAGTTGCAACACGATCATCTGGAACAGCCATTACGAACAATCCCCTAAAGCGAATGGTGATACGCATGCTTGCCCCTGTAGGCGTGAGCTTGCTCGCGATTGCGATGTGTCAGCCACCTACAACGGTGAATGCGCCGATGGCATCGCGAGCAAGCTCACTCCTACAGGAGGATCAGCGTTGTATTGCTAGTTTTTTTCAGACCGCGCTTTATCGATCATCGGCAGGTTCAGGCCCTGCTCTTTGGCGCAGTCGATGGCGATCTGGTAGCCAGCATCGGCATGACGCATGACGCCAGTGCCCGGGTCGTTGTGCAGAACCCGGGCGATACGCTCTGCAGCCTCGTCGGTGCCGTCACAGACGATGACCATGCCCGAGTGCTGCGAGAAGCCCATGCCCACGCCGCCGCCGTGGTGCAGCGATACCCAGGTCGCGCCGCTGGCGGTGTTCAGCAGGGCGTTGAGCAGCGGCCAGTCGGACACCGCGTCGGAGCCATCCTGCATCGATTCGGTTTCACGGTTGGGGCTGGCTACCGAACCGGAGTCCAGGTGGTCGCGACCGATCACCACCGGTGCCGACAGCTCGCCGCTGCGCACCATTTCGTTGAACGCCAGGCCCAGCTTGGCGCGCTGACCCAGGCCTACCCAGCAGATACGTGCCGGCAGCCCCTGGAAGCTGATGCGCTCGCGGGCCATGTCCAGCCAGTTGTGCAGGTGAGCGTCGTCGGGGATCAGTTCCTTGACCTTGGCGTCGGTCTTGTAGATGTCCTCAGGGTTGCCCGACAGCGCCGCCCAGCGGAACGGGCCGATGCCACGGCAGAACAGCGGACGGATGTAGGCCGGTACGAAGCCTGGAAAGTCGAACGCGTTGCTGACGCCTTCATCCTTGGCCATCTGGCGGATGTTGTTGCCGTAGTCGAAGGTCGGGATGCCTTGTTTCTGGAACGCCAGCATGGCTTGAACATGCTCGGCCATCGACTGCTTGGCGGCCTTGACCACAGCGGCAGGGTCGGTGGCGGCGCGGTCGCGGTACTGCTCCCAGGTCCAGCCTTTTGGCAGGTAGCCATTGAGCGGGTCGTGGGCGCTGGTCTGGTCGGTGACCATGTCCGGGCGTACGCCACGGCGAACCAGTTCCGGGAGGATTTCAGCCGCATTGCCCAGCAGTGCGATGGAGATCGTCTTGCCTTCGGCGGTGTATTTGGCGATGCGTGCGAGCGCGTCGTCCAGGTCAGTGGCCTGCTCGTCGACGTAACGGCTTTTCAGGCGGAAATCGATGCGGCTCTGCTGGCACTCGATGTTCAGCGAGCATGCGCCGGCCAGGGTCGCGGCCAGTGGTTGTGCGCCACCCATGCCGCCCAGGCCTGCGGTCAGTACCCAACGGCCCTTGAGGCTGCCGTCGTAGTGCTGGCGACCGGCTTCGACGAAGGTTTCGTAGGTGCCCTGGACGATGCCCTGGCTGCCGATGTAGATCCAGCTGCCGGCGGTCATCTGGCCGTACATGGCCAGGCCCTTGGCGTCCAGTTCGTTGAAGTGTTCCCAGCTGGCCCAGTGCGGCACCAGGTTGGAGTTGGCGATCAGCACGCGCGGCGCGTTGCTGTGAGTCTTGAACACGCCGACCGGCTTGCCGGATTGCACCAGCAGGGTCTCGTCGTCATTCAGGTTGGTCAGGCTTTCGACGATCTTGTCGTAGCATTCCCAGTTGCGAGCCGCACGGCCAATACCGCCGTAGACCACCAGTTCGTTAGGGTTCTCGGCGACTTCCGGGTCCAGGTTGTTCATCAACATCCGCAACGGGGCTTCGGTCAACCAGCTCTTGGCGGTCAGTTGAGTGCCGCGGGCAGCGCGGATTTCCACGTCGCGGCGTTTGGTCCATTGCTGGGCTGGGGTTTTGTTGTCAGTAGTCACGTAACAATCCTCGGTGATCAATCCGGCCCAGGCACTTGGGCTGACGGTGCCTGCGTCGAACAGGCGGAATATGGGTTTGGCAGATCAGGCGCCGGTTCTATGAGCCGAAGCGGGGCGCTGAATGTACTCTTGCATACTCATATTTACTTGTACATACAAGCATATGCAACCAAGGGGCCAACTCGTCGATTGGTCACTGCAAAAGATCGCCAGCCCACGAATAACCGGGCGTGCATCGATTTCTCCACCCCAATGCCCCAGTGCGGCTAACGTTACGCAGATGGCGAAATTGTTACTTTTGGGTGCGCGCGCCCCACGACAGGGCAATCGGTAACAGAAAGTTGAATTGTTTGACGGCGGTGTCCGGCATCTACTACGCCTCTGTAGCAGTCCAGCCCTGCTGGCGGCGGCGATACCCTCTGCGCCACCGCCAGCAAGCCGGGCTGCTACAGGCTGACTCGATAAATATTTCACCGAAGATGTAACCAGGGCGGGCGATGGAGCGAACTACTGATCACGCTGCGCACAATGCGGCGCTACGCAACCGGGAGCTGCACCTGCAATCGCTGTTTCTGGCGGGGCAGGACGGCGACGCGCAGGCGTATCGAGCCTTGCTTTCGGAGCTGAGCAGCCATTTGCGCGGGTATTTGAGAGGGCGACTGCAACGCCAGCCGGGTGAAATCGAAGATGTCCTTCAGGAAGTGCTGCTGGCGATTCATAACGCCCGCCACACCTACCGCGCCGATCAGCCTTTCACCGCCTGGGTGTTTGCCATTGCTCGCTATAAACTCACTGACTTCTTTCGCGCCCGGTCGCGCGGCGATGTGTTCAATGATTCGCTTGATGACACCGCCGAGCTGTTCGCCGAGCCTGCGCTGGAGCCGGCCCAGGCCAGTCGCGATCTGGGCAAGCTGATGAACGAGCTGCCTGATCGCCAGCGCTTGCCCATCCTCCACGTCAAGCTTGAAGGTTTATCGGTGACTGAAACAGCGAAGATGACCGGGCTGTCCGAATCAGCGGTCAAGATTGGCGTGCATCGCGGCCTCAAGGCGCTGGCGGCACGCATACGAGGTACACGATGAAAACCGATGACCTGATCTCCATGCTCGCCGGCGATGTCGCTGCGGTGGATCGTGGCCTGCTTGCCAAGCGTTTCAGTCTGGCGGTGGCCATGGCTGCGCTGGGTTCCCTGCTGCTGGTGCTGGTGATTTTCGGCGCGCGGCCGGACCTTGCGTTCGTGGCCAGAACGCCGTTGTTCTGGGGCAAGGTTGCGCTGCCGTTGTGTCTGGCGGCGGGTTCGCTGTGGATGGTCATGCGCCTGGCGCGTCCCGGCATGAGCGCAGGGGCAGGCGGCTTGCTGGTGAGTCTTGCGGTGCTGGGCGTGTGGCTGGGGGGGCTGTACGCGCTGGCTCAAGCGGCGCCCGACACGCGGCTGGCGATGATTTTCGGCAAGACGTGGAAGGTCTGTGCGATCAATATCGTGCTGCTGGCGATTCCCGGCTTCATCTCGATCTTCTGGGCGCTGCGCAGCATGGCGCCAACCCGTCTGCGTGCGGCCGGCGCTTGCGGGGGGTTGCTCGCAGGTTCTCTGGCGACCATTGCCTATTGCCTGCATTGTCCTGAGATGGAGGTCCCGTTCTGGGGCGTCTGGTACCTGCTGGGGATACTGCTGTCGACCGTTATCGGCGGGCTGCTCGGGCCCCGGCTGTTGCGCTGGTAAGGCTTTTGCGTGCGGCCGGACGCGAGGGCGCCACTTGGTGCCTATCGAGCAGAGGCACGCTCACACAATCCGCTACATCACCTTCGCCACCCGCCCGATGAACTGCACCGCGCCGCCTGGCTTGCTGGCGATCGGCCCGGTGGCGTTCTCCAGGGTCAGCTCAAACACCTGGTTCGCCTTCAACGGCAGCAGGGCATTGAACCGCGCCTTGAGCACTTCGTAGGGCCTGACCCTGCCCAACGACACCAGCCCCCGGGAGTCGTCGGTCTCTGTCCAGAGTTGCAGTGTCTTGTCGTCCGGCACCTTGGGCATGCCAAGGGCGATCAGCTGGATTTCTCGCGAATCGCTGATCTGAATCACCCAGCCGGGCGTCTTGTCTTCAGGGCTTGAGAGTACCGCCAGCCAGGACGGCGTGCTGGTGGGCGTAACCTGAGTCAGCAGTTGCGTGCCGAGCAGTACGGTGGCAACCAGACCCACAGCGGCGAGCCGGCGCCAAAGGCTCAGACTGCTCCATCGGCGAGACTTCTTGCTCCTGGCGCGTGATCCATCGGCAGAGCCACCGGGCTGGCGGCCCAGCAGACTCCTCAGTCGCGCACCTGGCGCTTGCGGCTCGGCAACATCAGGCAGCGGTAACAGGCGGGCCTGCCAACTCTGGATCGCCCGACGCAACGCCGGGTCATGATCCATGCGCTCGAGCACCTCTGCCCGTCGCTCAGGAGAAAGCGTGCCGAGCACGTATTCGCCCGCCAGTATCTGTACGTCATGTTCAGGTGTTGTGTCGGATTTTTCGCTCATCTGTGCATCCCCGGAGCGCGGAAAGGCTGCGCTTGATCCGGGCTGTCACTGGTCTGAATGGCGACCCGGCTTTTTGTGCGATTCGCCGTTGAGAATAGCTGCCCGCACCGCGATGAAGACCTGGATGCGACGCACGGCGAACGCCGGTAATACACTCGGACGATCGCCAGAGGTCTGCCGTTGCCGCGATCGAATCAGTGGTGCGCCAGTCTGCTGCGCAGTAACAATACCCCGGCAATCGCCGCCAGAATCGAGCCCATCAGCACGCCCACTTTTACCTCATCGATCAGGTGCGCCGCGCCAGGGAAGGCCAGGTTGCCGATAAACAGGCTCATGGTGAAGCCAATGCCGCAGAGCAGCGCCACGCCGTAGAGCTGGGCCCAGTTGCTGCCTTGCGGCAAGGTGGCCAGACCCGAGCGAATGGCCAGCACCGCAGCGAGGAATACGCCGATCTGCTTGCCGATGAACAGCCCCAGCGCGACGCCCAGCGGTATCGGGTCCAGCAGATTGCCCAGAGTGATCCCGGTCAGCGACACGCCGGCGTTGGCAAAGCCGAACACTGGCACCACGGCAAACGCTACCCAGTAGTGCATCTTCTCTTCGAGGAGCAACAGCGGCGAGCGGTGTTCTTCCTGACGGGTGCCCAGCGGAATGCACAAGGCCAACGCGACACCTGCGAGTGTCGCGTGCACGCCCGACTGCAAGACGAAGAACCACAGCAGCAGGCCCAGCAGCAGATAGGGCAGCAGACGCCGCACGCCCATGCGATTCATGATGATCAACACCGCCAGGGTCGCAAAGGAGGCGCCGAGCATCGGCAGGTTCAGCCCGGTGCTGTAGAACAGCGCGATGATGGTGACCGCGCCCAGATCATCGAGAATCGCCAGCGCAGCCAGAAACACTTTCAGCGAGGTTGGCACCCGTTTACCCAGCAATGACAGCACGCCCAGCGCGAAGGCGATGTCGGTGGCCGCCGGAATCGCCCAGCCGCTCAGGGTTTGCGGGTTGCCCATGTTGATGCCGACGTAGATCAGTGCCGGTACCAGCATCCCGCCCGCTGCAGCGAAACCGGGCAGGGCACGCTGGCCCCAACTGGCAAGCCCGCCGGCAAGCACTTCCCGTTTGATCTCCAGTCCGACCATCAGAAAGAAGATCGCCATCAAGCCGTCGTTGATCCACAACTCGATCGACAGCCCACCCCAGACACTGTGCAGTGCGGCGAAGTAGGACGAAGCCATGGGCGAGTTTGCGACGATGATGGCCGCCAGCGCCGCGCCCATCAGCACGATGCCGCCAGCGGACTCCGACGCAAGGAAGCTTGCGAGGATGGCGAGGGCGCGTGGGGTTTCTTTCTGATTGTCGACGTTGGTCATGCGCGTCCTTGTGTGCGGCGAGATGATTGGCTTGCGGGCAAAGGCCGTGGGAGCCGGGATGCAGCGAATGGTGGGTCAGGCGACATCCTCGTGTCTGGCCTGACGCCTTCGCCAGCAAGCCGGCTGCCGCAGGTTGAAGGCAGTGGCTGTCAAGTTGCGCTCAATTCAATCACACAACACCGGCTCGCACGCGGCGCGTACAGCACCACTTCCAGCAATGAGCCCTGCGGGTTGTCCAGTTGCAGGCAGTCATGGCGTTCCAGCAGCAGCGGTGGATGCTCGCCCAGGTTGGCCGCCATCTGTTCGGCGGCGCTGAACACCACAAACACATCGGCGCAGCTGAAGAAGCGTTGCGGTTGCAGCACGTCGAGCCATTGCAGACGCGCTTTATAGCGGCTTGGCGAGTAGATCAGGTTGAAATCGCGGATTGGTCCGTCCAGCAAAGTGCAGGACACCTCGCTGTCGCCACTGAAGGCAAACGGATCGGACACCAACAACGGCTCGCTGTCCTTGCCGTCGATGTTCAGCGTCATGCCTGCGCCTTGCAGCACCGTGATGATGCGCAGATAACCGGCAAACACTGAAAAATCGCCGGACTGTTCTATATCGGCAATCGACAGGCGCCAGCCGAAACCGTCCAGACCGGCGCCTGCATCGCGAGTGATTTCCTCGGTGCTGCCGCCACCATTTTTCCATGGCATGCGCGGGTAGTCAGCGGCACGTAGAACAGTCAGTCGGGTCATTTGCTGAAGCGTCCTTCCAGGCGATGGCGAGAACCGGGGTGAATCAGGCGGGCGGCGGTCACCGGCTGACGCCCGGACCAGGTGCGACGGCGCACCAGCAGGCACGGCTCGCCTTTTTCGATCTGTAGCAGCTTGCACTCGTCAGGCTCGGCCAGAATCGCTTCGACCACGTGCTCGCCTTCGGTCAGCGGCGCGACCTGATTGAGATAAGCGTAGGGGGTTTGTTTGGTGAAGTCCTGCTGCAAGTAGTCCGGTGCGACCAACGCATTGACGAAGCGGTCTTCGATCTGCACCGGGATACCGTTCTCGAAATGCACGATCAAGGAGTGGAACACCCGCTGGCCTTCACGCATGTCCAGCGCCAACGCGCGCTCGGAGCCGGCCGCTTCCTCGCAGAGAATGATCACCTGGCAGGTGTGTACGTGACCGCGCGAGGCGATTTCGTCGGCGATGTTATGCACCTCGAACAACGCGGATTGGGTCTTGGGTTCAGCGACGAAAGTGCCGACGCCCTGCATGCGCACCAGCATGCCCTCTGCGGTCATTTCCCGCAGGGCGCGGTTGATGGTCATGCGGCTGAAACCCAGCTGAGTCACCAGTTCGCTTTCGGACGGCACGCGGTGATGCGGCGGCCAGGTCCCGTTTTGAATCTGTTGGGTGATCATTTGCTTCACCCGGGCGTACAGCGGCGCCGGACTGTCACCCATCTGGGCGGCCAACGGCGAGATGGCAGGCGGAGTCGGCACAGAGAAATCCTTGTTATGGCATAAAAGTCAGAAGGCTAATGGCGTTATAGCCGGTGCTCACGCTAACCATTAACTCGATGAACGACAAGCTTGCCGCAGTTTACCGGGCAGGCAAACGTCTGTATATGTATAGACAATTTCACGTGAGGGGTGCGAAGCAATGTCCGTTTTCTTTGCCGAACGAGCGTTATTGCCAGGCGGGTGGGCCAATAACGTACGTTTCGAGGTCAGCGCCGATGGCCTGTTGACCCATGTTCAGGCCGACGCTGATCGAGAGGGCGCTGAACTGATCAATGGCCCGGTGTTGCCTGGCATGCCCAATCTGCACTCCCACGCGTTTCAGCGGGCGATGGCCGGTCTGGCGGAAGTGGCGGGCAATCCCAATGACAGTTTCTGGACCTGGCGCGACCTGATGTACCGCCTCGTGGGACAGATCAGCCCGCAACAACTGGGGGTCATTGCCCGTCAGCTGTATATCGAGATGCTCAAGGGTGGTTTTACCTCGGTGGCGGAATTTCATTACGTGCATCAGGACACCACCGGCAAGCCCTACGCCAACCCGGACGAGCTGGCACTGCAGGTCAGTCAGGCGGCCGCTTCGGTCGGTATCGGCATGACCCTGCTGCCTGTGCTGTACAGCCACGCAGGGTTTGGCGGGCTGGCGCCCAACGAAGGCCAGCGCAGGTTCATCAATAGCACCGAAAGCTATCTGGCACTGCAATCGCGCCTGCAACCGATCATTGGTGCGCAGCCGGCTCAAGCCCTGGGCCTGTGTTTCCATTCCCTGCGTGCGGTGACGCCGCAACAGATCAGTGACGTCCTGGCCGCCAGCGACCGTCAATGCCCCGTGCACATCCACATCGCCGAGCAGCAAAAGGAAGTCGATGACTGCCTGAGCTGGAGCGCACGTCGGCCGTTGCAGTGGTTGTACGAAAACGTCGAGGTCGATCAACGTTGGTGTCTGGTGCACGCTACCCACGCCCAGGCCGATGAAGTGGCGTTGATGGCGCAAAGTCGCGCCGTGGCCGGATTGTGCCTGACCACTGAAGCGAACCTGGGCGACGGGATTTTTCCGGCGGTGGACTACATCGCCCAGGGCGGGCGCTGGGGGATCGGCTCGGACAGCCATGTGTCGTTGAGTGTCGTCGAAGAGCTGCGTTGGCTGGAATACGGTCAGCGTCTTCGCGATCAGCGGCGCAATCGCCTGTATCGGCCGGACCAGCCGATGGTCGGGCGTACCTTGTATGACGCAGCGCTGGCCGGTGGTGCGCAGGCGATGGGCCAGGCGATTGGCGCGCTGGAGGTTGGCAAGCGCGCCGACTGGCTGGTGCTCGATGGCAACGATCCGTACCTTGCAACCGCTTCGGGTGACGCCATTCTCAATCGCTGGCTGTTTGCCGGTGGCGATCGCCAGGTGCGTGAGGTGATGGTCAACGGTCGTTGGGTCATTCGCGATGGCCGGCATGCCGATGAAGAGCAAAGCAGCCGTGCGTTTGCCCAGGTGTTGCGGGAGTTGTTGGGGTAGGTAGCCTCAACGCAGACCCGTACCCTGTAACAGTGGGCTCGCTCGCGATTGCGGTAGGTCTGGCAGTTTTAAGGTGTTTGACAGACCGCCATCGCGAGCAAGCTCACTCCTACCGTAAAGCTGCGCTAGTCAGCCACCTTGGCGATCGTCGAATCATCCGCCCGCCAGATCAGCTTGGTGGTGTCATACCCCTGCTGCTGCGCCTTGCTCAGCAGTTCGTTGCGCACCGACTCCGACACGTGAGCGGTACGCGACAGCAGCCACAGGTATTTGCGATTGGGGTTGCCCACCACCGCCAGCTTGTAGTCGTCGCTGACGTAGAGCACCCAGTAGTTGCCCTTGGCGACGCCTGGCAGCAGACGCGAGAACCAGTTGTCGAACACTACCCACAGTTTGTCGGTCTTGCCTTGTACCTGTGGCGAGGCACTGCCGGTGGCTTGTTCCCACTTACCTTCAAGGGTCCGACAGCGGTTGGTCACCGCGATGTTGCCATCATCCTTGAGGCTGTAATGGGCCTCGGACTGCGCGCAGTTACGTTGGAAGAACATCGGCATGCGCGCCAGTTCGTACCATGTGCCCTGATAGCGCTTGAGGTCGACATTGTCGGCAGTTCTGGGGGCCATGGATTCTCCTTGCGGGGTCACTGCGCAGGCGCTCAGCCATATCGCGGCCAGTGCCGCCGCGCCGAGGCGCATCACACGGTTGATATTCATTTGAGCCCCTGACCGGAATACAGCACGACTTTGTCAGCGGCATACTGAACGCTGATGAACGCCTTCTTGTCGCCCCAGGTGCAGCTCGACATCCCCAGTGCTCCCGAGCATTCGGTCGGGCTGCCGAGCAGTTGTTCGACCTCGACCTTGGACATCCCTGCCGAGAGTTTCGAGTAATTTTCCTGGTTGACCTTGCTGCAGGCCGCCAGCAGTACGCAAAAGGTCAACAACGCAATAGAGCGCAAAGACATGGGTGGAGCTCCTGAATCGAAGGGGGGCAACGTCGCAGCGCCAAGACGCTGGGACGATAGCGCAAGCTTAGAAGAGAAAAGGCAGGGTCTGGTTCCGTGCCAACAATGAGAGCAAGTAGGTGACTTGCTAAAACCTCGACCCATGCTCCTTCAAGAACTCCAGTTCTTGCTCGGTAGACGCCCGGCCCAATACCTCGTTGCGATGCGCAAAACGCCCGAAGCGCTCGATCACCAGACGATGCTTTTTTGCGTAATCCAGGGTCTGGGTGAAGTACTCGCGGTCTGTGGCGGGGAGCAGTGGCAGCAGCGCAGTGAAGCGGCTGATGGCTTCGTCCTGGGCGTGCAGGTTTTCGGTGTGTTCCAGCACCAGATAGATAAAGGTGCGTTGCAGCGGGGTCAGCGCCAGGTCGCGCTCAAGCTTGAGGCCATGACTGACCAGCGCCTGGGCGCGTTGGTCGCCGGAATAAGCCTTGGGCGTATCGCGGAATATCATGCGTGGCAGTTGATCGAGCAACAGCACCAACGCCAGCCAGCCTTGCGGGGTTTCGGCCCACTGCGACAGGCCGCCCTTGAGCGCAAGGTCCACCAGGCCACCGAAGCGGTGGAGCGCGTCGGTGTCCTGGGATTTCTTCTTGCCGAACCAGAGCCGGTTTTTCTCCCTGGCGATGTCGCCGGGGGACTCGGCAGAACCGAACCACCAAGCGAGCAACGGCAGCCAGGGCTCCCTCACGCTGTTACGCCTTGTGGTACGAGGTAGCGCGTTCCACTTCTTCTTTCGAACCCAGGAACACCGCCACTCGCTGGTGCAGGCCTTCAGGCTGGATGTCGAGGATACGCTGGTGGCCGTTGGTGGAGGCACCGCCGGCCTGCTCGACCAGGAACGACATCGGGTTGGCTTCGTACATCAGGCGCAGCTTGCCCGGCTTGGAAGGTTCGCGAGAGTCGCGTGGGTACATGAACAGACCGCCACGGGTCAGGATGCGGTGCACGTCGGCCACCATCGCGGCAACCCAGCGCATGTTGTAGTTCTTTTTCAGCGGGCCTTCTTCGCCGGCCAGCAATTCGTCAACGTAGCGTTGTACCGGGGCTTCCCAGTGACGCTGGTTGGACATGTTGACCGCGAACTCCTGAGTGGACTCCGGAATCTTGATGTCTTCGTGGGTCAGCACGAAGCTGCCCATTTCACGATCCAGGGTGAAGCCCTTGACGCCATCGCCCAAGGTCAGCACCAACATGGTCTGCGGGCCATAGATGGCATAGCCGGCGGCTACCTGCTCGGTGCCTGGCTGCAGGAAGGCCTTTTCATTCAGCGCTTCGTTCTGGCTCAGGTATTCGTTCGGGCAACGCAGCACCGAGAAGATCGTGCCGACCGGCGCGTTGATATCGATGTTGGACGAGCCGTCCAGCGGATCGAATACCAGCAGGTAGGCACCCTTGGGGTATTTGCCCGGGATCTGGTAGGCGTTGTCCATTTCTTCGGACGCCATGCCGGCCAGGTGGCCGCCCCATTCGTTGGCTTCGAGCAGGATTTCGTTGGAAATCACGTCCAGCTTCTTCTGCACTTCACCTTGAACGTTTTCAGTACCCATGCTGCCCAGGACACCGCCCAGGGCGCCTTTGGATACCGCGTGGCTGATTTCCTTGCACGCACGCGCCACCACTTCGATAAGGAAGCGCAGATCGGCAGGAGTGTTGTTGCTGCGGGTCTGCTCAATCAGATAGCGACTCAGGGTAACGCGGGACATGGATAGCTCCGAAGATGGGGAATAAAAACGCGAACAGTTTAACGCGTGTAAGGACTTAATACTGCCTGTCAGACCGGCTCGGTAGTGATTGAGTTCACGGGCTACATGAGCGTAGACGCTGCATCGCAACAAGTTGGGGTAGATCGTTGGCGTTTTGTCAGTGCAGGATCGGTTCAGCGCTGATGATTGCGCTTTTTTTTATTTACCGCGAGAGGCCCGCAAGGTGCCAATCGCCATCCAGCCCAGAAAAATCACCCCCAACACCAGGACCGACCATAGCCCGATGCGTTTCCAGTCCGGCCCGGGAGCCGCGGCAATGGCGGGCGTCGCGGGCACCAGCGGCGCTGTCGTCAGTGCTGCACTGCCCAGCGTTGTCAGTTTTTCCGCGGTCGCCCCTGGCACCAGCGTAGCCAGTGGCAGGTTGGCGCCCTTGATCGTCGCGTTGCCGATAGCCAGGCTGTACGGTGGCGCGCCACGGCCCAGAAACACCAGCTGCGTCGCCCGTACGGCGAAGCTCAGCTTCGGCGCATCCTTGCCCAGGCCGCCGCCTCGCTCGTCGACCTCAAGCTTGAGTTGTTGCACGACATCGCCGGGCAACTCCATTTCATCTTGCACCACGTCCTGGCCATTTTGCGTCAGGCGATAAAGCAGACCGCTATCGATCAACCGCCATGGGGCGCTGGCGTCGCGACGGCCGTACAACGTGCCGGGCGCCAGGCTGTTGGGCTGAGTAATGTCGACCCTCATGCGCTCAAGCGGCAGGGCGACAGGCAGTTGCCAGACATACACACCGGGTTTCTCCACTTGGCCGGCAATCGCCGGCGACCAGCTCAACGGCAGCACACCCGGTCGGCTACTGAGCAGTTGTGCAGAGGTCAGGGTCGGTGCCGATTGCGGCATATTCCACAGCAGCCGCAGATAGCGCGCGCTGCGCCCCGCAAGCGTGACGACGCGCTGCTCTACCAGTTCATCGGCAAACGACAACCGCGCTACCTGACCTTCACCCCAGCGTTTCCAGTGCTGCAGATCATCGCTGGCCTCGATGCTGAAACGCTGGAAGCCTTCACGTTCGGTGCTCCAGTCGAGAATCAGCTGATCCAGCGGCGCATTGATCGCGCTGGTGTCCAGCAACCAGCCACGCAGGATCTCCTCACCGGCCTCGATTTCGCCCTGCGGCTGAACCTCGACAAGCGTGCCGTTGGCTGTGCGCTCGACGCGGATTTTCGGCTCGGCATCCCGGGCGTCGTCGCGGTTGTAGAGCGGGAACCACTTCACCGAGACCGGGCTCTGGTCTTCTTCGCGCTGTGGCTGACCGAGGCTCAAGGCATAAGGCTGGGCCTGGCCATCGGCGTTGAACACGCGCACATCGTTGAGGTTGCTCTGGCGCGCGTTCAGCTGCAGCGCCAGCGGCAACTCAAGGCGATACCAGGGGCCTTCGCCGCTGACGGTCAGCGGGATGTGGCTGGCGAAGTCATCCGGCAAATCCTCAGCCTGAGCCCAGAGGGCTGCGCACAATAGAGCGCCGAACACGGCGGCTCTCACGATGAACTGACGGCTCAACAACTGACTCCTGTTGTTCATTGCGGTGCCGAATCCGTGGGCGCAGCGTCGGTGGGTAGCTGACTGCGTGTAGCTTTTTTCGGCGGTAATGGTGCGAAATATCCCACTACGAGCAGCAGAATGCCAACGCCGATAAACGAAACGATCCGCTCCAGCCCGCCTCGATTACTCAGTTCGACGAGGAACAACTTGGCGACCACGACACCGATCAATACCGCGCCGACGATCCACACCTCACGCCGTGCGCGCAGATGGCCACCAATCATCAGCGCCAGCGCCATCAGGGTCCAGACGATCGACAGGCCCGCTTGTACCCGCATCGATTCGAACAGCGCATCGGTGTGCCAGGCCACGCCGGCCCAATGATGAGCGCTGCGCAGGACCATGGCGGTGACCAGGGCAAACAGTGAGGCGCCTGCAATCACCAGCGCAGCTTTGCGCGCATGATCAAGGCTGACGCCCAACTGCGGCAGTTGCTGACGGGTCCAGCTGAAAATACCCGCCAGGGTGATCAGCAAACCCAGCTCCAGAGGGTTGAGCAGCGGGATGTAGGGCAGCGGGTCGGCGGCGCCATCACTGAACCCGTTGGCGAGCCAGAACCACGCCAGCATCAGCATTGCCAGCGGCGCGGCTGCCCAGACGCGGTATTCGCGGATGTAGGCGCCGATCGGCCATGGCCACTTGCGTTGCGCTGTCATCGCCAACAGATAAAGGCTTGGCAGCAGCGCCCAGCCCAACCAGCGCCAGGCATTGTAGGACTCTGACAACACCAGCAAGCCGTAGCGCAGTTCAAGTGACAACACGCTGATAATCAGCCAGCATCCGATCACGTGAGCCGCGCTGCGCAGGCGTGGCAGCAGCAAGGCATCCAGCCGTTTGAGCGACAGCAGGTGCGCCGCAAACACCGCAAGCCAGCCCAGCCAGCCCCAGTCGGCGGCCGGGTGGTAATACGGATTGAACAGCATCAGCCCCAGCAACACGAAACTGGCAGGCGTCAGCAGGCTGCACAACTGCGCCAGCCCGGACCAGTTCAGGCGCAACGCGGCGACGGTCCAAAGGCCGACGCTGATGGCACCCAGCAGCAACAGCGTCGGCACTTCGCGGCCGCCCTCGACGTAATGGGTGCTCACGCACAGCGCGACCGACCACCACAATGCCCCCCAGAGCAATAGCGATGGCTGCAGCAATCGCTGACTCAATGCCAGGCGCAACGTGCCAATGCGCTCGACGGTAAATGCGCTGATCAATCCGGCCAGGGAGATGATCAGTGGCGTCCAGAAGTCGGCGTGATTGAACATCGGCCCGTACCAGCGCCCAACCACTGCCAGGAATGCGACGCCGGCGCCCAGCTGCAACAGCAAGCCGAAGACCCGCGCCAGCAAGCGATTCTGGCGTAGGCCAAGCCAGAACACCGCTGCGCCTTCGACCGCCCAGGCGACCGTGGTCCACTGTGCGCTGAGCCCCAAGGGGATCGCCAGGGTGGCGAACACCACGCCCAGTGACAGACAGGTTTCCACCAGCAGCAAGCCCCGGCCGGGCGCGCGTCCGGCAAGGAATCGGGCGATCCCCATATAAAGGAGGCCCAGCACCAATGCACTGAGCGCCGCGCCAAATTCAACGTGCCGGATGATCGCGTACTGCAGGCCGAATCCGGCAATCGGCGTACCGAACAGCAGGCTGCCATCGACGTAGTGACTTTGCCGTGCAGACCAACGCAGCATCGCTTCGCGGCTGTCATCCTCAGGCCCTGTGCCGTGTTCCTGCAATTTGCGCCGGGCGAACAGCAAACCGATCGCCAGGTACATCAGAAAGAACAGGACGAGGAAGGGTTCAGTGCTCCAGAACACCTCTGGGGTGTAGGACTTCAGGCCCCACGCACAGCCGATGCCGAAAGTTGCGACGAAGCCGATCAGATTCAGTGGGCGCCAGGCCTTGAACCAGGCGATGGAAAGAATACCGGCGTTGAGCAGGGCGAAATACCCGAACAGCGCGACGTGGCTGCCTTCCCCGGATGAGGTCAACAGCGGCGCGGCGAAGCCTCCCAGCGCTGCGACGCAGGCCAGTGCCAAGGAATTCTGGGTCAATGCCAGGATGGCCGAGCACAGGGTCACGGCGACCAACAGAGCGAAGGCCATGCCGGGGGCCAGCAGCGTATGGACCTTCATCGCGGCGAAGACGGTCAGGTACAACACAGCTATTCCCGTGCCTTGCAGCATCAGGGCGAAGGATTCGTTGCGATGCCGCAGCCACCAGCCCAGTCCCAGCAGTGCCACGGCGGCCAGGGCGACCCCGGCATAACGCGCCTCGATCGGCACCACCATGCCTTCGGTGGCGTAGCGCAGCAGAAATGCCAGGCCGAGAAACAACAGCACCACACCCACTCTAAGCACGGTATTGCCGCCCAGCAGCCATTCTCTGGCGCGCAACAGGGTGCTGTCGAACAGGTTGGGCTCGGCGGATGCGGACGTTTGGGCAACGGGACGAGCCTGGGTGGTATCAGGTGGTCGGCGCCATTGCGAGTCGCTGGCAGCCTCTGTCTGAGTGTCGCTCAGGGATTCCGGGGAATCGAGGTCTGGCAGGTCCCAGAGCAATTCCGGACCGTTGTCGGCAATGGGTTGAATATCAAGCGGGGCAGGGGCAGCGCTGTCGGCAGGTAAATCCGGCATCTGCAAAGCGGCCGAGTCCAACCGGTTCAGGCGTTGTTCGAGGGTCTGCAGATCCAGCCTGGTTTTTGCCAGCTCGGCCTTTTGCCCGGCCGCTTCGCGCGCCACCGACGACAAGCGCAGGCTCAAGCCCGCGGCGAGCCCGATCACCGCACCCACGGCGCCGCCCATCAGCGACTCGTCGAGCAGCGCACCGATGAACAGGCCAGCCAGCAAAAGAATCCATTGCACGCGACGACATCCCTTTTCGGCCGGTGACCGGCGATGGACAGGAGTATATCGGGCGTGAGGGAAGAGGAAACAAATTGTGTCGTGAAGCAGTTCCCGATCATGTCGAAGGGAAAAACCTGTGGGAGCCGGCTTGCTGGCGAAGGCGGTGTGTCAGCCACCATTTGCGTGTCTGACGACCTGCATTCGCCAGCAAGCCGGCTCCTACAGTTCCAACGGTGTGGCGCTAGCGACCTGCCTCAATCCAGCGCCTTCCAGATATCGTTGGAGTACTCGCGAATGGTCCGGTCCGAAGAGAACCAGCCCATGCGCGCAGTGTTGAGCACCGCCGAGCGCCACCATTCGCTGGAGTCGTGCCAGCGTTTTTCCACTCTGGCCTGGGCCGCCCAGTACGATTCGAAATCCGCGCAGACAAAGAACCGGTCATAGTCGATCAACTGCTCGATCAGTCCGGCATAACGGTACGGATCGTCCGGAGAGAACACCCCGCCGCGGATTGCCTGTAGCACATCGTTCAGACGTCCCGAAGCGGCAATGTCGTTGTGCGCGTTGAACTCGCCGGCATGCTTGCGGGCTTCCACCTCCTGCGCCGTCATGCCGAAGATGAACATGTGTTCAAGCCCGACTTGCTCGCTCATTTCCACGTTGGCGCCATCCAGGGTGCCGATGGTCAAGGCGCCGTTGAGGCCGAATTTCATGTTGCTGGTGCCTGACGCTTCCAGTCCTGCGGTGGAAATCTGCTCCGACAGATCGGCCGCCGGAATGATGCTTTCGGCCAGGCTGACGTTGTAGTTGGGGATGAACACCACTTTCAGGCGGCCACGCAGGGTAGGGTCGTTGTTCACCGTACGAGCGATGTCGTTGGCCAGTTTGATGATCAGCTTGGCCGAGTGATAGCTGGCCGCTGCCTTGCCTGCAAAGATCTTCACCCGTGGCACCCAGTCGGTGCTTGGGTCGGCGCGCATGGCCTGATACAGGGCCACGGTATGAAACAGGTTCAGCAACTGGCGCTTGTACTCATGAATCCGTTTGACCTGCACGTCGAACATCGCTTCAGGGTTGATCGTGATGCCCATGCGATCCTGAATGATCGCAGCCAGCGCTTGCTTGCTGTGCAGCCGCTGGGTTGCGAACTCTTTCTGGAACGCCGGCTGATCGGCCAGCGGCTCGAGTTTGAGCAGCGCGGTTTCATGGTTGTCCAGCACCTGCTCGCCCAGCTCCTTGACCAGCATGGCGGTCAGTTCGGGGTTGGACTGGAACAGCCAGCGGCGGAACGTGATGCCGTTGGTCTTGTTGTTGATGCGGTCCGGATAAAGTTTGTGCAGGTGCGCGAAAACGGTCTTGCGCATCAGTTGGGTGTGCAGCGCCGAAACACCATTGATGCTGTGCGAGCCAATGAACGCCAGATTGCCCATGCGCACACGTCGGCCGTTGTCCTCTTCGATCAGCGAAACGGCACGCAGCAGGCCGAACAGGTCCGGATCGTCCTTGTGCTCCAGACGAACGTTGTCGATGTGCTGGGCATTGATCATGTAGATGATCTGCATGTGCCGCGGCAGCATGCGTTCCATCAGCCCGACCGACCAGGTTTCCAGCGCTTCGGGCAACAGCGTGTGGTTGGTGTAGGCCAGCGTGCCGACCGTGATCCGCCAGGCTTCGTCCCATTCCACGCCGTTGAGGTCGATGAGGATGCGCATCAGCTCCGCCACGGCGATCGAGGGGTGCGTATCGTTCATCTGGATGGCCGCGTGTTCCGGCAGGCTGTTGATGGTGTAGCCCATGTTCTTGTGTCGACGCAGCAGGTCTTGCAGCGAGGCCGAGACGAAGAAGTATTCCTGACGCAGGCGCAGTTCCTGGCCGGCTTCGGTGCTGTCGTTGGGATACAGCACGCGGGAAATACTTTCGGCGCGCACGACTTCCGCCACCGCACCTACGTGGTCACCGGCGTTGAAGCGCTCCAGGTGCAAATCTTCCACTGCCCGGGCACGCCACAGGCGCAAGGTGTTAACCGCCTTGCCGCGCCAGCCGACCACGGGCGTGTCATAGGCGATGGCGCGCACAGTCTCGCCGGCGGTCCAGATCTGCCGTGTCTCGCCAGAGGCGTCGATGACGGGCGCGCCGGAGGCGTCGAGTACTGGCTGTACGCTGCCGCCGAAACCGATCTGATAGATCACCTCCGGACGTTCGAACTCCCAGGGGTTACCGAAGTCCAGCCAGTTTTCGGTTTGCTCCTGCTGCCAGCCGTCGACAATCGCCTGACGAAACAGGCCGTGCTCATAGCGGATACCATAGCCGTGGCCGGCGATGCCCAGCGTCGACATGCTTTCCATGAAGCAGGCGGCCAGACGGCCCAGGCCACCGTTGCCCAGTGCGGCATCAGGTTCCAGCGCGCGGATTTGTTCCAGATCGACCTTCAGTCCCTTGAGCGCTTCGCGGGCGATTTCCATGATGCCCAAGTTGCTCAGGCTGTCGAACATCAGCCGCCCGATCAGAAATTCGAGCGACAGGTAGTACACCCGCTTTCTTTCCTGCTTGTAGATATAGCGCGTGTGATTCATCCAGCGCTCGGCCATCTTGTCGCGGGTCGCCAGGGCAATGGCCATGAACCAGTCATGGTCGAACGCATGGTCGGCGTCTTTGCCGACGGCATACTCGAGTTTGTTCAGCACAGCTTCACGAAAGGCTGCCACTTCAGCGTCACGAACGTTGGGTTCCGGAGACATCGGGTACGACCTCAAGTTGGTTTGACGATTTAATGGGATTGTTTGACTGTAGGGCGTGTCAGCGGATATGTCCTCCCGAATGAATGAATATCCCCTCACATGACCTCTTTACGACTCACCCAAGGCGGTCTGGTTCGCCGATTTCTCAAGTTGTCAGACGGTTTGGCAGGCTTGCATTGATCGTTCCAATCTCATGGCCGCGCGCAAGATTTTGTTCGTGACCGCGTCCCTGCGGCCCCACGAGTCGTCGGTTTGGCGATTCCAAGGGTGGCTGCCAGGGCCCGCAAGCCGTGCAGCCACAGGGCAGATGGCGCGCCAATATGATCATTTGCCAATTCAGGTTTATGATGCCAAACGGCAGCTAGATAGAAGCCCCTGAATTGGACTTATGGAGCACCTATGCAGACTTTGTACCCGCAGATCAAACCTTATGCCCGGCACGATCTGGCAGTGGAAGAGCCTCATGTGCTGTATGTCGATGAAAGCGGCTCGCCGGAAGGCTTGCCGGTGGTGTTCATTCACGGTGGGCCAGGTGCGGGATGTGACGCGCAGAGCCGTCGCTACTTCGATCCGAACCTGTACCGCATCATCACGTTCGACCAGCGCGGGTGTGGCCGTTCCACGCCTCACGCCAATCTTGAAAACAACACGACCTGGCATCTGGTCCAGGACCTTGAACGGATTCGCCAACACCTGGGCATCGACAAATGGGTACTGTTCGGCGGCTCATGGGGCTCGACCCTGTCGCTGGCCTACGCCCAGGCACACCCCGATCGCGTACACGCGCTGATTCTGCGCGGTATCTTTTTGTGCCGTCCGCAAGAGATCAAGTGGTTCTACCAAGAGGGCGCCAGCCGCCTGTTCCCCGATTACTGGCAGGATTACCTGGCGCCGATTCCGCTCGATGAGCGCGGCGATCTGCTCACCGCTTTCCACAAGCGCCTGACCGGTAATGACCAGATTGCCCAGATGCACGCGGCCAAGGCCTGGTCCACCTGGGAAGGCCGCACCGCCACGCTGCGTCCCAACCCGCTGGTCGTGGACCGCTTCTCAGAGCCGCAACGCGCGCTGTCCATCGCCCGTATCGAATGTCACTACTTCACCAACAACGCCTTCCTCGAAGAAAACCAGCTGATCCGCGACATGCCCAAGATTGCGCACCTGCCGGGGATCATCGTGCACGGCCGATACGATGTGATCTGCCCGCTGGACAACGCCTGGGAATTGCACCAGAACTGGCCCAACAGTGAGCTGCAGGTGATTCGCGATGCAGGTCATGCCGCATCCGAGCCGGGCATCACCGATGCGCTGGTGCGCGCCGCTTCGCAGGTGGCGCGGCGTTTGCTGGATCTGCCACCAGAAGAGGCGTGACACGTCGCGCTGCCTACCTGTTGTAGGAGTGAGCTTGCTCGCGTGGACTTCAGCCCGGACACTGCAATCGTGCTGGGCTATCGCAATCGCGAGCAAGCTCGCTTCTACAGTGAACGGTTGCAAGAACGAGGGCTGTAAATGAAAGGGTTGCTTCAGCGCGTGCAGGGCGCACGCGTGGATGTCGCGGGTGTGACGGTCGGCGCCATCGATCAGGGGCTGCTGGTGCTGGTGGGGGTCGAGCCGCAGGACACGCGCGCCAGTGCCGACAAGTTGTTGCACAAGCTGCTTAACTACCGGGTGTTCAGCGACGCCGACGGCAAAATGAATCTATCGTTGAGCGACGTGGGCGGTGGTCTGCTGCTGGTCTCCCAGTTCACACTGGCCGCCGATACACGCAGTGGCATGCGCCCAAGCTTCTCGAAAGCCGCGCCGCCTGCACTGGGCTCCGAATTGTTCGACTATTTGCTGGAGAAGGCTAAAAACTCGCACGCAACGGTCGCGGCAGGCCAATTTGGTGCAGATATGCAGGTGCATCTGATCAATGATGGCCCTGTGACATTTTTGCTGGAGAGCTAAACCTGCCGTTTTGCCTGTCGTACCCGTATTTAGTAGGCAAAAAGCCATAAATACTTTGCTTCCCCTGATGCGTTGTAACGCGGGCTACTAGATAATCGCGCGCTACAAAGACGGGCTATCGTTCGTCAAAATCGTAAAAACGCAGACTGGTCCGAAATCGTTTGGGGAATCATTGGCCCCTTTCGGAGTCGGAACAATGCTCGCCAACCCGGCATTTGATAGCTGGCCGTTGGTTTCTTCATCTGTTTTCGGCGAGGGTTGCTCGTGATTGTTAGTCCATGTAATGCACCAAAGACCCCTGGCATGCGCCTGCGTAGCGCCTTGTTGGCCGGGTCGGCTTTGTTTTGTCTTTTCGGCGCCGGTCAGCTCTGGGCGTTCGATCTCGACGACGTGGCGACAAAGGCCAAAGAACTGGCCGGACAGAAATTCGTAGCGCCAAAGAGCAACCTTCCGGCGGAATTCCGCGACATGAAGTTTGCCGACTACCAGAAGATTCGCTTCTTGCAGGACAAGGCTGAATGGGCCAATGACAAGACGCCATTCAAGATCTCGTTCTATCACCAGGGCATGCACTTCGACACCCCGGTGAAGATCAACGAAGTCACCTCCACTGCAGTCAACGAGATCAAGTACGACCCGAGTCGTTTCGATTTCGGCGACGTCAAGTTTGATCCCAAGTCCACCGAGAACCTTGGCTATGCCGGTTTTCGCGTCATGTACCCGATCAACAAAGATGACAAGCAAGACGAAATCATGACCATGCTGGGCGCGAGCTACTTCCGCGTGATCGGCAAGGGTCAGGTTTACGGCCTTTCCGCGCGTGGCATGGCCATCGACACCGCGATGCCGTCGGGCGAAGAGTTCCCGCGCTTCACCGAGTTCTGGATCGAGAAGCCCAACACCGATGACAACCATCTGGTGATCTTCGCGCTGCTGGATTCGCCGCGCGCCACCGGCGCCTACAAGCTGACCCTGCGTCCCGGCACCAACACCCTGGTCGACGTGCAGTCGCGCATGTACCTGCGTGACAAGGTTGGCAAACTGGGTGTGGCCCCGCTGACCAGCATGTATCTGTTCGGCGCCAACCAGCCGTCGAAAGTTCTCAACTACCGTCGCGAGCTGCACGACTCCAGCGGTCTGTCGATCCAGGCAGCCAATGGCGAGTGGATCTGGCGTCCGCTGAACAACCCTAAACACCTGGCCGTCAGCAGCTTCTCGGTCGAGAACCCGCGCGGCTTCGGTCTGCTGCAACGTGGCCGCAACTTCAGCCACTACGAAGACCTGGACGATCGCTACGACAAGCGTCCAAGCGCCTGGATCGAGCCTAAGGGCGACTGGGGCAAGGGCACCGTCGATCTGGTAGAGATCCCGACTGCCGACGAAACCAACGACAACATCGTTGCCTTCTGGAAGCCGGAAACCCAACCTGAACCAGGTCAGCCGATCGACTTCAACTATCGCCTGCACTGGACCATGGACGAAGACGCTATCCACTCGCCTGATCTGGGTTGGGTCAAGCAGACCCTGCGCTCCACCGGTGACGTGAAGCAGTCCAACCTTATCCGTCAGCCCGATGGCAGCGTTGCCTATCTGGTGGATTTCGTCGGCCCGACCCTGGCCAAGCTCGGTGAAGACCCGGCGATCCGCAGCCAGGTCACCACTGACGAAAACACCGAGCTGGTCGAGAACAACCTGCGTTACAACCCGGTCACCAAAGGCTGGCGCCTGACGCTGCGGATGAAGATCAAGGACGCCAACAAGTCGGTGGAAATGCGCGCCTATCTGTTGCGCGAAACCCCGGCCGAACCTGGCAAGGAACCTGCGGTCATCACTGCTGACAAATCAGACAAGAAGCCTGAGAAAAAAGCAGACGCCAAACCTGTTGTAGCTGCTGCGCCTAAAGAGGCTGAGATCGTCAAGACCGACGCCGTCAAGGCCGGTGATGCGAAAGACGCCAAGGTCGCCAAAGCCGACGCTAAAGACGCGGCCAAGGCTGATGCTGGCAAAGGCGCCGACGCCAAGGTTGCCGAAGCCAAGACCGACGAGGCCTCCAAGCCTGAAGCCGCTCTGGGCGACGCCGCCAAGGCCAACAAAGGCAGTAAAGAAACCCAGCAGCCAGCGGTAGAGGCTGCATCCACCCAACAGGGTCCGGCCATGAACCAACAGGTTCTGACCGAAACCTGGAGCTACCAGTTGCCAGCCGATGAGTAATTCACAAGCCGTGCCAGAGTCTCTGAACGAGTACCTTGCACACCTGCCAATGAGTGACGAGCAGCGGGCAGAACTTGCCAGCTGCACCTCGTTCGCCGAGCTGCATGAACGCCTTTCGGCGCAGACCATCGCTGATCCTGCCGAAGCCGCTCAGGCTTCGGTGGGCCGTCGTCTGACCTTGACCACCGCTGATGAACTGCAAGAGGCAGAAATGCTCGCTGTAGACGCCAGCGGGCGGGTGACGCTGAAGGCTACGCCGCCGATCCGGCGTACCAAAGTAGTGCCCGAGCCGTGGCGCACCAACATTCTGCACCGCGGCTGGCGGCGGCTGACCGGCAAGAAGAATCCGCCCAAGCCTGCCCACGACGATCTGCCGCGCGAGCTGCCCAAGTCGCGCTGGCGTACGGTCGGCTCGATCCGTCGCTATATCCTGTTGATCCTGATGCTCGGCCAGACCATCGTCGCTGGCTGGTACATGAAAGGCATCCTGCCGTATCAAGGCTGGTCGCTGGTATCGTTCGACGAAATCAGTCATCAGACCCTGTGGCAGACCGCTGTGCAAGTGATGCCGTATGCCTTGCAAACCAGCATCCTGCTGCTGTTCGGGATTCTGTTCTGCTGGGTCTCGGCCGGTTTCTGGACCGCCCTGATGGGCTTCCTGGAGCTGCTCACCGGGCACGATAAATACCGTATTTCCGGTGCCAGTGCTGGCAACGAGCCGATCGAAGCCGGTGCCCGTACCGCGCTGGTCATGCCGATCTGTAACGAAGACGTGCCTCGCGTGTTCGCCGGTCTGCGTGCCACCTTCGAATCGGTTGCCGCGACCGGCGATCTGGATCGCTTCGACTTCTTCGTCCTCAGCGACACCAATGAGACCGACATCGCCGTGGCCGAGCAGCAGGCCTGGCTGGACGTCTGCCGCGAGGCCGGTGGCTTCGGCAAGATCTTCTACCGTCGTCGTCGCCGTCGCGTGAAACGCAAAAGCGGCAACCTCGATGACTTCTGCCGTCGCTGGGGCGGTGACTACCGTTACATGGTCGTGCTGGACGCCGACTCGGTCATGAGCGGTGAGTGCCTGACCAGTCTGGTGCGCCTGATGGAAGCGACGCCGGACGCCGGTATCGTCCAGACCGCGCCACGTGCCTCGGGCATGGACACTCTGTATGCGCGCATGCAGCAGTTCGCCACCCGCGTGTATGGACCACTGTTCACCGCCGGTCTGCACTTCTGGCAGCTGGGCGAATCGCACTACTGGGGTCACAACGCGATCATCCGCATGAAGCCGTTCATCGAGCACTGCGCCCTGGCGCCGCTGCCGGGTAAAGGTGCTTTTGCCGGCGCGATCCTGTCTCACGACTTCGTCGAAGCTGCGCTGATGCGCCGTGCCGGTTGGGGTGTGTGGATTGCCTACGATCTGCCGGGCAGCTACGAAGAACTGCCGCCGAACCTGCTGGATGAACTCAAGCGTGACCGTCGCTGGTGCCACGGCAACCTGATGAACTTCCGCCTGTTCCTTGTAAAGGGCATGCACCCGGTGCACCGGGCGGTGTTCCTGACCGGGGTGATGTCCTACCTGTCGGCGCCGTTGTGGTTCTTCTTCCTGGTGCTGTCCACCGCGTTGCTGGCGGTGAACACGCTGATGGAACCGACCTACTTCATGGAGCCGCGTCAGCTGTATCCGCTGTGGCCTCAGTGGCACCCGGAAAAAGCCGTCGCGCTGTTCTCCACCACAGTGGTGCTGCTGTTCCTGCCGAAGCTGTTGAGTATCGTGCTGATCTGGGCCAAGGGCGCAGTCGGTTACGGCGGCCGGATCAAGGTCACGCTGTCGATGCTGATGGAGATGCTGTTCTCCATGCTGCTGGCACCGGTACGGATGATTTTCCACACCCGTTTCGTCCTCGCCGCATTCCTGGGCTGGGCCGCGACCTGGAACTCGCCGCAGCGTGACGACGACTCCACCCCGTGGAGCGAAGCGCTCAAGCGACATGGTCCGCAAACAGCACTGGGCTTTGCCTGGGCGCTGCTGGTGGCCTGGCTGAACCCGAGCTTCCTGTGGTGGCTGGCGCCTATCGTCGGTTCGCTGATGCTGTCGATCCCGGTGTCGGTGATTTCCAGCCGGACTAATCTGGGCTTGAAGGCACGCGACGATAATCTGTTCCTGATTCCGGAAGAGCACACGCCGCCTCAGGAACTGGTTTCCACCGACCAGTACACCCACGAAAACCGCTGGCACGCGCTGAACGACGGTTTCGTCCGTGCCGTCGTCGATCCGCGGCAGAACGCTCTGGCCTGTGCATTGGCGACTTCGCGTCACCGTCATGCCGAGCCGATCGAGTGGATGCGTGTCGAGCGTGTGCGTCACGCCATCAAGGGCGGTCCGGAGCACCTGAACAATCACGAGCGGCTGCAATTGCTCAGTGATCCGGTAGCGCTGGCTCGGCTGCATGAGCTGGTCTGGGCCGAGGGCAACGCCGCCTGGCTGGATGCATGGAGAGCGTCGGTCGCGGCCGACCCTCACGCGCCGTTGCTGCCGTTGCAGCCAGCCGGCCATGCCAATGAGCAGTCGCTGGTGCATGCCTGAGTGACCCGCTGAAAAAAAACGCCGCCGAGGAGCAATCCCCGGCGGCGTTTTTGTGTGTGCATTGGCCGTGAGCTGCAGGATTGAAGCTTGCTCGCGATGGCGTAGGTCGCTTTAACGCTGTGCTGCGGGACCTGACGCTATCGCGAGCAAGCTCACTCCTACAGGGGGGGCTCAAAGAAGCGTCAGTTGACCCGAAACTGCCCCACCATGTCCTGCAATTGCGTCCCCAGCCGGGCGAGTTCAAGGCTGGAGGCGGCGGTTTCTTCGCTGGCCGAGGCGGTTTGCTCGGACACATCGCGCACGGTCGACACGCTCCGATTGATCTGTTCGGCGACCACGCTCTGCTGCTCGCCAGCGGTGGCGATCTGTTGGTTCATGGTCTGGATCGTCGAGACCGTTCGGGTGATGTGCTCCAGCGCGCTTCCGGCGCGGCGGCTTAGCTCCACGGTGCTGTCGGTGAGGCTGCGGCTGGCATCCAGGGTCGTGACCACCTGTTGCGTGCCATCCTGCAGCGCAGTGATCAGTATTTCGATCTCTTCAGTGGACTCCTGGGTGCGCAGCGCCAGGCTGCGGACCTCATCGGCCACCACCGCAAAGCCGCGCCCGGCCTCTCCGGCGCGGGCCGCTTCGATGGCGGCGTTCAGGGCCAGCAGGTTGGTCTGCTGAGACACCGACTTGATCACATCCAGTACACCCCCGATCTTGTCGCTTTCCTGTTTGAGCTGCCCCACCGCCTTCGTCGAGTTGCCGACCTCTATCGCCAGCCGTTCGATCTGACCAATGGCCTCGGCGACCACCCGGTCGCCTTCGCGCGCCTGCTGGTCGGCCTGCTTTGCCGCCTCACTGGCTTCTTCGGCACTGCGGGCGACTTCCATCACGGTTGCGGTCATCTGATTCATGGCCGCTGCAACCTGATCGGTTTCGGCTTTCTGATTGTTGACCCCGGCGCTGGTCTGTTCGGTCACCGCCGAGAGCTGTGTCGCGGCGCTGGCTATTTGTGTGATGCCGTCACCGATGCCGCCTATCAGGCTGCGCAGCCTGGATGTCATGTCTTGCATGCTGGTCTGCAAGCTGCCCATCTCGTCATGACGCCGAACGTCGAGGTCCACGCTCAGATCGCCACTGGCGATGCGTCTGGCAGCGCTCAGGGTCTGCTGCAGCGGCAGGATGATCTGTCGGGTGATCAACCATGCCGCCAACAGGCCGAGTGTGATCGCCAGTAATGCAACCCCTGCAAGGGTGTTGCGCGACTGGTCCGCCTCACTGTCCCGCCGCTGGCTTTGCTGTGCGCTGATGGCGTTGGTGGAGGCGAGCAGGGTGTCGCCCATCCCTTCCATCGATTCATGCGCAGCTTCGGCCCTGGTCTGCAGCTCCTTCAGTTTATTCAACTGTGCGCGGTAGTCTTCGAGTGACTTGCTTGCCGTCATCAGGATGCCGGCATTGGTATCGGACGGGCTTGCCATGATCTGCGCGACCTCCTTGAGCGCCTGGTCGATGGCAGCCACCGCCGCTGTCTCGGCTGCCTCCCTGCCGCTATGAAGATAGGCCTGAGCCTGGAGTCGGGCGTCCTGCAGGTGTCGGCGCAGTTCAAGGATATTGGTGAATTCGTCCAGTTTCTCCTTGTTGTCCTGCTCTTGGCTGACGGCTTTGAGGACATCGCTTTCGACTTGATCGACGGCCTCGATCACCCCGTCCGACAGGTTCTTCATCTGCAGTCGCGACGCATCTCGAATTTGCAGCAACTGACTCAGATCGCTAAAGGCTTGCTCCAGAGCCCGTACTGTCTCGCTCTGTCTGTTGAGCATTTCAAGGATGTCGGAGGGGTGGTCGTCTTGGCGAAGGGTGACCAGGTGCGCTTCGATTTCGTTGATTCGGGTCGATACCCGTGCAGCACTGTCGGCGCCGTTCTCCATTCGAAACGTGATGCGTTCGGCGCGAAGATCCTTGGTCAGGGCATTGAGCTGAGCGATTGAGGTCAGCGACTCGGAGCGCTCGATCATGGTGTCCAGCCCGTGCCAGCCGGTGAGCGTGATGACCAGTGTCAGCAGCAGCACCGTGCCGAAGCCCAGCGACAGTTTGAGTTTGACGCTGGTATTGGCCAGCGCAGCGTTGATTCCTTGCGACATGATGGGTCTCCTGCGGATGAACGATAAACGCGCATCGGCAGGTGAGGCCGGGTCGTGACCTGAAGCGGGTGTAGGGCATTTCTGAGCGCAGTAGAGAGGTGATGCGGGTCACAGAACGATGACAGGTGAAAGCGATGATTGGCACCACGGGACGAACTGTGCAACGGCTTGATCGTTCCCACGCAGGGCGTGGGAACGAGCACGGTCAGCCTCAAGGCTTACACCCGAAACCGCCCCACCAGCCCCTGCAGATGCGTGCCCAGGCGGGCCAGTTCAACACTGGAGGCAGCCGTCTCTTCACTGGCCGCCGAGGTCTGTTCTGACACATCGCGGACGTTGAGTATGCTGCGGTTGATCTCTTCGGCGGTGGCGCTCTGTTGCTCGGCGGCAGCAGCAATCTGCTGGTTCATGGCCTGGATAGCCGACACGGTTCGGGTAATGCTTTCCAGCGAACCGCCGGCCCGGCGAGTCAGGGCCACGCTGCTGACGGTCAGTTCGCGGCTGTTGTCCATGATCGTCGCCACTTGCTGGGTGCCGTTTTGCAGGCCCGCGATCAACTCTTCGATTTCCTCGGTGGACTTCTGTGTGCGCTGGGCCAGGCTGCGAACCTCATCGGCCACCACGGCAAAGCCACGCCCGGCCTCACCGGCGCGCGCCGCTTCGATCGCTGCGTTGAGGGCCAGCAGGTTGGTCTGTTGGGCCACCGACTTGATCACATCGAGCACGCTGCCGATCTTGTCGCTTTCGCGCTTGAGTTCACCCATGGCTTCGGTGGAATGCCCCACCTCGCTGGCCAGACGCTCGATCTGGGCGATGGCTTCGTTTACCACCTTGTCACCCTCGCGGGCCTGCTGATCAGCGGCGACAGCGGCTTCTGAGGCCTCTTCGGCGTTGCGCGCCACTTCCTGCACCGTGGCGGTCATCTGATGCATGGCCGTGGCCACCTGGTCGGTCTCGACCTTCTGGCTATTGACTCCGGCGCTGGTCTGCTCGGTGACCGCGGACAGTTCCTCGGCGGCGCTGGCGATTTGTGTGACGCTGTCGCTGATACCGCTGATCAGCTCGCGCAGGTTGAGGGTCATGCGCTGGATGCCCCCTTGCAACTGGCCCAGCTCATCGCGCCGGTCGATAGTCAAATTATGGGTCAGGTCGCCCGAAGCAACCCGGTCCACGGCAATCAGCGTGTGCTTGAGTGGCAGGGTGATCTGGCGGGTGATCGCCCATGCCGCGAGCACGCCAAACAGCAATGCCAGAACGGTGGCCAGGCCGAGCATGGACTGGGCCTGCTGACTGTCGGCGTCACGTCTGGCGTTTTGCGAGACGGTCAGCTTGTCGCTCAGGTCCAGCAGCTGCTGACCCAGGTTGCTCATTTTTTCCAGCGCCAGACGGCTGTTCTGCTGAGCGTCGCGGTATTGGCCGACGGCGGCAAGATAACCCTTGAGCGCCAGATTGGCCTTTTGCAATTGTGGGATGTACTGCGAGGAGACGTCGCCTGCCAGCGTATTCACGCCAACGATGGCCTCGTTGATCGCGGCATTGGCACTGGTCTCGAAATCCGGGTTGCCACTGAAGGTGTAGCCGCGGACCTGAAAGCGCGCCTGCTGGATTTGCTTGCTCACACCCACGGCACTGTTGAACTGCAGGATGTTGTCGTGCTGAATCAGCGCCTCTTCGATCTTGTTGACCTGATCGACTGCGGCATCTGCGGTAGTGCCCAGGTTCACGCGACTGGCCTCACGGACTTGAATGGCCTGGGTCATTTCGTCGAAGGCGCGGCGGTAGTCGCCGGCAGCCTGAATCTGAGTGTCCACCAGCTTGAGGTCGTCTGCCGCCACGATCAGGTTGCGCGCAAGTTTCAACGTTGCGTCAAGCTTGCCCAACGCGGTAATGACCTGCGTCGCCGCTTCGCTGCTGTACCGGACTTCATAACCCATGCGCGCGGTACGCAGTTCCAGGGTTTGCTCACTGACCTGCGAGATCGCGGCCAGCCTGTCGCCACGCTTGATCAGGGTGTCGATGCCTGACCAGCCCGTGGCAGTGATGACCAGCGTCAGCAACAGCACCAGACCGAAGCCGATCCCGAGTTTACGACTGACACTCACGTTTCCAAGGCGTTGGGCAGACCAGCGATACATGATGATTCCTTGCGTACTGTTTTTATGGACGTCTGTTTATCGGCCATCATGCCCCAAACTGAAGCACCGTATGGCGGGCGATCCTGCCAAGTGTTGTAGGGGTTTGCGCAGCTTCGAGCGTCGTGATGCAGACACGCGAAATACGATTCCTGTAGGAATGAGCTTGCTCCGCGATCTGCCGGGAACCGGCAGCAAATCCTGCACATTCGGCGTGTCAGGTGTTCCGGGTCGTCAGGTTTGCTGTTGCTGCGCAACAGATCGCGAGCAAGCTCACTCCTACCGGATTCAGGCGTGATCGGGGGCGTCTTAAAACAACCGCGCAAGCAAAGCCGTGACAGCTGTCTCGACCCGCAGGATCCGATCGCCGAGCTGCACCGGGTTGAGGCCCGATTCATGCAGCATGTCGACCTCATACGGAATCCAGCCGCCTTCGGGTCCGATGGCCAGGGTCACCGGCTGATCGACTGCACGCGGGCAGGCGGGGAAGTCCCCTGGATGTCCCACCAGACCCAGCGTGCCGTCGACGATGGCAGGCAAGCGGTCTTCGACGAAGGGCTTGAAGCGTTTCTCGATGAGGATTTGCGGCAGGACGCTATCGCGCGCCTGTTCCAGCCCCAGGATCAACTGCTCGCGGATGGCCTCTGGTTGCAGGAACGGAGTCTGCCAGAAGCTCTTCTCGACCCGGTAACTGTTGACCAGAATGACCTTGGGCACGCCCATGGTCGCCACGGTCTGGAACACCCGACGCAGCATCTTGGGGCGCGGCAGGGCGAGGATCAGGGTCAAGGGCAGTTTGCCGGGCGGCTGCCGATCAAAGACAACCGACAGTTCAGCCTCGCGAGCTTCGAGACGCAGCAGCTGCGCGCTGCCGAGCAGGCCGCCGACGCGACCGACACGCAGGCTGTCACCGACTTCAGAGCGATGCACCTCCTGCATGTGCTTGAGGCGCCGGTCACGCAGGACCACACGGTCAGCCGCGATGAAGTCGGCGTCTTCGAGAAGCAGCAGGTTCACGGCTGGGTCGCTGGCGGCTGGTCTTGCTCGTCTTCGGCTTTTTCATCGTCTTCGTGATCGCCGCGCTTGGTGATCATCGAACTGCACAGCACGCCGATTTCGAACAGCAACCACATCGGCACGGCCAGCAGCGTTTGCGAAAAGATGTCGGGCGGGGTGAGGATCATGCCGACCACGAAGCAGCCAATCACTACGTAGGGGCGGACTTTCTTCAGGTATTTGACGTCGACGATGCCGATCCACACCAGCAGAACCACGGCGACCGGGATCTCGAATGCGACGCCGAACGCCAGGAACAGGGTCATGACGAAGTCCAGATAACTGGCGATGTCGGTCATCATCGACACGCCTTCCGGGGTCACGCTGGCAAAGAAGTGGAAGATCAGCGGGAACACCAGGAAGTAGGCAAAGGCCATCCCGGCGTAGAACAGAATGATGCTGGAGACCAGCAGCGGCACGGCGACGCGCTTCTCGTGCTTGTACAGCCCCGGCGCGATGAAACCCCATATCTGGTGCAGGATCACCGGCATGGCCAGGAACAGCGCAACCATCATGGTCAGCTTGAACGGCGTAATGAACGGCGATGCCACGTCGGTGGCGATCATCGTCGCGCCTTCGGGCAAGAACTTGCGCAGTGGCGCTGAAACGAAGGTGTAGATCTTCTGCGTGAAATAGAACAGCGCGCCGAAGATCACGAAGATCGCCAGCACACAACGCAGCAGGCGCGAACGCAGTTCAGTGAGGTGCGAGACCAGCGGCATTTGCTGGTCGTTTTCCGGAATTTCGCTCATGGGGCTCGCGGTGGCTGTGACGAATCGTTGGCGGAAGGTGCGCTCTGCACGGCAGTGGCCGGTGTGGTCACGGGTGCAGGGGCAGGCGTCGAGACGGGCTGAGCGGGCTCGGCGTGAATCGGCTGCGGGCTGACCGATGCGCTTTCGGCGGGGGCAGCCGGGCCGATATCTGCGCTTGGCGCAGGCGCCAGTGCCGCGCCCATGATCGGCGTGATCGGCTCGCTCGCCGGTGGCGTCTCGCTCGTGACAGGGGGTTGCGCTACAGGCTGGGCGGGCGGTTGCTGCGGCTGCATGATTTTGCGCGCTTCTTCTTCCAGCGAAAGAATGTGCTCGTTGTGCAACTGGCGACGAATCTCGTCAGCGCCGATTTCGCGTTCTACTTCCTGTTTGATCGCGTTGAAGCTGCGTTTCAGACGTCCGACCCACAGGCCGGCAGTACGCGCTGCGCCAGGCAGGCGCTCGGGGCCCAGCACCAGCAGGGCGACGAGGCCGACCAGCAGCAGTTCAGAGAAGCTGATACCAAACATGCGTCACGACCTAGTCTTTGCGGATGGGCTCTTCGACCTTGTGTGCCTGGCCGTCAATGGTTTGCGGCTGATGCAGCGGCTGATTCGGCGCGGTTGGCTGAGCAGTCGGTTGCGGTTGAACCGGCGGTTGCTCGTTAGCCTTTTCATCGTCGTTCATGGCCTTGCGAAAGCCCTTGATCGACTCACCCACGTCGGTGCCCAGGTTCTTGAGTTTCTTGGTGCCGAAGACCAGCACGACGACCACAAGAATGACGATCCAGTGTTTCCAGTCAAAAATGCCCATGACGCGTTCCTCACAAGAAATTCAGGGCCGGCAGGCCCTCGTGTTTATTCCGCCGAACGAGCAGCTTTTTCGGCGTGACCGGACAGCCCGAAGCGGCGATCCAGCTCATCGAGTACGGCTTGCGGATGCTGGCCCAGCGCAGACAGCATGACCAGGCTATGGAACCACAAGTCGGCGGTTTCGTAGATGACATCGCTGCAGTCTCCGCTGACGGCGGCATCCTTGGCGGCGATGATGGTTTCGACCGACTCTTCGCCGACCTTCTCCAGGATCTTGTTCAGCCCCTTGTGATAGAGGCTGGCGACGTAAGAGGAGTCGGCAGCCGCGCCTTTGCGTGCTTCAAGCACCTCCGCCAGGCGAGACAAGGTATCAGTCATGTTCAGTGTCCTGCGTGATAAATGGCGTCGGGGTCCTTGAGGACCGGGTCGACGGTCTTCCATCCGGCGTCGTCATAGACGCGGTAGAAGCAGCTTTCGCGGCCGGTATGACAGGCGATGCCGTCGATCTGTTCGACCATCAGGACGATCACGTCGGCGTCGCAATCCAGGCGCATTTCATGAAGTTTCTGCACATGGCCGGATTCTTCGCCCTTGCGCCATAACTTGCCACGCGAGCGCGACCAGTAGATGGCGCGGTTTTCAGCGGCGGTCAGGCTCAGTGCCTCGCGGTTCATCCAGGCCATCATCAGGATGCGCCCGGTCTTGTGATCCTGCGCGATGGCCGGGACCAAGCCGTCACTGTCCCATTTGATCTCGTCCAGCCAGTCTTTCATCATCGGCTCCGGCCGCTCGCTGTGTAGGAGGGTTAGTGTGCCAGCGGCCAGCGCCGATGGCTATCGGCGAACGACCAGATATAGCCCGGCTACCAGCATCAGCAAGGCGGGCCAGGCGCTCAGCGCCATCAGCTCGTCACCGGTCTGGGTGTGCGCAGTGGCCAGCACCACGCCGCCTGCCAGCAGCCCGGCTCCGATCAGACGCAACGCCCAGTGATCGCCGTTGCGTGTGTAGGGCGGTGGCGGATCGTGGCGGTGCGGCTGGGACAGGCGCTCGAGCAGGTCGCGGGTCATGTTGGCCAGGTGCGGAATCTGCTCGACCTGGGATTGCAGGTTGCCAATCAGCGTCTTGGGGCTCACGCGCTCGCGCATCCAGCGTTCGAGGAATGGCTGCGCGGTGCTCCAGAGGTCCAGGTCAGGGTACAACTGCCGGCCCAGGCCTTCGATATTGAGCAGGGTCTTCTGCAGCAGCACCAGTTGCGGCTGCACTTCCATGTTGAAGCGGCGCGCCGTCTGGAACAGGCGCATCAGAACCTGACCGAAGGAGATGTCCTTGAGCGGTTTCTCGAAGATCGGTTCGCACACGGTACGGATGGCGGCTTCGAACTCATTGAGCTTGGTTTCCGCCGGCACCCAGCCCGAATCGATGTGCAGCTGCGCTACCCGGCGGTAATCGCGCTTGAAGAAGGCGAACAGGTTGCGCGCCAGGTAGTCCTGGTCTTCGGGCGTCAGGCTGCCGACGATGCCGCAGTCGATGGCGATGTATTGCGGGTCCCACGGTGACACGGTGCTGACGAAGATATTGCCCGGATGCATGTCGGCATGAAAGAAGCTGTCGCGGAACACTTGGGTGAAGAACAGCTCCACCCCGCGCTCGGCGAGCTTTTTCATGTCGGTGCGCTGATCGGCAAGGGTCGCAAGGTCAGTGACCTGCACGCCGTAGATGCGCTCCATCACCAGCACTTTGGGGCGGCACCAGTCCCAGTAGACCTGCGGCACGTAGAGCATGCTCGAGCCTTCGAAGTTGCGGCGCAGCTGGCTGGAGTTGGCTGCCTCGCGCAGCAGGTCGAGTTCGTCGTAGATGGTTTTTTCGTAGTCGGCGACCACGTCCACCGGATGCAGCAGGCGGGCGTCGGCCGACAGGCGCTCGGCGATCTTGGCAAGGATGAACAGCCAGGCCAGATCCGAACCGATGATCGGTTTGAGGCCCGGACGCACCACCTTGACCACGACTTCTTCGCCGGTCTTCAGTTGCGCGGCGTGGACCTGGGCCACAGAAGCGGAGGCCAGCGGGGCGACGTCGAAACGGCTGAACACCTGACTGATTTTTGCCCCCAGTTGCGACTCGATCAGGGCGATGGCCTGCTCGGAGTCGAACGGCGGGACCCGGTCCTGCAGCATCATCAGCTCATCGGCGATGTCTTCCGGGAGCAGGTCGCGTCGGGTCGAGAGCAGCTGTCCGAACTTGATGAAGATCGGCCCCAGGTCCTGCAGTGCCAGACGCAGGCGCGCGCCGCGGGTCAGTTCGCTCTTGCGTCGCGGAAGCCAGCGCCACGGCAGGACGTAGCGCACGGCGAGCAGCCACCAAGGCAAAGGCAGGGCGAACAACAGGTCATCGAGGCGGTAACGGATTACGACACGCTGGATGCGAAACAGGCGGCGGACGGCAAGCAGGCTCATGCGTTATCGCTGGATTTAAGGGATTGGGCCAGACGCTCGAAGCGGGCTTCGAGGCGTTCCAGGTCTTGTTTGGTCTGGTCCAGCTCGGCGAAGCGGGCTTCAGCCTCGCGCTTGCCGACCAGCGTGCGGGATTCTTCGGCCAGGTAATCGGCCAGGTTCTGGCTCAGGCTGGCAAGGCTGGCGGCGGACCAACGGGCGCTGCTGCGCAGATGCCCGCCAATCAGCGGTGCCGCGACCGGACCGAGCCAGCGTTGCAGCTCGTATTCCCAGTCCAGGTCCAGGTCCTGCAAGATGCCGGTCAGTTCGAGCAGCACAGCGCTTTCGCCCTCCAACTCGACCTGCGGGCTGTGCAGTACGGCGTTCTTGTCCTTGCTCATGGCCAGGCGCATGAGGCTTGCAGCGGGCGCGCGCAGGGTGACGTCGGCACCGCCTTCCCAGTGGGCGGCGAGCATCAGGCCTTCGTCGCTGGGCAGGATGTACAGATCAAACGCCGGGCTGGTGCACTCGACCGCCACCACCTTGCCGCTCAGGCGATCAAGGCGTGGCAGTGCCGTGCTGTCCATCTGCAACACCCGATTGATGCCGTGCTCGACGCTGGCGAGCAGCCCGCTGATCAGCATCAGGGCTTGATGCCGCGGTGCAGGGCGACGATGCCTGAGGTCATATTGTGATAGGTCACGCGGTCGAAACCGGCTTCTACCATCATCGATTTCAGGGTTTCCTGATCCGGGTGCATGCGGATCGATTCGGCCAGATAGCGATAGCTTTCCGAATCGTTGGTGATCAGCTTGCCCGCCAGCGGCATGAAGGCGAAGGAGTAAGCATCGTAGACCTTGGACATGACCTTGTTGGTCGGCTTGGAGAACTCCAGCACCAGCAGCCGGCCGCCCGGCTTGAGCACGCGCAGCATGGAGCGGATGGCGTCTTCCTTGTGCGTGACATTGCGCAGGCCGAAGGCGATGGTCACGCAGTCGAAGTGGTTGTCCGGGAACGGCAGCTTTTCGGCGTCGGCCTGGACGAACTTGATGTTGCCGGCCACGCCGCGATCAAGCAGGCGGTCGCGGCCGACCTTGAGCATCGAGGCGTTGATGTCGGCCAGCACCACTTCGCCGGTCGGGCCGACCAGGTGCGAGAACTTCTTGGCCAGATCACCCGTACCGCCGGCGATGTCCAGCACGCGGTTACCGGTGCGAACCCCGGAAAGCTCGATGGTGAAACGCTTCCAGAGGCGATGCATGCCGCCGGACAGCACGTCGTTCATCAGGTCGTACTTGGCGGCAACGGAGTGGAAAACCTCGGCGACTTTGTCGGCCTTCTGGCTCTCTGCTACGGTTTTGTAGCCGAAATGGGTGGTGGGTTCGGCATCGCTGCCTTTGCGCGGATCGTTCATATCGCTGTCACCGGAATAAAGTGCGGCCATTCTAATCGTCGAGGCTGGCTTTGTCTTGACAAGGCTCACCGCCAACAGTTTCTTCGCTGGGCGCCGCTGGTATAGTGGCCCGACGATTTACCAGGATGAAGGAGCCTGCCGATGGCCCGAATTACCGTAGAACGCCCGCATGCGCTGGGTAAGGACAAGGCCCGCGAGAAAGCTGAGGTCATGCTGCAGAAACTCTCCGACAAATACGGCATCGCCCACGAGTGGGACGGCGATACGGTTGCGCTGGAAGGCAAGGGCGCCAAGGGTACGGTCGATGTCGAAGATGATCGGGTGCGGGTCAACATCGAACTCAACTTCTTCCTGTCCGCCATGAGCGGCTCGATCCAGTCGGAAGTCGAGAAGCAGCTGGATAAAGTGCTGACGGCCTGATTACACATCGTCGCCTTCACGCAATAGGCTGTAGGAGCCGGCTTGCCGGCGAACGCGGTGTTCCCGGCGCTGTTGATGTGACGGATCCAGCGCATTCGCCAGCACGCCGGCTCCTATGGCCGTCGGCCAGAAGCAGGCCCTCATTCGGCGCAATGCCTGAGGTGTTCGGCGTTTTTTCACAGCCACCCCAACCTAGGGTGAGCTTTCTAATTTTTCCCTCTACTTTGTGCCATGCCCCGGTTTTCCATGGGGCGGTTCCTCTTTCCCTTTCGAGCGTGAGGTGCACCATGGTCAACAAAGTGATCCTGAAGAAGAAAATCGAAGCCGAGGAAGCGAAGACGTTTTCCGAGGTTCGATTCTACGCCCGCAAGATCTGGCTCGCGGGCCTGGGGGCTTACGTCAAGGCCGGGCAGGAAGGTGCCGACTACGTCAAAGAGCTGATCAAGACCGGCGAGCAGACGGAAAAACAGGCGAAGAAAGTCATCGATGAAAAGGTCGAGGCCGCCAACAGCGAGATCGAGTTGGTCAAGGGCGAGGCCAGAGGTGAGGTCAGCAAAGTCAAAGGTCGGGTGGAAGTGCAGCTCGACAGAATCGAAAGTGCCTTCGACCGCCGTGTGGCCAGCGCCTTGAATCGCATTGGCATTCCGTCTAAACATGATGTTGAGACACTCTCTGCTAAGCTCGATGAGCTGACGGCATTGCTCGAACGTGTCGCGCGTAAACAATAAGGAGAGCGGGATGGCTGGCAAGAAGAAATCTGAAAAAGAAGGCAGCTCCTGGATTGGCGAGGTGGAGAAATACTCCCGCCAGATCTGGCTGGCTGGTTTAGGCGCTTACTCGAAGATCAGCAATGACGGCAGTAAGCTTTTCGAAACGTTGGTCAAAGATGGCGAGAAGGCCGAAAAGGAAACCAAGGCCACTGTCGGCAAGACTGTCGATACCGCCAAGTCCTCCACCAAGTCGCGGGTCGGCGACGTGAAGGATCTGGCGTTGGGCAAATGGGGCGAACTGGAAGGGGCTTTCGACAAGCGCCTTAACAGCGCGATTTCCCGTCTGGGTGTTCCAAGCCGGAACGAAGTCAAAGCCCTGCACAGCAAGGTCGACTTGTTGACCCGGCAGATCGAGAAGTTGACCGGTGCATCGGTCACGCCAATCTCGAAAACCGCAGCAGTTAAACCCGCAGCCAAGCCGGCAACCAATGGCGTCGCCAAGCCTCTGGTCAAAGCGGCGGCCAAGCCGGTCGCCAAGGCGGCGAGTACGGTAGCCAGCAAAACCGCAGCGGCCAAACCTGCGGTGGCCAAGGCCGCGGCCAAACCGGTGGCGGCAGCCTCCAAGGCAGCGGCTTCCACCGCCGCCAAGGCAAAAAGCGTTGCCGCCAAACCTGCCGCCAAGCCTGCACCGAAGGCCGCCGCCAAACCGGCTGCAAAGCCAGCGGCGAAACCTGCGGCGGCGAAGAAACCGACAGCCGCGAAAAAACCTGCGGCCGCCAAGCCGGCAGCGGCTGCGAAACCGGCTGCAGCAACGCCGGCTCCAAGTGCCAGCGCTGCCTCGGCACCGACCCCGCCACCCGCAGCTTCGTCGACAGCCTCCACGGCATCGACCCCGTCCAGCCAGTCCTGATTCAAGGCTGGCAACACCCAAACCCGATCTGTGCAAGCAGGTCGGGTTTTTACATTGCTGGCGAACCTGCCTCGGTCCGGAGGGCGTGGGAGCTTGCTTGCCAGCGATCTGCCGGCACCGGCAGCGGGAACCATTCAATCTGTCCGCATCAGGTACACCGCATTCATCGGCTTAGCTACCGCTTGGCGGCAGATCGTCGGCAAGCCTGACTCCCGCGCCTTCGGCAGAATCAAAAGGCGTGTGTGTATCCTGAGCTCAATCCTCCAGATAATGCAGCGCCAGTTTTTCTGCCGCGTGCCTGGCGCCGGGTATCAGGTGCGGCGCCACCAGCATCATGATCTGGTAGACCACTACCCGGGTTTCACCTTCCCGATCGAGGATGCGCTGGTAGTCCAGTGAGAACAGCAAGGTCATGGTGATCTGCTCCACCAGTTGCCCCAGGGCCTGAGTGTCACTGGTGACCTGACCTTCTGCCTTCAGCCGGGCGAGCAATGAGGCGAGGGTGCGCTTGAGCGCATTGAGCAGATTGCGGATGCCGCGAGCCAGCTTGGGCAGGCGGCTGGCGAGGTTCGACAGGTCCTGGAACAGGAAGCGGTAGTGCGACAGGCGTTCGACGATCAGATGCAGGAACAGCCAGTAGTCCTCGGCATCCAGACGCGCATCGGCCGGGGGGTCGAGCAGCGGCGCCAGCTCATGCCCGAAGCGCTCGAACAGCTCCATCACCAACGGCTCCTTGCCGTGAAAGTGGTAGTAGAGATTGCCGGGACTGATCTCCAGTTCGTTGGCAATTTCCAGGGTCGATACATTGGGTTCGCCCTGTTGGTTGAACAGCAGCAGGGCGCAGTCGAGTATGCGGTCGCGGGTCTTCATCCAGTCTTCTTAGTTCGGTGTTGCGGTTTTCAAACAAAAAGGGGCGTCTGCCACGCTGCCGTTCTGTAGCCGTCCGGCTCGCCGGCGGTGGCGGCCTCACGATCGCGGTCGCCGACAAGCCGGACTGCTACAGGCGTTTACCCTTCAGATCGAGCGTGTTCAGCGGACCCGCACATACGTCCCCGGCGCGGCCTCCATGGGTGGGTAGTTCTGGTTGCCCAGGGTCATCAGGGTTTCGTGCTGGGTGCCTGAGCGCTCCTGAATCCAGCTCAGCCAGCTCGGCCACCAACTGCCCTCGGTACGCTCGGCGTCGTAGTACCAGGCGCGCGGGTCGCTGCTCAACTTGCCGTTCTCGACGAAGTTGGCCTTCGGGTTGCTGGGGGGGTTGAGGATGCTCTGCACATGGCCGCTGTTGGAAAGCAGAAAGCGCCGGTTGCCGCCCAGCAGCAGCGTCGAGCGATAGACCACGTCCCACGGGGTGATGTGATCGTTGATGCCGGCGACGCTGAAGCTGTCCACCGTGACCTTCTGCAGATCGATAGGCGTGCCACAGACCTCCAGGCCGCCGGCATGAGTCAGTGGGTTGTGCTTGAAGAAGTCCAGCAGGTCGCCATGCAAGGCAGCAGGCAGGCGTGTGCTGTCGTTGTTCCAGTAAAGGATGTCGAAGGGCGGCGGCGCCTTGCCCAACAGGTAATTGTTGACCCAGTAGGTCCAGATCAGATCGTTGGGGCGCATCCAGGCAAACACCTTGGCCAGTTCCTTGCCGTCCAGCACGCCCCGTTGGTACGAGCGACGCTTGGCGGCTTCCAGCGTCTGCTCATCGATGAACAGCGTCGCCGGGCTTTCGATCTGGCTGTCCAGCAGGCTGACCAGATAGCTTGCGCTGGACACCCGGCGCATCTGGCGCTTGGCCTGTAGATGGCCCTGCAGAGCGGCGATGGTCAGACCGCCCGCGCAGGCGCCCATCAGGTTCACTTCCCGTGCGCCGGTGATCGCCCGGCAGACGTTCATCGCTTCTTCGGCGGCCTCGACATAGGTGGACAGGCCCCATTCGCGATGACGCACATCCGGATTGCGCCAACTGATGATGAAGGTCTGCAGCCCATTCTTCAGGGCGTATTGGACGAAGCTGTTGGCGGGGCTCAAGTCGAAGATGTAGTACTTGTTGATCTGCGGCGGCACGATCAACAGTGGCCGAGCGTACTGCTTTTCGCTCATTGGCTTGTACTGGATCAGCTCCAGCAGCTCATTGCGAAAGACCACCGCACCCGGCGTGACGGCCAGGGTCCGGCCGATTTCGAAGGCGTCTTTGGTGGTCTGGCTGGGCAGGCCGTTGTTGTGCAGGAAGTCATCGAACATGTGGCTCAGCCCCTTCACCACACTGCTGCCGCCGGAGTTGAACAGCTCTTTGACGGCCAGCGGGTTGAGCAGGCTGTTGGTGGGCGCCAGGGCATCGTTGAGCAGCGCGAAAATGAATTGCGCACGCGAGCGATCATCCTCGGAAAGATCGCTGTCCTTGATCCAGTCGCGCACTTGGTGCTGCCAGCTCAGATAGGCCTGAAGCCCGCGGCGGTACAGCGGGTTGTGGGCCCAGGTCGGGTCGCTGAAACGCGTGTCGTGGGGGTGCGGCTGATACGGCGTTTCGCCCAGCATCACCCGGCCCAGTTGGCCGCCCAGGGCGAGCGCGTGTCGTGCCGTATACACCGGGTGTTTGAGCCCTTGCAGTGCCACGTTGCGCAAGGTCGAAAACAGGTCCCTGCCGCGCAAGCCGGTGATTGCACTTTGCGCATTGATGAAAGTGGCGGGCGTCGGGTAGGGATTTTTCGCCGGTTTGTCTCGCATGGGTCAACACTCCTTCGTCAGGCCATAAGCAAATACACCTGCGCGCAGCGCTATCCCCAGCCGCCCGCGCCGCCCTGCACCTGGGCAATCCCGCCGATGGCACAGTCATGAAGCGACTACTTTTTTTTAAAGCACGAGCTCCTGTGTTTCCAGCCGGGTCCTTCGAAGTTATCGCACCAGCGGTGCGGGTTGAGGATGCATGACGGCGCGTAGCCGTTCCTGCTGGAGAAACTTCATGATGATGGGCGCAACCGCCTCGGCCCGGGTGATCAAAAACAAATGACCGTCGTCGATTATGTGTAGCTGGGCATTGGGTATACGCCAGGCCAACAGTCGCATATTGATCAACGGGATCAACGGATCGTCGTCACCGGCCAGCACCAGGGTCGGTTGCTGGATCTTGTGCAGCCAGTGAATGCTGGTCCAGCCCATGCCGGCGAACAACTGCCAGTAGTAGCCCAGCTTTCCGGACGAGCGGACCTTGGCGGCATGATTGGCCGCCAAGTGTGGGTCGCGACGGAATGCACCGCCGTAGATTTCCGGGGCGATACGGATGACATGCGACGGCTGGATATAGCGCCGGGGGCTCGCCATCAGCCACAGCACTCTGGGCTTGCCTGGCACCATCACCGCGCCCGCAGCGGTGGCGGCGAGCACCAGCTTCTTGCAGCGCTCCGGGTAATCGTGGGCGAACTGTTGAGCCAGCGCTCCGCCCCACGACACACCGATCACGTTGACCTGACCGTAGTCCAGATAGTCGAGCATCCGTGCCGCCAGTTTCGCCAGACCGGGGAAGCGGTAGGGGCGATTGGGCGTCGATGAACCACCCACGCCGGGCACGTCGAACGCGATGACTTCAAGGTCCGGGTCCAATGCGTCGACGAAGGGGAACACCAGCTCAAGGTTGGCCCCTATGCCGTTGAAAATCAGCAGCGGCGTGAGGTGACTCTTGCCGGGGCGCACTGCCGTGCGGATGTTGTGGCCATCCAGATCGATGGTGCGAAATACAAACGGTTGCGGCATGCGCGAAGCCCTGTGGTTAAACGCCGGTAATGCTGTCCTGCGCGTCTTCCGGTCCTGAAACCGCCACCGGCGGTTCCTGTGTATTCGATGCTTGCCGTTGCTGTTGCTTGCTCGTTATTTGCGGCTACAGGAGCGAGGCGAGAAGCCGACAGACCTGTATCGGCCGCGCAGGTGCAATCGCGAGCAAGCTCACTCCTACAGTGGGTATTTACCTTTCATGCACATAGGTCCCTGGCGATGCCTCGCCCGCCGGGTACGCCTTGTTGCCCAGCGTAACCGGGGCCTTTTTCAGTTTGCCCGAGCGTTCTGCCTGCCAGACCTGCCAGTGCAACCACCAGGAGTCGGTGTGCTTGGTCGCCTCTTCCTGCCATTTGCCGGCGTCGTCCGGCATATCCAGGTTGGTCATGTAGCGCGCCTTCGGATTTCCCGGCGGGTTCAGAATGCTCTGGATGTGACCGCTGTTGGACAACACGAATTCAGTCTTGCCGCCGAACAGCCTTGCCGACTTGTAGCATGAGACCCAAGGGGTGATGTGGTCGTTGGTCCCGGCCAGACAGAAGACGTCACTTTTGACCTGTTTCAGATCGATAGGCGTGCCGCAGACTTCCAGGGCGTTCGGGCGAATCAGCGGATTGTTCTTGAACATCTCGATCAAGTCACCATGAAACGCCGCCGGCAGACGGGTGGTGTCGTTGTTCCAGAACAGGATGTCGAACACCGGCGGCTCGTTGCCCAGCAGGTAGTTGTTGACCCAGTAATTCCAGATCAGATCGTTGGGGCGCATCCAGGCGAAGACCTTGGCCATGTCCCGGCCCTCGAGCACGCCCGCCTGATAAGAATGGCGCTTGGCCGACTCCAGGGTCTGCTCATCGACGAACAGCGCGACCTGAGTATCCATGGTCGTATCGAGCACACTGACCAGCAGGGTCAGCGCATTGACCTTCTGCTCGCCGAGCGCTGCGTAATGGCCCAGCAGCGCGGTGCAGGTGATGCCGCCGGAGCAGGCGCCGAGCATGTTCACATCCTTGCTGCCAGTGATCTTGCAGACCACATCCACCGCTTCCTTCACCGCGTCGATGTAGGTCGACAGGCCCCATTCACGTTGCGCCTTGGTCGGGTTGCGCCAGCTGATGATGAACGTCTGCACGTTGTTGCGCAGGCAGAAGCGCGCCAGGCTTTTATCCTGGCTGAGATCGAAAACGTAGAATTTGTTGATCTGCGGTGGCACCACCAACAGTGGCCGCTCATGCACCTGCTCGGTAATCGGCCGGTACTGGATCAGCTCCAGCACATCGTTGCGAAACACCACCGCACCTTCGGTCGTGCCCAGGCTCTTGCCGACTTCAAAGGCGTCCATGTTGACCTGGCTGGGCATGCCGCCGTTATTGACCAGGTCCTTGGCCAGGTGCGAGAGGCCATCGAGGATGCTCTTGCCGCCGGTCTCGAAGAAGCGTTTGACCGCTGCCGGGTTCGCTGCGCCGTTGGTGGGCGACATGGCCTCGGTCATCAGGGTGATGACGAAATGACCACGGCTGATGTCGGTCGGCGACAGGTTGCTGTCATCGATCCAGCTGTGCAGCTCTTTACGCCAGGCAAGGTAGGTCTGCAGGTAGCGACGGTAAAGAGGGTTCTGGCTCCAGGCCGGGTCGACGAAGCGGCGGTCGTCGCCATCGGGCACCAGCGTGGATTTGCCGAGCAGGACGTTTTTAAGCTCCAGGCCGAAGTGAGCCACATGCTTGGCGCTGTGAAAGGGCTGCCTGATGGCCTGGGTCAATACCAGGCGTGCCGTGGTGAGCAAATCCTTGCGTCGCAGGCCCACAACGGGGTTCAACCCCAAGGTGTGTTCAGAGGCTTGACGCGGCAGATCATCATTACTCTTGTTACTCATCTACGACGCTCCATTGTCCTGAGACGAGCACTGACCCCCTGTGCAAAGGTGTCACAGGCAAACGCCAGTACTGCTCTCGGGTGACCGATGATTAACACAACAGGTGTGAACGCTACGCAAGGCACCGGGGTTTATGGCGCTACAGGCGACGGCTACGAACAACACCGGCAGGCTGGTGCAAAAACTCCGATGCAGAGAGCCTGCCAGAATCATTGGTTACGCGAGATTTCAACAAATCGCAAGCAGGGCCAGTCATTGACCGCTGCGCGGAGCATTGAAGCAGATGCAATTAGAAAGTGCGTCCTAAAACGCCAGCCGGTAGCCAGGGCGCGGACTAGAGCGGTGGCTCAGAGCATCAGGCGGATGACTTGCTCGGAAGGGTCGCGGGATTTGCCCGCCGCTTTGAGTTCAGTCAGGTATTCGTCCCACAGCTGCTCCTGGCGTTGGGCCAATTGCTCCAGGTACTCCCAGGTGAACAGTCCGCTGTCATGACCGTCGTCGAAGGTCAGTTTTAGTGCGTACTGCCCGGCCGGCTCGATCTGGGTCAGACCGACGCCCAGCTTGCCGAATTGCAGGATGGGGTTGCCATGGCCCTGAACCTCGGCGGACGGCGAATGCACCCGCAGAAACTCGGCGGGCAGATGATATTCCTCATCCGGGCCGTATTTCAGGGACAGGATTTTCGAGGCCTTGTGCAGCTGGATTGCGGTGGGAAGTCGGGACATGGGCCTGTATCCGGCAGGTGGAACGTAGGGCGCCTGATGGTCTCGCAACCGACGCAGACACTGTAGGAGTGAGCTGCTCGCGATAGGTCAGGTCAGATCAATGCATCGTCGTCTGAAATACCGCATCGCGAGCAAGCTCACTCCTACAGCGCGAACCCGGACGGGTTAAAGGATATACCGCGACAGATCTTCGTCTTCGGCCAATTCGCCCAGATGGCTGTTGACGTACTCGGCGTCGATCTGGATGGTGCCGCCATCCTGTGCACTGGCCAGGTCACCGGCGCTGAACGACACCTCTTCGAGCAAGCGCTCCAGCAGGGTGTGCAAGCGACGAGCACCGATGTTCTCGGTCTTCTCGTTGACCTGCCAGGCGATCTCTGCCAGACGCTTGATGCCTTCAGGCAGGAACTCGATGTTCAGGCCTTCGGTCTTGAGCAGCTCGCGATATTGCTCGGTCAGGGACGCATGCGGCTCGCTCAGGATACGTTCGAAATCCTGCGGGCTGAGCGCTTTGAGTTCGACACGGATCGGCAGCCGGCCTTGCAGCTCAGGCACCAGGTCGCTCGGCTTGCTCAGGTGGAACGCGCCGGAGGCGATGAACAGGATGTGGTCGGTCTTGACCATACCCAGCTTGGTGTTGACGGTGCAGCCTTCGATCAGCGGCAGCAGGTCACGCTGCACGCCTTCACGGGACACGTCGGCACCGCCGACATTGCCGCGTTTGGCGACCTTGTCGATCTCGTCGATGAACACGATGCCGTGCTGCTCGACCGCTTCAAGCGCCTTGCCCTTGAGTTCGTCGTCATTGACCAGACGGCTGGCTTCCTCGTCGCGGACCATTTTCAGGGCGTCCTTGACCTTCAACTTGCGGCTTTTCTTCTTGCCCTTGCCCATGTTGGCGAACAGGCTTTGCAGCTGGTTGGTCATCTCTTCCATGCCCGGAGGCGCGGAGATATCGACACCGCCCATTTCCGCGACTTCGATTTCGATTTCCTTGTCGTCCAGCTGACCTTCACGCAGGCGCTTGCGGAACAGTTGACGGGTGTTGGAGTCGCTACCGGCCGAGGCATCTTCGTTGAAGCCGACGCGTGCCGGTGGCAGCAGGGCATCAAGGATGCGGTCTTCGGCGGCGTCTTCGGCGCGATGACGAACCTTGGTCATCTCCTGCTCGCGCAGCAGCTTCATGGCGGCATCGGCGAGGTCGCGAATGATCGACTCGACGTCACGGCCGACATAACCGACTTCAGTGAACTTGGTGGCTTCGACCTTGATGAACGGGGCGTTGGCCAGTTTCGCCAGACGACGGGCGATCTCGGTCTTGCCGACACCGGTCGGGCCGATCATCAGAATATTCTTGGGGGTGACTTCGACACGCAGCTCTTCAGGCAGCTGCATCCGGCGCCAGCGGTTGCGCAATGCGATGGCGACAGCGCGCTTGGCATCGTCCTGGCCGATGATATGGCGATTGAGTTCATGGACGATTTCACGGGGAGTCATGGACATGGTTTTCTAGGTCCTCGGTGATGAATGAGTGCGACGGGTCGCGATGAGTTGCGACCCACCTCAGCACTTATTCAGCGAGGTCCTGCTCCTCAATGGTGATGTGGTGGTTGGTGAACACGCAGATGTCGCCAGCGATGTGCAGAGCCGTTTCGGCGATTTCACGCGCCGACAGGTCAGTTTTCAGCAGCAGTGCACGGGCCGCCGCCTGGGCGAAGGCGCCGCCCGAGCCCATGGCGATCAAGCCGTCTTCTGGCTCCACGACATCGCCGTTACCGGTAATGATCAGTGACGCGTCCTTGTTGGCAACCGCCAGCATGGCTTCCAGGCGGCTCAGGGAGCGGTCGGTGCGCCAGTCTTTGGCAAGCTCCACAGCGGCGCGAACCAGATGGCCCTGATGTTTTTCCAGTTGGGCTTCGAAGCGTTCGAACAGGGTGAAGGCGTCGGCAGTGGCGCCTGCAAAGCCGGCGATCACTTGGCCGTGATAAAGACGGCGGACCTTTTTGGCGTTGCCTTTCATGACGGTATTGCCCAGGGAAACCTGGCCGTCACCCGCCATGACGACTTTGCCTTGGCGGCGCACTGAAACGATGGTGGTCAAGGGGAGAGTCTCCACGCTGTCGGGCGAAAATGCCCTGATGCAAACTCATATGGGGGTGGGGTCGGGTATTTCAACTGCCGGGTGGGTTCAAGGATGAATGGCAGGTGCTCGCGGCGCGGTGTTCTGTAGCAGTCCGGGATCTGCCCGGAGCGCGCTCACTGTAGGAGTGAGCTTGCTCTCGATCGCTTGCTCGCGATCGCTTGATCGTTCCCGCGCTCCGCGTGGGAATGCATCTCCCGACCCTGCGCGTGGGCTATATGGACGCAGAGCGCCCGGCCCGGCCTTCCCACGCAGAGCGTGGGGACGATCATCATCTGCGGCGTGTCCTGCACGCCGCGATTAATTATCTCGCCTGGCGTTGTTGCAACAAAAGGTTACTGAAACCACCACCGGCCAGTTGTTTCTGCGCGGTGGTCAATTGTTCGCGATTGCTGAACGGGCCCACCAGCACGCGGTACCAGGTTTCATCCTTCACCGTGCCGGATTCCACCGTCGCCGCCTGCCCCAGCAGAATGATCTGCGCACGGACCTTGTCGGCATCGGCCTGCTTGCGGAACGAACCGGCTTGCAGGAAGAACGTCGTCACTGGCGCGGGTTTGTTCACCGGTGGCGCGGGTGGTGGCGTCAGGCCGCTGAGGGCCGCCTGGGCACGCGCCGTGTCGATCTTGGCGGCCTGTTCAGGCGTCACCGGTGTCGTTGGCGCAACCACCGGAGGCGGGGTCTTCTCCGGTACCGCTTCGTTCGGCACGATGACTTCCGACTCCGGCAGCAGGGTGTAGAAGTCGTACTTGGGCTTGACCGGCGCCGTGGGGCTTGGCGGCGTCTTGTTGGCTTCGGCGATCTTCGCAGCCTTGGCGTCGGCTTTCTCACGCTTCACATCGGTGCTGCCCGGCTCCAGTTTCATCAGGAAAACGATGAAGGCGCCGACGGTCAGGCCGACCGCCATCCACACCCATCCCGGAATCGGCTTCTTTGCGGGTGCCTCGTACCGGCTGGCGCCGCGCTTGGGAGCAGGTTTCTTTTTGACTGCCAACTTACATACGCTCCAGAGTTTCCAGACCCAGCAATTGCAGGCCTTGCTTGAGGGTGCGACCGGTCAGGTGCGCGAGACGCAGACGGCTCTGTTGTTGCTCGGGGTTTTCCGCATTCAGGATCGGGCAGTTCTCGTAGAAGCTGGAGAACAGCCCGGCCAGATCGTAGAGGTAGGCGCACAGCACATGCGGCGTCCCTTTTTCGGCGACGTTGTTCACGGTTTCACCGAACTGCGCCAGACGTGCTGCCAGATCCTGTTCCTGGGGTGCGTCGAGGACGATCTGACCCTTGCTCTGGTCGAACGCCTCACCCAGCTTGCGGAACACGCCGACCACACGGGTGTAGGCGTACAGCAGATAGGGCGCGGTATTGCCTTCGAAGCTGAGCATCTGGTCGAAGTTGAAGCTGTAGTCGCTGGCGCGGTGCTTGGACAGGTCAGCGTATTTCACCGCACTGATGCCCACGGCCTTGGCAATGGCGCGCAGTTCCGCCTCGGCGACCTCAGGGTTCTTCTCCTTGACCAGCACGTAGGCGCGCTCTTCGGCTTCGTCGAGCAGGTCGACCAGCTTGACGGTGCCGCCATCGCGGGTCTTGAACGGCCGGCCATCGGCGCCGTTCATGGTGCCGAAGCCCATGTGTTCCATCTGCATGTCGTTGCTGACGAAGCCGGCGCGACGCGCCACTTCGAACACCTGCTGGAAGTGCAGGGCCTGACGCTGGTCAACGAAATACAGCGCGCGGTCGGCTTTCAGGACGTTGCTGCGGTAGCGGACAGCGGCCAGGTCAGTGGTCGCATAAAGATAACCACCGCCGGCTTTCTGCACGATCACGGGCAGCGGGGTGCCTTCTGCGGTCTTGAACTCTTCGAGGAACACGCACTGTGCGCCATTGCTTTCGACCAACAGGCCGGCCTTCTTCAGGTCCGCGACCACGTTGGCCAGATCGTCGTTATATGCGCTTTCGCCCATCACATCCTTGGGCGTCAGTTTGACGTTCAGGCGCTCGTACACTTGCTGACAGTGCGACAGCGAGATGTCCTTGAAGCGGGTCCACAAGGTCAGGCACTCGGGGTCGCCGGCTTGCAGCTTGACCACCAGGCCACGGGCGCGCTCGGCGAACTCTTCGGACTCGTCGAAGCGACCCTTGGCGGCACGATAGAAGTTTTCCAGGTCCGACAGTTCGTCGCTGGTGGCCGGGGTTTCCTGCAGATAGGCCAACAGCATGCCGAACTGAGTGCCCCAGTCGCCGACGTGGTTCTGGCGGATCACGGTGTCGCCGAGAAACTCCAGGACGCTGGCCACGCCGTCGCCGATGATGGTCGAACGCAGGTGGCCGACATGCATCTCTTTGGCGAGGTTGGGCGCCGACAGGTCGACCACCACGCGCTGGGCGGGACCGTTCTTGCGCACCGACAGCGTGGCGTCAGCGAACGCTTCATCAAGACGCGCGGCCAGGGCCTGGGTGTTCTGGAAGAAATTGAGGAAGCCGGGACCGGCGATATCGACTTTGCTGACCTGCTCGTCGGCAGGCAGCGCGGCAACGATTTTCTCGGCCAGGTCGCGTGGCTTCATGCCCGCAGGCTTGGCCAGCATCATCGCGATATTGCTGGCGAAGTCGCCGTTTTTCTTGTCTTTGGCGTTTTCCACCTGGATCGCCGGCGTCAGCCCTTGTGGCAAGACGCCTTCGGTGACGAGTTGGCTCAGAGCTTGTTGAATCAGCTGGCGAATGGTGTCTTTCATGAGGCTCTCTTTCGACCGCAAGCGCGGCAGCGCTCGATGCGCGGGTGGAAAAACTGGGCATTATCCGTTGCCGGAGCCACCTTGCCAACCGCGTTGGATGTGCGGTTGTGAAACTGGTCGCGACCACAATCACCTGTGGGAGCGTGGCTTGTCCCGCGATCTGACGCGAAGCGGCAGCAAACCCGGCGAATGCGGTCCGTCAGAAATAACCGGGTTGCCCAGGTTTACGACTGCTGTGCAGGCGATCGTCTGGATGCGGCCCAGAGACAAGCCTCGCCCCTACAGGTGTTGCCTGTTCAATAAAGATCCACCGGGTCCACATCCAGCGACCAGCGCACCTGCCTGCCGCTGGGCATGCTCTCCAGCGCCAGCAACCAGGTCGCCAGCAGTTTGTGCAGCGGCGCGCGGGCGTTGGCCTGCACCAGCAACTGGGCGCGATAGCGGCCGGCGCGGCGCTCCATAGGAGCCGGAACCGGGCCCAACAGTTCAATGCCGCCCAGCGCCATTTCCCTGAGCAGATGCTCGGCCTCGGTGCAGGCCTGGTCAAGAAACCCCTCGGCCTGCCCCGGTTTGTGGGCCTCGGCGCGCAGCAGAGCCAGATGCGAGAACGGCGGCAAGCCGGCAGCGCGACGTTCACTCAATGCCTGCTCGGCGAAGGCGAAGTAGCCCTGCTCGGTGAGCTGGATCAACAGCGGATGATCGGCCAGGTGCGTCTGAATGATCACCTTGCCCGGTTCTCCTGCGCGTCCGGCCCGCCCAGCCACCTGCACGATCAGCTGGGCCATGCGCTCACTGGCGCGGAAGTCGCCGGAAAACAGCCCGCCGTCGGCATCCAGGATCGACACCAGCGTCACGCGGGGGAAGTGATGACCCTTGGCCAGCATCTGTGTGCCGACCAGGATGCAAGGCTGCCCCTTCTGAATCGTCGCGAACAGATGTTTCATCGCGTCCTTGCGCGAGGTGCTGTCGCGATCAACCCGCAGCACCGGATAGTCGGGGAACAAAATCGCCAGCCGTTCCTCGGCGCGCTCAGTGCCCGCACCGACCGGGCGCAGGTCAACCTTGCCGCACGCCGGGCAGTTGCGCGGGACGCGCTCGACATGGCCACAGTGGTGGCAGCGTAATTCGCCTGAACGCTGATGGACTGTCATGCGTGCATCGCACCGGTTGCATTCCGACAGCCACCCGCAGTCGTGACACAGCAGGGTCGGCGCGAAACCCCGGCGATTGAGAAAAACCAGCACCTGCTGGCCGGCCGCCAGGGTTTGACCGATGGCCTGCTGCATGGGGCCGGAAATACCGCTGTCCAACGGTCGACTCTTGACGTCCAGGCGCAGGAATCGCGGTTGTTGAGCGCCGCCGGCGCGCTGGTTCAGGCGTAGGAGGGCGTAACGCCCGGTGTAGGCGTTGTGCAGGCTTTCCAGTGATGGCGTGGCCGAGCCAAGCACGATAGGAATGTCTTCCTGACGTGCGCGGACCAGCGCCAGGTCCCGCGCGTGGTAGCGCAGGCCCTCCTGCTGTTTATAGGACCCGTCGTGCTCTTCGTCGATGATGATCAGCCCGGGGTTCTTCATCGGCGTGAACAGCGCCGAACGCGTGCCGATGATGATGTCTGCCTCGCCGTCGCGCGCTGCCAGCCAGGCGTCGAGGCGATCCCGGTCATTGACCGCCGAGTGCAACAGGGCGATGCGCGCGTTGAACCGCTGCTCGAAGCGCGCCAGGGTTTGCGGACCCAGGTTGATTTCCGGAATCAGCACCAGCGCCTGCTTGCCGGCCTCAAGGGTTTCGCGGATCAGCTGCAGATACACCTCGGTCTTGCCGCTGCCGGTGACGCCTGCCAGCAGAGAGGCATGAAAACTGCCAAAGCCTGAGCGAATCGCCTCGAAAGCGGCGCGTTGTTCGGTGTTCAGTGGCAACTCCGGCTGGGCCAGCCAATGCTCATGTCGCGCGGTGGGCGCGTGGCCACGCACCTCTGCCGTGACCAGTTGCTTGGCCAGAAGCAGGTTCAGGCTGTCGCGATTGAGCATCAGCTTGCTCAATAGCTGATGAGCGACGCCATGGGGGTGCTGGGCCAGCGTCTTGAGCGCTTCTTTCTGTTTCGGCGCCCGTGCGATGCGCGGATCATCGATGCTGGCACCGTCGGCGATCTGCCAGAAACGCTCCTGTCGCGCCTCGGCAGGTTCGCCCTGACGCAGCAACACCGGCAATGCCCAGCTTAATGTGTCGCCGAGGCTGTGCTGGTAATACTGAGCGGTCCACAGGCACAACTTGAACAGCGCGGGTGGCAAGGGCGCTTCGGCATCCAGAAGGGCGATGGCGGGCTTGAGTTTGTCGGCTGGCACCTCGCTGTGATCGGTGATTTCGATCAGGATGCCGATCATCTCCCGGCGGCCGAACGGCACCCGCAGGCGCATGCCGGGCTGCAAGGCGTCGCGAGAGACGCCGGCAGGAGCGCGGTAGTCGAACAGGCGGCGCAGAGGCGAGGGCAGGGCGAGGCGCAAGATGGCGTCGGGCACGCGGGGGATTTCCTGTTACGGAGTATGACCAAGGGCGCGATCTTAGCAGACGACCGGCGTTAACGTGCCCTTGCGTCATTTGCGATGTCTGGTAATATGCGCGGCCTAATTCCGTGCGGTATTCAACAATAGTGTTGGGTGGCGGCACGCTAGCCTGAGGAAATACCGATGAAAGCTGATATCCATCCAGTTTACGAAGACGTCGTTGCGACCTGCAGCTGCGGCAACGTCATCCACACTCGTTCCAACCTGGCCAAGCCTCTGAGCCTGGACGTGTGCAACGAGTGCCACCCGTTCTACACCGGTAAGCAAAAGACGCTGGACGTCGGCGGTCGTGTCGACAAGTTCAAGTCGCGTTTCGGTGCTTTCGGCGCTACCAAAGCTCCTGCAGCTGCCGAGTAAGGCTGGAAGTCTGGAGTTTCCAATGGGTTTCTCCAGGCTGCTTAAAAAGGCGTCCCTTGCGGGCGCCTTTTTTATGTCCGCGATTTGGCTGTCTGCGGCCCATGCGCTGTGCCCGGCGCCGTCCTCCCTGCAGCCAGCGCAGGTCCAGCGTGTGGTCGATGGCGATACCTTACGCCTGAGCGATGGGCGTAGCGTGCGCATGATTGGCCTCAACGCGCCGGAAACCGGCAAAAAAGGTCAGTCCGCCGAGCCATTTGCCGAGGCGGCCAAGCGTCGTCTGCAAACACTGGTCGATGATTCCGATGGTCAGGTCGGCCTGCTGGTGGGTAAGGAGGCTGCCGACCGCTACGGTCGGACGCTGGCCAACGTTTACGGTCGCAACGGCGCCAACTTCGAAGCGCAACTGCTGGCCGAAGGCTTGGGTTATCTGGTTGCGGTTTCTCCGAACGTCGCGCTGGTCGATTGCCAGGCCGGGGCCGAACAGGTTGCGCGTCAGGCCGGCCTCGGGCTGTGGCGCAATTCCCCGGTGCAGCCGGCGACGCAAGTCAACCGCAGTGGTTTTGCCGTGGTGTCGGGCCGAGTCAGCGATGTCCAGCGCAACGGTGGCGGCCTCTGGATCGAACTGGGGGATGCCTTGGTGCTGCGTGTTGCGCCCAACCTGCTGAGTCAGTTCGACAGCGCCTCTTTGCTGCGCCTCAAAGGTCGGCAGATTGAAGCGCGTGGGTGGGTCATCGATCGGTCTCGCCGTGGTGGCCTTAAAGCAGGTCAAGCGCGCTGGATGATGCCGCTCACCCATCCCGTGATGTTGAATACGACTTCTAATTAAAATTGTAGACATTTTTTCAGTTCGATTGTGCACACTGAAAGCCTTGTGTTCCGCGGCTCTACGCTGAAAGTCGTAGATGCGGCCCCTTGACACAGGTGACCCGCCAGTCTTGTTAGGACTTTCTGACTTGCGTATGCTCGTCGGTCCGTCTGTCCAACAGCAAAAAAGCGGAATGCCCACATGTCAGATTTGAAAACTGCCGCTCTCGAATATCACGCCCATCCTCGTCCGGGGAAACTGAGCGTTGAACTCACCAAGGCCACCGCCACCGCTCGCGATCTGTCGCTGGCCTACAGCCCGGGCGTTGCTGAGCCGGTGCGTGAAATCGCACGCGATCCTGAACTCGCTTACAAGTACACCGGCAAAGGTAATCTGGTAGCCGTCATCTCCGATGGCACCGCGATCCTGGGCCTGGGTAACCTTGGCCCGCTGGCTTCCAAGCCGGTGATGGAAGGCAAGGGTGTTCTGTTCAAACGTTTCGCCGGTATCGACGTGTTCGACATCGAAGTCGATTCGGAAAGCCCGCAGGCCTTCATCGACACCGTCAAGCGCATCTCCATCACGTTCGGCGGCATCAACCTGGAAGACATCAAGGCACCTGAGTGCTTCGAGATCGAAAAGGCCCTGATCGAACAATGTGATATCCCGGTTTTCCACGATGACCAGCACGGCACCGCGATCGTTACTGCGGCCGGCATGATCAACGCCCTGGAAATCGCCGGCAAAACCCTGGGCGAGGCGAAAATCGTCTGCCTGGGCGCTGGCGCGGCCGCCATCTCCTGCATGAAGTTGCTGGTGAGCATGGGCGCTGCGATCGAAAACATCTTCATGATCGACCGTAACGGTGTGGTTCACTCCGGCCGCTCCGATCTGAACCAGTACAAGGCGCAGTTCGCGCACGCCACCGACAAACGCACCCTGGCCGACGCTCTGGATGGCGCTGACGTGTTCGTTGGTCTGTCCGGCCCGAACCTGCTGAGCGCCGAAGGCCTGAAGTCCATGGCGGCCAACCCGATCGTGTTCGCCTGCTCGAACCCGGATCCGGAAATTTCGCCGGAGCTGGCCCACGCTACCCGTGACGACGTGATCATGGCGACCGGTCGTTCGGACTACCCGAACCAGGTCAACAACGTGTTGGGCTTCCCGTTCATCTTCCGTGGCGCGCTTGACGTTCGTGCAAGCCGCATCAACGAAGAGATGAAAATCGCCGCTGCCAACGCCCTGCGCGAACTGGCCAAGCTGCCGGTGCCTCAGGAAGTCTGCGACGCCTACGGCGGTATCAAGCTGGAGTTCGGTCGTCAGTACATCATTCCCAAGCCAATGGATGTTCGCTTGCTGGGTCTGATCTCCGATGCCGTTGCCAAGGCGGCCATCGAGAGCGGCGTTGCCACCCTGCCGTATCCGAAGCACTACCCGCTCAAGAGCGTGGATGACGTGTTCAACGGCTGATAGCTGAACGCTACAAACAAAAAGCCCTGCAGCGATGCAGGGCTTTTTTGTGGGTGCTGAAAAAGCGGCTGCCTGTAGGAGTGAGCTTGCTCGCGATTGCGGCAGATCAGTCGCCGTGGGGCCGTCTGACTGTCTTCATCGCGAGCAAGCTCACTCCTACAGGGGATCTTCGCCATTTCGAAGATTCCCTATCAGGATCAGAAGACGTCGATCGGCAGCAGCGATGCAGGGCTTTTTTGTGGGTGCTGAAAAAGCGGTCGCCTGTAGGAGTGAGCTTGCTCGCGATTGCGACAGATCAGTCGCCGTGGGGCTGTCTGACATGTCTTCATCGCGAGCAAGCTCACTCCTACAGGGGATCTTCGCCGTTTCGAAGATTCCCTATCAGGATCAGAAGACGTCGATCGGCAGCGGCGATGCAGGGCTTTTTTGTGGGTGCTAAAAAGTGGTCGCCTGTAGGGGTCAGCTTGCTCGCGATTGCGGCAGATCAGTCGCCGTGGGGCTGTCTGACATGTCTTCATCGCGAGCAAGCTCACTCCTACCGGGGTCTTCGCCGTTTCGAAGATTCCCTTGCAGGATCAGAAGACGTCGGTCGGCAGCAGCGATGCAGGGCTTTTTTGTGGGTGCTGGAAAAGCGGCTGCCTGTAGGAGTGAGCTTGCTCGCGATTGCGGCAGATCAGTCGCCGTGGAGCTGTCTGACATGTTTTCATCGCGAGCAAGCTCACTCCTACAGGGGGTCTTCGCCATTTCGAAGATTCCCTATCAGGGTCAGAAGACGTCGATCGGCAGCAGCGATGCAGGGCTTTTTTGTGGGTGCTGAAAAAGCGGCTGCCTGTAGGAGTGAGCTTGCTCGCGATTGCGGCAGATCAGTCGCCGTGGGGCTGTCTGACATGTCTTCATCGCGAGCAAGCTCACTCCTACAGGGGGTCTTCGCCGTTTCGAAGATTCCCTATCAGGATCAGAAGACGTCGATCAGCAGCAGCGATGCAGGGCTTTTTTGTGGGTGCTGGAAAAGCGGCTGCCTGTAGGAGTGAGCTTGCTCGCGATTGCGGCAGATCAGTCGCCGTGGGGCTGTCTGACTGTCTTCATCGCAAGCAAGCTCACTCCTACAGGGGATCTTCGCCGTTTCGAAGATTTCCTATCCGGATCAGAAGACGTCGGTCGGCAGTAGCGATGCAGGGCTTTTTTGTGGGTGCTGAAAAGTGGTCGCCTGTAGGAGTGAGCTTGCTCGCGATTGCGGAAGATCAGTCGCCGTGGAGCTGTCTGACATGTCTTTATCGCGAGCAAGCTCACTCCTACCGGGGTCTTCGCCGTTTCGAAGATTCCCTATCAGGATCAGAAGAGGTCGATCGGCAGCAGCGATGCAGGGCTTTTTTGTGGGTGCTGGAAAAGCGGTCGCCTGTAGGAGTGAGCTTGCTCGCGATTGCGGCAGATCAGTCGCCGTGGGGCTGTCTGACATGTCTTCATCGCGAGCAAGCTCACTCCTGCAGGGGATCTTCGCCATTTCGAAGATCGCCGATAAGATCAGAACAAATCGATCGGCGCCGATTCATCTGCTGGCAGCGGGCTGCCGGGTGCCGGGCTGCCGTTGAGCTCGTTCACGCTAGGCGGCGTGTCTTCGCTCTTGAACAGTTCGAAGAACGCCCCTGCCGTGCTTGGCGTGGCCGAGCGGCCGCTGACCGGGTCGATTCTCAGGCTCAGGATGCCGTCGGGTTCAGCCTGCACATGCGGTGGCTTGTCCTTGAGGGCAGCGCTCATGTAGCTCATCCAGATCGGCAGCGCGACGGTACCGCCAAATTCACGACGGCCGAGGCTTTCCGGCTGGTCGAAGCCGGTCCAGACCGTGGTGACGTAGTCTGCGTTGTAGCCGGTGAACCAGGCGTCTTTCGAATCGTTGGTGGTGCCGGTCTTGCCCGCGATGTCCGGACGGTTCATCGACAGGGCGCGGCGCCCGGTACCACGCTTGATCACGTCCTGCAGCATGCTGTTGAGGATGTAGGTGGTGCGACCGTCGACAATGCGCTCGGCAACGGCCGGTGCGGGCGGTGCACCATTAGTGTCCAGGGCATTGGGCACCGTGTTGGCGGTCAGGGCCGGGGTTTGCGGAGCCGCGTAGGTCGATGCGCTGCTGATGGCGGTTTCGCTGACAGCCTTGGGGTTCGGGTCGTTGGCCGGAACGGTCGGCGGGTTGGCAACGAACAGTGTCTTGCCTTCGCGGTCTTCGATCTTGTCGATCAGGTATGGGCTGATCTTGTAGCCACCGTTGGCGAAGGTGCTCCAGCCGCTGACGATTTCCATCGGGGTCAGTGTCGCAGTACCCAGCGCCAGCGACAGATTCGGCGGCAGGTCTTGTTTGTTGAAGCCAAAACGGGTGATGTAGTTGATCGCCGTGTTGACCCCCAGGCTCTGCAGCAGGCGGATCGACACCAGGTTGCGCGACTTGTACAACGCTTCGCGCAGACGGATCGGGCCGAGGAAGGTGCCAGTGTCGTTCTTCGGACGCCAGACCTTGTCTATGGCCTCGTCGACGAACACGATCGGCGCGTCGTTGACCAGGCTCGCGGCGGTGTAGCCGTTATCCAGGGCGGCAGAGTAGAGGAACGGCTTGAAGCTTGAGCCCGGCTGGCGCTTGGCCTGCATGGCGCGGTTGTAGTTGCTCTGTTCGAAGGCAAAGCCGCCGACCAGCGCGCGAATCGCACCATTGTGCGGGTCCAGCGACACCAGCGCGCTTTGTGCAACCGGGATCTGGCTGAACTTGAGCGAGTTGTCCGGCTGGCGCTGTACGCGGATCAGATCACCGACGTGGGCGACATCGGCGGCCTGCTTCGGATTTGCGCCGACGCTGTTGGTGTTGAGGAAGGCCTTGGCCCACTTCATGCTGTCCCAGGCGACGGTTTCTTCTTTCTCGCCATTGCGCGTGAGGACGTGGATGCCGTTCTTGTCGACCTGGCTGACGATGGCCGGCTCAAGACCGCTGATCGGACGCTGCTTGGACAGTTCCTGGATCCAGGCGTCCCGGGTCAGGCCGGGGAAGCGGCTCTCAGGCCCGCGATAGCCGTGGCGCTGGTCATATTCGATCAGGCCATCCTGCACCGCCTTGTTGGCGTCTTCCTGCAGATTACTCGGCACGGTAGTGGTGACGCGGAAGCCTTCTGTGTACGCTTCGCTGCCGTAGCGACCGACCATCTCGGCGCGGGCCATTTCGGCGATGTACGGCGCGTTCACTTCAGGGCTCTGAACGTGATAGCTGGCATTGATAGGCTCGGCCAGAGCGGTCTGATAGGTGCTCTGGTCGATCTTGCCCAGTTTGAACATGCGGCCCAGGATCCAGTCGCGACGCTCCTTGGCCCGCACCGGGTTGGCCAGTGGGTTGAATCGTGACGGCGCCTTGGGCAGGCCGGCGATCATCGCCATCTGGGCAACGCTCAGATCACGGATGGATTTACCGTAGTAAACCTGTGCCGCGGCCTCGATGCCGTAGGCCCGGTTGCCCAGATAGATCTTGTTGACGTACAGCTCGAGAATCTCGTCCTTGGTAAGTTGGCGCTCGATTTGCAAGGCCAGGAGAATCTCGGTGGTTTTACGTGAGAAGCTGCGCTCGCTGGTCAGGAAGTAGTTCTTGGCGACCTGCATGGTGATGGTCGAGCCGCCGGACTGAATGTGACCGCTCTTGACCAGTTGGCTGGCGGCGCGCATCAGGCTGCTGGGGTCCACGCCATAGTGGTTGGCGAAGTTGTCGTCTTCGGCCGATAGCAACGCATGAATGAAATTGGGCGGAATGTCGGCGAAACGGATGGGAGAGCGGCGCATCTCGCCAAACTCGGCGATCAGCTTGCCATCGCTGCTGAACACCCGCAGCGGGATCTGCAGCTGGATGTTGCGCAGCGCGTCGACCGAGGGCAGGTTTGGAGACAGGTAGAGGAAGGCCCCGGTCAAGCCGAGCAGCAGTCCGCATACGAGAGCGACGAAGGACCACCAGAAAAACTTCAGCAGGCGTATCAAGGCTTTTGGATTTCCAGATAAAAGAATGAGTTAAGCGCAGGCATCGACAAATGAACACGCCTTGAAGCTTCGCTACACGAAAAAAACGCTGGGCATTATAAGCATTTTTCGTCGCCGAGCGTTATTTGCGCTACTGTCAAGGCTGCCGACAGTGGCGTTGGTCAAAAAAATATCCGTAAGTGACGGAAACGCATAGGGAATCGGTTGTGTTCGAACTCTTCAGTAAGAAGGCCAATACCCTTCTAGGGATCGATATTAGCTCCACCTCGGTAAAGCTCCTTGAATTGAGTCGTTCCGGTACCCGCTACAAGGTCGAGTCCTACGCGGTCGAACCGTTGCCTGCCAATGCGGTGGTAGAAAAGAACATTGCCGAGCTCGAAGGTGTCGGCAATGCATTGACGCGCGTGCTGGTAAAAGCCAAGAGCAACGTCAAAATCGCGGCGGTTGCGGTGGCGGGTTCGGCGGTCATTACCAAGACTATCGAGATGGACGCAGGGCTTTCCGACGACGAGATGGAAAACCAGCTCAAGATCGAAGCCGACCAATACATTCCCTACCCACTGGAAGAAGTCGCCATCGATTTCGAAGTCCAGGGCTATTCGGCGCGCAATCCCGAGCGCGTCGAAGTGCTACTGGCTGCCTGCCGCAAGGAAAACGTCGAAGTGCGCGAAGCTGCCTTGGCCCTGGCCGGGCTGACGGCTCGCGTGGTCGATGTCGAAGCCTACGCACTGGAGCGCTCCTTCGGCCTGCTGTCCTCCCAACTGGGGCAAGACCACGATCAGCTGACGGTGGCAGTGATCGACATCGGCGCCACCATGACCACCCTCAGCGTGCTGCATAACGGCCGGATCATTTACACCCGCGAGCAGCTGTTCGGTGGTCGTCAGCTCACCGAGGAAATTCAGCGCCGCTACGGCTTGTCCGTGGGCGAGGCAGGCCTTGCGAAAAAGCAGGGCGGATTGCCGGACGACTACACGATGGAAGTGCTGCAGCCATTCAAGGACGCCGTGGTTCAGCAAGTATCCCGCTCCCTGCAGTTCTTCTTCGCAGCTGGCCAGTACAACCGTGTCGACTACATCATGCTGGCAGGCGGCACGGCATCCATTGCCGGACTCGACCGCCTGATTCAGGAGCGTCTGGGTACGCCCGCCATGGTCGCCAACCCCTTCGCCGACATGGCCCTGAGCGCCAAAGTGAACGCCGGCGCCCTGGCCAGTGATGCCCCGGCACTGATGATCGCCTGCGGTCTGGCTTTGAGGAGCTTCGACTAATGGCACGGATCAACCTGCTTCCCTGGCGTGAACAACAGCGCGAAGAGCGTAAAAAGCGTTTTCTGATCTCCCTGGTCGGCGTTCTGGTGATCGGCATCGGTGCCATCCTGCTGGCTGATCAATATTTGAGCAGCGCGATCAGCCACCAGAACGCGCGCAACCAGTTCATCAAGACCGAGATCGTCCAGCTCGATGCGCGCATCAAGGAGATCAGCGAGCTGAAGGCGCGGCGCAAGCAGTTGCTGGAGCGGATGAAAATCATCCAGGACCTGCAAGGCAACCGGCCGATCATCGGTCGGATCTTCGACCAGCTGGCGCGGACATTGCCCGATGGCGTGTATTTCAGCGAAGTGAAGATGGCCGACAAGCTGATCAGCATCGCCGGCGCCGCGGAGTCGAACAACCGCGTGTCGGACCTGCTACGTAATCTGGACGCCTCCGACTGGCTGGAGGCGCCGAGTCTGACCGAGGTCAAGGCCAACACCGCAGGGTCGGTGGATCAGTCCAACACCTTCCAGCTGACCGTCCGTCAGACTCAGCCGGCTGTCGAAGGAGCCAAGCCATGAATGTGAATGAATGGCTGGACAGCCTGCGCAAGATCGATATCAACGATCTGGAACTCAACAATCTCGGTTCATGGCCTGCCGCGGTCAAGACCATTGCCGGCGCCCTGCTGTTGGTACTGGTGCTGGCCGGGGGGTACTTCTTCTACATCCAGGACATGCAGACGCAGCTGGATCAGGCGCGCGGTGACGAGGCCACGCTCAAGGAGCAGTTTTCCAACAAGGCTTACCAGGCGGCGAACCTGACCGCCTACAAAGCGCAGATGGTGGAGATGGAAAACACCTTCGGCGCGCTGCTGCGGCAACTGCCCAGCGATACCGAGGTCCCGGGCTTGCTGGAAGACATTACCCGTACCGGCCTTGGCAGCGGTCTTGAGTTCGAAGAGATCAAGCTGCTGCCTGAAGCGGCCCAGCAGTTCTACATCGAGCTGCCGATACAGATCACGGTGACGGGCGCCTATCACGACCTGGCGACCTTCGTCAGCGGCGTGGCCAGCTTGCCGCGCATCGTCACCTTGCACGATTTCGAAATCAAACCGGTGGACCCCAAGTCCCCCGGGAAGCTGCGCATGAGCATCCTGGCCAAGACCTATCGCTATAACGACAAGGGACTACAGGGCACTGACACGAAAGGACAGGCGAAATGAGGGCCGTGCGTTGGTTGTGCATCGGCGTCACGCTGATGGGGTTGGCAGGTTGCGACGGTTCGGGCGACTTCGACGATTTGAAGCAGTTCATGGCAGAGGTGCGCGCGCGTCCGGTCGGCAACATCGAGCCGATGCCCAAGTTTCGTCCTTATGAGGCTTTCACCTACGCAGCCGCGAGCCTGCGCAGCCCGTTTCAGCCGCCGATCAAGGTCGATCTGGTAAACCGCCAGAAGGGCTCGCACCTGGTCCATCCGGATCCGACCCGGGTCAAGCAGTTCCTTGAAGGGTTCAATATCGACGGTTTCGAAATGGTCGGCACCCTGAGCAATGAATCCGGTATGTTCGCCCTGTTGCGTGGCGCCGGCGGCGTGCACCGGGTCAAGGTAGGTGATTATCTGGGCCGCAACGATGGCCGGATCATCTCCATCAACGAGTCCGAGGTGCAGCTGATCGAGATCGTGCCCGATGGAGAGGGGGCGTGGCTTGAGCGGCCGCGCAGCATTTCCCTCAAAGAACGCTCATGAACATGACAGGCAAGCGAAACACCTTCGGATCTGCACAGTGGTGGAATGTGAACATGACTAGGATTCTTTCGATTATCGGCATGTCGCTAGGGATGGCGATGCTTTCACCGATTCTCCAGGCGGCCAATCTCAAGACGATGGATGTTGCCGCATTGCCGGGGGATCGGGTCGAGTTGAAGCTTTCCTTCGACGGTCCGGTGGCGGCGCCTCGTGGCTACACCACTGAGCAGCCGGCGCGTATCGCGCTGGATCTGCCCGGCGTGACCAGCCAGCTGGCGATCAAGAGTCGTGACCTGGGGTCGGGTAACGCCCACAGTGTGGTGGTGGTCGAAGCCAAGGACCGCACGCGGGTGATCATTAACCTCACCACGCTTGCGCCATACAGCTCCAGGGTCGAAGGCAATAACCTGTTCGTGGTCGTGGGTCAGGGCGCCGCTGCGGCGCAGGGTTCGCAACCCAGTACCGCCCAGGGTGCGCCCCGAGTCAGCGTTCCTCCGGCGTCGGTAAACGCCACTGCACAGCCCAAACCTGCTGCCCGGTCGTTTTCTCCAGGCCCGCGAGCGGTCAAAAACGTCGATTTCCAGCGCGGTGAGCTGGGTGAGGGCAATGTCGTCATCGAGCTGAGCGATACGGGTATCGCGCCCGATATCCAGGAGCAGGGCGGCAAGATCCGTGTCGACTTTGCCAAGACTCAATTGCCTGATCCGCTGCGTGTACGTCTCGATGTGAAGGATTTCGCCACCCCGGTCCAGTTCATCAACTCCAGTGTCAGCGGCGACAAGGCCAGCATCTCCATCGAGCCGTCCGGTGCGTTCGACTATTCGGCCTATCAGACCGATAACAAGCTGACCATCAGCGTGCGCCCGTTGACCAACGAAGATGTCGAGCGTCGTAACTCAGAGAAGCTGGTCTACACCGGCGAGAAACTGTCGCTGAATTTCCAGGACATCGATGTGCGCTCGGTACTGCAGCTGATCGCCGATTTCACCAACCTCAACCTGGTCGCCAGTGACACCGTGCAGGGCGGTATCACTCTGCGCCTGCAGAACGTGCCGTGGGATCAGGCGCTGGATCTGGTACTCAAGACCAAGGGCCTGGACAAGCGCAAGATCGGCAATGTGCTGCTGGTCGCGCCGGCGGATGAGATTGCCGCCCGTGAGCGTCAGGAGCTGGAATCGCTCAAGCAGATTTCCGAGCTGGCGCCGCTGCGTCGTGAGCTGCTGCAGGTCAACTACGCCAAGGCCGCCGACATCGCCAAGCTGTTCCAGTCGGTGACCAGTGCCGAGTCGAAGTCCGACGAGCGCGGTTCGATCACAGTCGATGAGCGCACCAACAACATCATTGCCTACCAGACCCAGGATCGTCTGGACGAGCTGCGCCGTATCGTCTCCCAGCTTGATATTCCGGTGCGTCAGGTAATGATCGAGGCGCGCATCGTCGAAGCCAACGTCGACTACGACAAGGCAATCGGCGTGCGTTGGGGCGGCTCCAGCACCAGCGGCAACTTCACAGCCGGCGGCAACGGCACGGTGAGCGGCGCGGGCGCGACCAATGGTCCTTATGTGGACATGGGCGTGGCTAACCCCACTTCGACCATCGGCCTGGGCTTCTTGACCAATAACACCATCCTGGACCTGGAACTCAGTGCCATGGAGAAGACCGGCAACGGGGAAGTGGTTTCCCAGCCCAAGGTTGTGACCTCGGACAAGGAAACCGCGAAGATCCTCAAGGGTACGGAAGTCCCTTATCAGGAAGCCAGTTCCAGCGGTGCGACGTCGGTGTCCTTCAAAGAGGCCTCGCTGTCTCTGGAAGTGACCCCGCAGATCACCCCGGATAACCGCATCATCATGGAAGTGAAGGTCACCAAGGACGAGCCGGACTACGTCAATACCGTGCTGGGCGTGCCGCCCATCAAGAAAAACGAAGTCAATGCCAAAGTGCTGGTGGCCGATGGCGAAACCATCGTAATTGGTGGTGTGTTCTCCAATACGCAGAGTAAAGTCGTCGACAAGGTGCCATTTTTGGGCGATGTGCCGTATGTTGGCCGCCTTTTCCGGCGGGATGTGGTCTCGGAGAAAAAATCCGAGCTGTTGGTGTTCCTCACTCCGCGTATCATGAACAACCAGGCGATTGCTGTGAGTCGTTGATTCTGTGCGAAATTTAATACTTGTGGGACCGATGGGGGCTGGCAAAAGCACCATCGGTCGCCTGCTGGCCAAAGAGCTTCGACTGCCGTTCAAGGATTCCGACAAGGAAATCGAGCTGCGAACGGGCGCCAATATCCCGTGGATCTTCGACAAGGAAGGTGAAGCGGGCTTTCGCGATCGCGAACAAGCCATGATTGCCGAGCTATGCGCCCATGATGGCGTGGTGCTCGCCACTGGTGGTGGCGCGGTCATGCGCGAAGAAAACCGCCGCTCGCTGCATGCCGGGGGCCGTGTGGTGTATCTGCACGCCTCGGTCGAGCAGCAAGTGGGTCGCACCTCCCGTGATCGCAATCGGCCTCTGCTGCGTACGGCCGATCCTGCCCGAGTGCTGCGCGAGCTGCTGGCCATCCGTGATCCGCTCTATCGAGAAATCGCCGATGTCATCATCGAAACCGATGAGCGGCCGCCACGAATGGTCGTCCTTGACATCCTCGCCCTGTTGGCCGAGCTTCCTCCCCGTTAAAGCGCAGACGGAAATGCGCTATCCTCGGCGACCATAAAAAGCAGGGTCGTCAAATGACCTGCGCCCTGGTCCGTATCGACGCCTCTGCGAACGAACCCGGGCATCCAATTGTTAGAACAGTGGGGACACATGCAGACACTCAAGGTCGAGCTTGGCGAGCGCAGCTACCCGATTCATATTGGCGAAGGCTTGTTGGATCGGCCTGAGCTGCTCACGCCCTATATTGCCGGCAAGCAAGTCGCGATCGTGTCCAACGCGACTGTGGCTCCGTTGTACATGGAGCGCCTGAGCAAAGCGCTGACCGGCTACAGCGTCCTGCCGATCGTGCTTCCCGATGGCGAAGCCTTCAAGAACTGGGAAACCCTGCAAACCATCTTCGATGGCCTGCTGACCGCGCGCCACGACCGTCGTACGACCGTCATTGCGCTGGGCGGCGGCGTGATCGGTGACATGGCCGGTTTCGCGGCGGCCTGTTATCAGCGTGGGGTGGATTTCATTCAGGTGCCGACCACGCTGTTGTCCCAGGTGGACTCCTCGGTGGGCGGCAAGACCGGGATCAATCACCCGCTGGGCAAGAATATGGTGGGTGCGTTCTACCAGCCAAAGGCGGTCATCATCGACACCCTGTCGCTGAACACGCTGCCTGAGCGTGAACTCTCGGCCGGGCTGGCCGAGGTCATCAAGTACGGGCTGATTTGCGATGAGCCGTTCCTGACATGGCTCGAAGACAATGTGGACAAGCTGCGCGGTCTGGATCAGGCCACACTGACCACGGCCATTGCTCGCTCCTGTGCGGCCAAGGCGGCCGTGGTCGGCGCCGACGAGCGCGAATCGGGCGTGCGTGCCACGCTGAATCTGGGTCACACCTTCGGTCATGCCATCGAAACCCACATGGGTTACGGGGTCTGGTTGCACGGTGAGGCCGTCGCCGCAGGTACCGTGATGGCGCTGGAGATGTCGATGCGCCTGGGCTGGATCAGCGAGCAGGAGCGCGATCGCGGTATCCGCCTGTTTCAGCGCGCCGGTCTGCCGGTGGTACCGCCCCAGGACATGACGCCTGAGCATTTCCTCGAGCACATGGCGGTGGACAAAAAGGTGATCGATGGCCGTCTGCGCCTGGTGCTGCTGCGCCGTATGGGCGAGGCGGTGGTGACTGACGAATATCCAAAAGAAGTACTACAGGCCACACTGGTCGCGGACTACCGCGCCTTGGTGGATCAGCTTAGAGGTTAATGAGAAATCCATGACTAGTTTGCACGCCGATGAGGCCTTCCTCGGTCACTATCAATTGAGTCATGACCCCTTTGCCACGCGGGTCCCCGGCTTCAAGTTTTTCCCTGCCCAGCGCAAGCCGGTGCTGGGTCAGTTGCATCACCTGGCGCGTTACAGCCAATTGCTGTTGCTGGTAACCGGCCCTCACGGCAGCGGCAAGACGCTGCTGCGCCAGGCGCTGGTTGCCAGCACCAACAAGCAGTCGGTGCAGAGCGTGGTGGTTTCCGCCCGTGGCGCGGGTGATGCCTCAGGCGTCCTGCGTCAGGTGGCCCAGGCGCTGAACGTCGCCCAGCCAGAGATGCGCGCCATCCTCTCGCAAGTCGTGCAACTGGCGCTGACGGGTCAGGAAGTGTATGTCCTGGTGGACGATGCCGAACAACTTGGCGAATCCGCACTCGAAGCGTTGTTGGGATTGGCGGCGGGCACTCCGGAAGGGCGTCCGCACGTCTTCCTGTTCGGCGAGGCTTCGATCATCGATCGACTGGATCAGCTGTGCGCCGAGAGCGGTACAGAAGAAGAGCGCTTCCACGTCATCGAGCTTGCACCGTATTCCGAAGAAGAAACCCGTGAGTATCTGGCTCAGCGTCTCGATGGCGCGGGGCGAGGCATTGAAGTGCTCAATGCCGATCAGATTGCAGATATCCACGAACAGTCCAATGGATGGCCGGGCGCGATCAACCAGGTCGCGCGCGATTCGATGATCGAAGCCATGATCGCCAGCCGCTCTGCGGTCAAGCGTCCAAGTATGGGGTTCAAAATGCCTAAGAAACACGTGTTGGCTTTGGGTGGCGTCGTTGTAGCAGCAGTGCTCGCAGCGTGGTTGATTCCAGGTCGTAACAATGCGCCGGCGACTGCGCCAGCCAACTCTCAGGCGCAATTGCCGCTGGGTCAGGGGCAGGCGCCTGCGCAACAATCGAACAACGGTGGCCCGGCCATCGAGTTCGCCGGTAACTCCCAGCCGATGCCGCTACCGTTGGTCGGTAACTCGCAGCCGGTGATGCGCGGTCCACTGGCCGAGGCCGCAGGCTCCGGCGAAGGTGACGGCGAGGACGGCGGCGCTGCGGCCAACCAGTCGCTGCAGCCGCCAACCGTGACCACGACTGCGCCACCAGCAGGCGCAACAGCGGGTCCCGCACCTGCCATGGCGCAAACGCCAGTACCGACGCCACGACCAGCGCCTGCGGTTAAGCCTGCGCCTGCACCCGTTGCCAAGCCTGCGCCGGCACCGACTCAGGTCGCCAGCGCCAAACCTGCGCCCAAGCCCGTAGAGAAACCCGCCGCTGCCGCTCCAGCCGCTGCTGGCGGGACCTGGTACTCGGGTCAGACGCCGACTCACTACGTGGTGCAGATCCTCGGCACCAGCTCCGAAGCCACGGCTCAGAGCTACGTGAAAGAGCAGGGCGCGGAGTACCGCTACTTCAAGAAGACCCTGCAGGGCAAGCCTCTGTATGTGGTGACCTACGGTAGCTTCGCGGACCGCAATGCTGCACTTGCCGCTATCAAGGTCTTGCCAGAGAAGGTTCAGGCTGGTAAACCTTGGCCTCGTACTGTCGGCAGTATCCAACAGGAACTCGCCGCCGCTCGCTGAAGACGCAGCGGCCTTATCCAGGTCGCTCGCTTGGCCCCCAAATTCACGCATGAGCGCGCTGACAATGAGCAGCGCGCCTTGTGGTGTATGCGTCTCAGACACGCATTGAACTTTGGGCTCTCTTTGGTCAGACTCGCAAAACAGCTCTGACTAGCACGAGAATCGTTTTAAAACCTTTCATGAATGCGACATAAATTTGCGACGTTTCGTCGCTAAATTTGTGAGGTTTTGTGTCGGTGTGTACAATGACCTCCCTTTTGCTCCCGCAAAGCTGGCATACGTTCAGCGTGGACGGTAAATGGTTGAATTGAAAAGAAATTTGCCTCGATAAGAGGCAGCCTGGTGAGAATGTGTCTATGAAAGCAGGTCTGTACCATCCAGAAGAATTCAAGGATAACTGTGGTTTCGGCCTGATCGCCCATATGCAAGGCGAGCCCAGTCATCATCTGTTGCAGACGGCTATCGAAGCCCTGACCTGCATGACCCACCGTGGTGGGATCAACGCCGACGGCAAGACCGGTGACGGTTGCGGGCTGTTGATGCAAAAACCCGACACGTTCCTGCGCGCCGTGGCCCAAGAGCACTTCGGCGCTGAGCTGCCGCGCCAGTACTGCGTGGGCATGGTGTTCCTCAACCAGGACAACGCCAAGTCGCAAGCTGCTCGCGACAACATGAATCGCGAAATCCTCGCCGAAGGCCTGACCCTGATCGGCTGGCGTGAAGTACCCATCGATACCAGCGTCCTCGGCCGCCTGGCCCTTGAGCGCCTGCCGAAGATCGAGCAGGTGTTCATCGGCGGTGAAGGCCTGAGCGATCAGGAATTCGCGATCAAGCTGTTCAGCGCCCGTCGCCGCTCGTCAGTTGCCAACGCCGCTGATACCGACCACTACATCTGCAGCTTTTCGCACAAGACCATCATCTACAAAGGCCTGATGATGCCGCGTGACCTCACGGCATTCTATCCGGACCTCAACGATGAGCGCCTGCAGACCGCAATCTGCGTGTTCCACCAGCGCTTCTCGACCAACACCCTGCCGAAATGGCCGCTGGCCCAGCCATTCCGCTTCCTCGCCCACAACGGCGAGATCAACACCATCACCGGTAACCGCAACTGGGCTCAGGCCCGTCGCACCAAGTTCACCAATGACCTGATGGACCTGGACGAACTGGGCCCGCTGGTCAACCGCGTGGGTTCGGACTCCTCGAGCATGGACAACATGCTGGAGCTGATGGTTACCGGCGGCATCGACCTGTTCCGTGGCGTGCGCATGCTCGTGCCACCTGCATGGCAGAACGTTGAGACCATGGACCCTGATCTGCGGGCGTTCTATGAATTCAACTCCATGCACATGGAGCCGTGGGACGGCCCGGCCGGTATCGTGATGACCGAAGGTCGCCACGCGGTCTGCCTGCTCGACCGTAACGGTTTGCGTCCGGCGCGCTGGGTCACCACCAAGAACGGCTACATCACCCTGGCCTCGGAAATCGGTGTCTGGAACTACAGCCCCGAGGACGTCATCGCCAAGGGCCGTGTCGGCCCGGGTCAGATCTTCGCCGTGGACACCGAGACCGGCCAGATCCTCGACACCGATGCCATCGACAGCCGTCTCAAGTCGCGCCACCCGTACAAGCAGTGGCTGCGCAAGAACGCGTTGCGCATTCAGGCGACCCTGGAAGACCACGACCACGGTTCGGCGTTCTACAACCCGGATCAGCTCAAGCAGTACATGAAAATGTTCCAGGTCACGTTCGAGGAGCGTGATCAGGTGTTGCGCCCATTGGGCGAGCAAGGTCAGGAAGCCGTCGGCTCCATGGGCGACGACACGCCAATGGCCGTGCTGTCGCGTCGTGTGCGCACCCCGTACGACTACTTCCGCCAGCAGTTCGCGCAGGTCACCAACCCGCCGATCGATCCGCTGCGTGAAGCCATCGTCATGTCGCTGGAAGTCTGCCTGGGCGCCGAGCGCAATATTTTCCAGGAGTCGCCTGAGCATGCTTCGCGGGTGATCCTCAGCTCGCCGGTCATTTCCCCGGCCAAGTGGCGCTCGTTGATGAACCTGGACCGCCCAGGCTTCGACCGCGCGATCATCGACCTGAACTACGACGAAAGCACCGGCCTTGAGGCTGCTGTGCGCAACGTTGCCGATCAGGCCGAAGAAGCCGTGCGCGCCGGGCGTACCCAGATCGTGTTGACTGACCGTCACATCGCCCCGGGCAAGCTGCCGATCCACGCTTCGCTGGCCACCGGCGCGGTGCATCACCGCCTGACCGAAAAAGGCCTGCGCTGCGACAGCAACATTCTGGTCGAGACCGCCACCGCGCGCGATCCGCATCACTTCGCCGTGTTGATCGGCTTCGGCGCCTCGGCGGTCTATCCGTTCCTGGCCTACGAAGTGCTGGGCGACCTGATCCGCACCGGCGAAGTGCTGGGCGATCTGTACGAAGTGTTCAAGAACTATCGCAAAGGCATCACCAAGGGCCTGCTCAAGATCCTGTCGAAGATGGGTATCTCCACCATCGCCTCGTATCGCGGTGCGCAACTGTTCGAAGCCATCGGTTTGTCCGAGCAGGTCTGCGACCTGAGCTTCCGTGGTGTGCCGAGCCGCATCAAGGGTGCGCGCTTCGTCGACATCGAAGATGAGCAGAAAGCCCTGGCCGGTGAAGCCTGGAGCCCGCGCAAGCCAATCCAGCAAGGCGGGCTGCTGAAGTTCGTCTACGGTGGTGAATACCATGCCTACAACCCTGACGTGGTGGCGACGCTGCAAGCCGCCGTGCAGCAGGGCGATTACAGCAAATTCAAGGAATACACGGCGCTGGTGGACAACCGTCCGGTGTCGATGATCCGCGACCTGTTCAAGGTCAAGGAACTCGACACACCATTGGCCATCGAGGAAATCGAGCCACTGGAAGCGATTCTCAAGCGTTTCGACTCGGCGGGTATCTCGCTGGGTGCGTTGTCGCCAGAGGCTCATGAAGCGCTGGCCGAGGCGATGAACCGTCTGGGCGCGCGCTCCAACTCGGGTGAGGGCGGCGAAGATCCGGCCCGCTACGGCACCATCCGCAGCTCCAAGATCAAGCAGATCGCCACCGGCCGCTTCGGTGTGACGCCGGAGTACCTGGTCAACGCCGACGTGCTGCAGATCAAGGTTGCCCAGGGCGCCAAGCCGGGCGAGGGCGGGCAGTTGCCAGGCGGCAAGGTCAACGGTCTGATCGCCAAGCTGCGTTACGCAGTGCCTGGCGTGACCCTGATTTCGCCACCGCCGCACCACGACATCTACTCGATCGAAGACTTGTCGCAGTTGATTTTCGACCTTAAGCAGGTCAACCCGGCAGCGCTGGTCTCGGTCAAGCTGGTAGCGGAAGCCGGCGTCGGCACCATCGCCGCCGGTGTGGCCAAGGCCTACGCCGACCTGATCACCATCTCCGGCTACGACGGCGGTACCGGTGCGTCGCCGCTGTCGTCGATCAAGTACGCGGGCGCTCCGTGGGAAATCGGCCTGGCCGAAACCCACCAGACCCTGCGCGGCAACGACCTGCGCGGCAAGGTGCGGGTACAGACCGACGGTGGTCTGAAGACGGGCCTGGACGTGATCAAGGCCGCGATCCTCGGCGCTGAAAGCTTCGGCTTCGGTACCGCGCCAATGATCGCGCTGGGCTGCAAATACCTGCGTATCTGCCACCTGAACAACTGCGCCACCGGCGTTGCGACCCAGAACGACAAGCTGCGCAAGGATCACTACATCGGCACCGTCGACATGGTGATCAACTTCTTCACCTACGTGGCCGAAGAAACCCGCGAGTGGCTGGCCAAGCTGGGCGTTCGCTCGCTGGAGCAACTGATCGGCCGTACCGATCTGCTGGATATCCTGCCGGGCGAGACTGCCAAGCAGCAGCATCTGGACCTGACGCCTCTGCTGGGTAGCGATCACATTCCGGCTGACAAACCCCAGTTCAGCCAGGTAGAGCGCAACCCGCCGTTCGACAAGGGCCTGCTGGCCGAGAAAATGGTCGACATGGCGCTATCGGCCATTCAGGCCAAGAGCGGTGGCGAGTACGAACTGGACATCTGCAACTGTGACCGCTCCATCGGCGCACGGATTTCCGGCGAAATCGCCAAACTGCACGGCAACCAGGGCATGAACGACGCTGCGGTGACCTTCCGCTTCAAGGGCACCGCCGGTCAGAGCTTCGGTGTGTGGAACGCCGGCGGCCTGAACATGTACCTGGAAGGAGATGCCAACGACTACGTCGGCAAAGGCATGACCGCTGGCAAACTGGTGATCGTGCCGCCAAAAGGCAGCCCGTTCAAAACCCAGGACAGCGCCATCATCGGCAACACTTGCCTGTACGGCGCCACCGGCGGCAAGCTTTTTGCTGCAGGAACCGCGGGCGAGCGTTTCGCGGTACGTAACTCTGGCGCCCACACCGTGGTGGAAGGCACTGGCGATCACTGCTGCGAATACATGACCGGCGGTTTCGTCTGCGTTCTGGGCAAGACCGGCTACAACTTCGGCTCCGGCATGACCGGTGGTTTCGCCTACGTGCTGGATCAGGACAACACCTTCGTTGACCGGGTCAACCACGAACTGGTCGAGATCCAGCGCATCAGCGGCGAAGCGATGGAAGCCTATCGCAGCCATCTGGAGCGCGTTCTGGCCGAGTACGTGGCGGAAACCGACAGCGAGTGGGGCCGTAATCTCTGGGAGAACCTGGACGACTACCTGCGCCGCTTCTGGCTGGTCAAGCCCAAGGCTGCGAACCTGAAGTCTCTGTTGTCCAGCACCCGCGCAAATCCGCAATAAGGGCAGCTGCAAGCGGCAAGTTTCAAGCCGCAAGCTAATGGCAGTGCGCGAGTGCCTGCGAAATAAGTTCTTGCAGCTTCAGGCTTACGGCTTGAGGCTGCGGTTAGAGGTTCAAGAGAATGGCCGAGCGTCTCAGTAACGACTTCCAGTTCATCGATGTCGGGCGCAAAGATCCGAAGAAGAAACTGTTGCGTCAACGCAAGAAAGAGTTCGTGGAAATCTACGAGCCCTTCAAACCCCAGCAGTCGGCCGACCAGGCCCACCGTTGCCTGGGTTGCGGTAACCCGTACTGTGAATGGAAATGCCCTGTGCATAACTTCATTCCCAACTGGTTGAAGCTGGTGTCGGAGGGCAACATCCTCGCCGCCGCCGAGCTGTCGCACCAGACCAACACCCTGCCGGAAGTCTGCGGTCGCGTGTGCCCGCAGGACCGTCTGTGCGAAGGTGCCTGCACCCTCAACGACGGCTTCGGCGCAGTGACCATCGGATCGGTGGAGAAGTACATCACCGATACCGCCTTCGCCATGGGCTGGCGTCCGGACATGTCGCGCGTGGTGCCGACCGGCAAGCGCGTGGCAATCATTGGTGCAGGCCCTGCCGGCCTGGGTTGTGCCGACGTGCTGGTGCGCGGTGGTGTGGCGCCGGTGGTGTTCGACAAGAACCCGGAAATCGGCGGTCTGCTGACCTTCGGCATCCCTGAGTTCAAGCTTGAGAAAAGCGTGCTCAGCAACCGCCGCGAAGTGTTCACCGGCATGGGTATCGAGTTCCGCCTCAATACCGAAATCGGCAAGGACATCTCGGTCGAGCAACTGCTGGAAGAATTCGATGCCGTGTTCATGGGCATGGGCACCTACACCTACATGAAGGGCGGCTTCCCCGGTGAGGACCTGCCAGGCGTGCACGATGCGCTGGATTTCCTGATCGCCAACGTCAATCGCAACCTGGGCTTTGAAAAGTCGCCGGAAGATTTCGTCGACATGAAAGGCAAGAAGGTGGTGGTGCTCGGTGGTGGTGACACCGCCATGGACTGTAACCGTACCTCGATCCGCCAGGGCGCCAAGTCGGTGACCTGTGCCTATCGCCGCGACGAAGAAAACATGCCGGGCTCGCGCAAGGAAGTGAAGAACGCCAAGGAAGAGGGCGTGAGGTTCCTCTACAACCGCCAGCCGATCGCCATTGTCGGCGAGGACAAGGTCGAAGGCGTGAAGGTCGTCGAGACCCGACTTGGCGAGCCTGATGCCCGTGGTCGTCGCAGCCCCGAGCCGATTCCAGGCTCCGAAGAGATCATCCCGGCAGACGCTGTGGTCATCGCCTTCGGTTTCCGCCCAAGCCCGGCATCCTGGTTCGAGCAGCACCAGATCGACACCGACAGCCAGGGCCGTGTGGTCGCGCCGGAACAGGGCAAGTTCAAGCACCAGACCAGCAACCCGAAAATCTTCGCCGGTGGCGATATGGTGCGCGGGTCGGATCTGGTTGTGACCGCAATCTTCGAAGGCCGCAACGCGGCTGAAGGGATTCTGGACTATCTGGGCGTCTGATCTGCAATCCGGACTGGGAGGGCAAAGCGTTTTCGAACGGTGTTTGCCTGTCCTCTTCTGACCGAAAGGGGGTGGGAGATTCTATGGTTTCAAACAAGCCCCTCAAGCAGCTTTGGACTATTGCGCCTGCTTTTGATTCTGGCCCAGGCCGTGGGAGCTTGGCTTGCCAGCGATCTGCCGGGCACCGGTAGTAGAGTCAGACGGCACGGCCGGTCAGGTGCATCGCGTCCCCAGGCTTTGCTGGCGCTTCGCGCCAGATCGTCGGCAAGCCAACTCCCACGCCCTCCGGGCAGAAGCGGGTGGGCCTCTGTCGTCCTGCGGGCAGAAGCGATAGACCTCTACTGCGCCGCTTGCTTTTGATTCTGGCCGAAGGCCGTGGGAGCCGGCTTGCTGGCGAAGAACGATAACGCGTTGTGTCCGATACACCGCGTCGTCTGGTTCGCCAGCTAGCCGGCTCCTAGCAGATGATCCAGCGCCGGATTTCTGCGACAAATCGCCCCCATAGACAAAAGGCACGGTACTTACCGTGCCTTTTGCGTTGGTGTCTGAGAAAATGCCCGCACTTTTTTTCCGGATGCCGCCATGACCGCCCTGAAGAACGACCGTTTCCTTCGCGCCCTGCTCAAGCAACCTGTAGATGTCACGCCGGTATGGATGATGCGTCAGGCCGGTCGCTATCTCCCGGAATACCGCGCCAGCCGCGCCAAGGCCGGCGATTTCATGAGCCTGTGCATGAACCCGGAGTTTGCCTGCGAAGTCACCCTGCAGCCGCTTGAGCGCTACCCGCTGGACGCCGCCATCCTGTTCTCCGACATCCTCACCGTGCCTGACGCCATGGGCCTGGGTCTGTATTTCGAAACCGGCGAAGGCCCGCGCTTCAAGAAGACCGTCAGCACCCTGGCCGACATCGAAGCCCTGCCGATTCCCGACGCCCGCAAAGACCTGGGCTATGTCATGGATGCGGTCAGCACCATCCGCCGTGAACTCAACGGTCGGGTGCCGTTGATCGGTTTCGCCGGAAGCCCGTGGACCCTGGCCACCTATATGGTTGAAGGCGGCTCGTCCAAGGACTTCCGTAAATCCAAAGCCATGCTCTACGACAACCCGCAAGCCATGCACCTGTTGCTGGACAAGCTGGCGCAGGCCGTCACCGCTTACCTCAACGGGCAAATCCTGGCAGGCGCGCAAGCGGTGCAGATCTTCGACAGCTGGGGCGGAAGCCTGTCGGCGGCGGCGTATCAGGAATTCTCCCTGGCTTACATGCGCAAGATCGTCAGCGGCCTGATCCGCGAACACGACGGCCGTAAAGTGCCGGTGATCCTGTTCACCAAGGGCGGCGGTCTGTGGCTGGAAAGCATCGCTGATGCCGGTGCTGACGCGCTGGGCCTGGACTGGACCTGCGACATCGGCGAAGCCCGTCGCCGGGTGGGCGGCAAGGTCGCGCTGCAAGGCAACATGGACCCGACCGTGCTCTACGCAAACCCCCAGGCGATTCGCCAGGAAGTCTCGAACATCCTCAAGAGCTACGGCAGCGGTACCGGCCACGTATTCAACCTGGGCCACGGCATCACCCCCGAGGTCGACCCGGCCAATGCGGGTGCATTCATCGAAGCGGTACACGAGATGTCGGCGCAGTATCATCAATAAGCGCTAACACGCAGACGCAAAAACGCCCGGTCGATGCCGGGCGTTTTTGTGTGCGGTTTCATGCTGCAGTGATCGTTTGTGGGGAATATACAGGCGTGATGGAGGGCTGCTCCCGGTGCTCTGCCTGCCAGAGGTCGTGGTTCATCTGTAGGGCCAGCCAAAAGCGAGCGGTACTCAGTCCGGCGCGTTCCAGTCGTACTGCCAGATCTGGGCTCACCGGTGCACGGCCATTGATGATAAATGTTCACGCTTTACTGTCAGGCAAGGTCGATGCGAACCATGTGAAACGAAGCTGGGTTTTGTACGAAAACGCCTAAAAGATCAAACCTGCACATTCACCGCCAACGGCGGGACTTTCGCGAGTTTCAGCGCTGCAGCCAGTGCGATCAGCAGCAGGATGCCGATGAACACGCCTATGCCGTTCCAGCCTGCGTAATGCCAGAACACGCCGCCGCCGGTGCCTGCAACGCTGGAACCAACGTAATAACTGAACAGGTACAGCGACGAGGCCTGCCCCTTGGCCTTGATCGCACGACGGCCGATCCAGCTGCTGGCGACCGAGTGGGCGCCGAAGAAGCCGAAGGTGAACATCAGGACGCCCGCGATCACCACCACCAATGGGCTGAACATGGTCAGGGCCACGCCTGCCAGCATCAGCACGATGACGGCCCACAGCACGTTGCGTCGACCCAGTTGGTCGGCCAGCGCACCGATCTTCGCCGAGCTGTAGATGCCCGACAGGTACACCACCGAGAATAATCCCACCACGGCCTGGCTCAGGTTGTACGGCTCGGCCAACAGGCGATAGCCGATGTAGTTGAACAGGGTGACGAAAGCGCCCATCAGCAGGAAGCCTTCCAGGAACAGCCACGGCAGGCCAGCATCGCGAAACTGCATGACAAACCCTTCCAGCAGGGTTCGGCCGTTGAGCGGGCGGGCGCGAAAGTTGCGCGACGGCGGCAGGATTTTCCAGAACACGCAGGCGGCGCCAAGGGCGATCAGGCCCATGATCGACAGCGCGGTGTGCCAGCTGACGTAGTCGCTCAGCACACCGGTGATTACCCGCCCGCTCATCCCGCCAATGGCGTTGCCGCCGATATACAGCCCCATGGCCAGACCGATGTGCTGCGGGTGGATTTCTTCGCTCAGGTAGGTCATAGCCACCGCTGCCAGACCGCTCAGAGACAGCCCCACCAACGCCCTGGCAACCAGCACCCCTTCCCAGGTCGGCATCAGCGCGCTGGCGATGGTGAAAATCGCCGCTGAAAACAACGAACAGACCATCACCGACTTACGCCCAAGGCGATCAGAGATCGGACCGGTGATCAACAATCCAATCGCCAGCATCGCCGTGGAGACCGACAGAATCAGGCTGCTCTGGGCCGGGTTGATGGAGAACTCTCTGGACAGCACGGGCATCATCGGCTGCACGCAATACAGCAAGGCAAACGTGGCGAAACCGCCGGAAAACAACGCCAGAACCGTACGAATGAAGGCGGGGGTGTCTTTTTCGATATAGGTATCGCCCAGCGGGATCGCGGCTTCGATCAGCTCGGGCGCAGATGCGTTGGGAGATGCAGCAGTATTCACGATGAACCTCAGGGGGGAGCGGGGCGGCAATATTGAAAAGAATATAGCTGGCTAACGATTCTTTCCAATATATTGTTCGACCTGTTTGATACGTCTGACGACCTAATGAGGTATTCATGGAGTTGAGACATCTACGCTACTTCATCGCCGTGGCCGAAGAGCTGCACTTTGGACGCGCCGCGCTGGCACTGGGGATATCGCAGCCCCCGCTGAGCCAGCAGATCCAGGCGCTGGAGCAGGAACTGGGAGCGCGTCTGTTCGAGCGTACCAACCGACGAGTGGAATTGAGCGAGGCCGGCCGGTTGTTCCTCGATGAGGCGCGGCTGGTACTGGCCCAAGTCGAAAAAGCTTCGGATGTCGCCCGCCGCGCGCAGTTGGGCGAGCTGGGCGAACTGAAGATCGGCTTCACCGCCTCCGCCCCGTTCACCTCCAGCATCCCGCAAGCGATCTTTGCTTTTCGCCAGCGCTATCCAGCCGTGCATCTGGCGCTTCAGGAGATGAGCAGCAAGGAGGTCGCCGAGCGCCTGGAAGAACAATCGATGCAGGTTGGCATCATGCGTCCTCTGCCTTTGCCGGATTCACTGGTGGCGGTGGAGCTGTTACGTGAGCCGTTAGTGGCCATTTTGCGTTCCGACCACCCGTTGGCCGAGGGGAGCGAGCGGGGCATCCATCTCAGGGAGCTGGCGGCCGAGCCTTTCGTGTTTTTTCCGCGATCCTACGGCAGCGGCCTGTACGCGCAGTTGTTGGACCTGGCGCGAGAGGCCGGCTTCAGCCCGATGTTCACCCAGGAGGCGGGCGAGGCGATGACGATCATCGGCCTTGTCGCGGCGGGATTGGGGGTGACCGTGCTGCCCGCGTCCTATCAGCGCATGCGCATTGATGGCGTGGTCTATCGCACGCTGCTGGACCCTGACGCGACATCAGCGGTGTGGCTGGTGCAGCGCAAGGACCAGAAGTCCCCCATGGCCAAGGCATTCGTTGAACTGGTGACGCGCAAGGCGGGGTGAGTGGCAGGCGCTCTTCAGTGCAGCATCTGCCCCGACTGCAGCGGCATGGCGTCAGTCGCCACGCCGTTTGCCAGATTCTTCGCGGTGACCTTCGCCTGAGCGTCGCGCAACTCATTCAGGATGCCCTTATCGAGCAACCTGACCCAGCGGTTGTAGTTCTTGTGAATCTTGCCGTCCTTGTAGTTCATCTCACGGCTGTCGCGGTATCTGATCTGGTAGTGATCTGCGGTGTACGGGATATCGATTTCGGCGTGGAACTGCCCGCGCACGGTGATTTGCGCCTGAACCAGGTCAGGGCCGACACGCTGGACACTCCACTGGCGTTTGACCAGCGTGGTCAGGATCGCCTGCTTCACCTGTTCCTGATCAGCATGCAGGTTTGTCGCAAGGGTGCGGTCGGGGGTTACCACGGCCTTGCTGGTGCAGGCGGCGGTGGATAACAGCGCCAGGATGATCAGTGAGGCGCGAAGCAGGGAGGACATTCCATTTCTCCAGAAGATGGGTGAAGCGGTCATTGCCAACGACGGAAGATCAACGAGGTGTTGACCCCACCGAAAGCGAAGTTGTTGTTCATCACGAACTCATGGCTCATGCGCCTGGGTTCGCCGCGCAGGTAGTCCAGTTCGCCGCAGCGGCTGTCGACCTCGTCCAGATTGAGCGTGTGAATGTAGCGGTCGCGGTTCATCATCTCGATGCTGAACCATGACTCAAGCGCACCGCAGGCACCCAGGGTGTGGCCCAGGAAGCTCTTTTGCGAACTGATGCTCATGCGCGAGCCGAACAGGCTGTGGGTGGCCAGGGTTTCAGCGATATCGCCCTGTTCGGTCGCGGTGCCATGACCGTTGACATAGCCGATCGCATCGGGCGACAGGTGGGCGTCCTCGAGGGCCAGCTCCATGGCGCGGCGCATGGTGAGCTGCTCGGGACGGGTGGTGTGCACGCCGTCGGCATTGCTGCCAAAGCCGACCACTTCCGCGTGAATCCGCGCGCCACGGGCCAACGCGTGCTCCAGCTCTTCGAGTACCAGCATGCCGCCGCCTTCGCCGATCACCAGACCATCCCGTGCACTGTCATACGGGCGGGGGCTGGTATGCGGCGCGTCGTTTTTCAGGCTGGTGGCATAGAGCGCGTCGAACACCATCGCTTCGGTCGGGCACAGCTCTTCGGCGCCGCCAGCGAGCATCAGCGGCAGGCGCCCGAACTTGATCGCCTCATAGGCATAACCCACGCCCTGGCTGCCGCTGGTGCAGGCGCTGGAGGTCGGGATCAGGCGGCCGGTGAGGTTGAAAAAAATGCTGATATTCGCCGCTGTGGTGTGCGGCATCATGCGCACATAAGAGTTGGCATTGAGGCCTTCGGCCACCGAGTTGAGCAGCATGTTGCCAAACGCCTTGATTTCGTCGGTGCTGCCGGTGGATGAACCGCAGGCCACCCCCATGCGCCCGTCACGAATGATCGGGTCACCCAGCAAGCCGGCGTCACGCAGCGCCTGTTCCGAGGCGCCTACCGCCAGGCGTGAAACCCGACCCATGCTGCGCAGTTGTTTGCGGGTCCAGTGCGAGGGTACGACGAAGTCGTCGATAGGGCCCGCCAGACGCGTATTCAGTTCGCTGAAGCGATCCCATTCATCCATGCGCCGGATGCCGCTACGATCGCTGTTGAAGTTGGCTTCGATGCTGGCCCAGTCACTGCCCAGCGAGGTGATACCGGCCATGCCGGTGACGACGACGCGCTTCATCAGCACAAGCCTCCGTTGACCGCCAGAACCTGACGGGTGATGTAAGAGGCTTCCGCCGACATCAGGAAATTCACGGCACCGGCCACTTCTTCAGGGGTGCCCATGCGTTGCGCGGGGATCATCTTGAGCAGCTCGTCCACCGGCACGTTTTCGTCAAGCATCGCCGTGTCGATCAGGCCCGGAGCGACGCAATTGACGGTGATCTTGCGCTTGCCCAGTTCGATGGCCAGGGCCTTGGCGGCGCCAATGATGCCGGCTTTGGAGGCGCTGTAGTTAACCTGGCCACGGTTGCCGATCAGTCCCGATACCGAAGTGATACACACAATTCGCCCGGCGGCACGACGACGAATCATCGGCATCATCACCGGGTGCAGGACGTTGTAGAAACCGTCGAGGTTGGTGCGCATGACAATGTCCCAGTCGTCCTCGGTCAGTGCCGGAAAAGCACCGTCACGGGTCAGGCCGGCATTGCACACCACGCCGTAATACGCGCCGTGGGTTTCGACATCGGCTTGCAGAATGGCCTTGCAGGCCGCGCGATCGGCAACGTCGAATTGCAACACCCGCGCCTGTCGGCCCAACACCTGAACCTCCCCTTGCACCGCCTGGGCTTCTGCGTGTCCGCTGCGGCAGTGCAGGACGATGTCGTAACCGGCCTGGGCCAGACGCAGCGCGATGGCGCGGCCGATACCACGGCTGGAACCGGTGACCAGAATCGAGTCAGTCATGTGCGGCTCCTTCGGCCAGATAATTGGCCGATTGCGGCGGGCGGTAGACATTGAGGCGGGCGCTGGCTTGAATCCCGCCGCCAGTCAGGTGGCACTCGAACACGCCCATGCCGCTGTCGTCCTGCAGGGAGCGCCGGGCGTGGATGAGCAGGTCGCTGCCGAGCGGGAAATGCTCGACATTGCACTCGAACTTGCGCGTGCCCAGCAGAAAGCCCAGCTCCACGGGTTTATCGCCAACCCGGGCCTGACAACCGGCATAGGCGGCGACCGTCTGGGCCATCAACTCGATGCCGACCCAGGCGGGCAGGCTGCCGTCGGGGCGATTGAACAGGCCGCCGCCACGCACATGAATGCGGGTGAGGATCTGCTCTGCGTCGAACTCCAGCACTTGATCAATGAGGATCATGTCGCCGGTGTGGGGCAGCAGGTCGGCAGGCCACCACGGGCATGGGGTCATGGAAGTCACGCTGCGTCTCCGATGATCAGACTGACGTTGTTGCCGCCGAAGGCGAATGAGTTGCTCATCAGGCGACGTGGTGCCTGACTTTGCAGGACGTCGCCCGGTTTTACCCAGGTCATTGCAGGCAGGCTTGTATCGGCCTGGTTGTCCCACACATGAGGCGGCAGCTGTTGCGTGTAATTGTCGGGTGACAACGCCAGCCAGCAGAACGCCGCTTCCAGCGCCCCGGCCGCGCCGAGGGTGTGGCCGCTCATGGGTTTGGTCGATGAACACGGCACGCCCCCTGGGAAAATGGCGTTCACGGCTACCGATTCCATCGAGTCGTTGTGTTGAGTCGCCGTGCCGTGCAGGTTCAGATAACCGATGTCGCCGGGGTGCAGATGCGCGTTATCCAGCGCTTTGCGCATCGCCTGTTGCGCGCCGCGGCCATGCGGCTCGGGAGCGGAAATATGGTGGGCGTCGGAGCTGGCGCCTGCGCCGAGCAGGGCGATGTGATGATCGTCACCGGCCCGGCGGGTCATCAGGAACAGCACTGCCGCCTCACCGATATTGATTCCGTTGCGGTTGACCGAAAACGGATTGCAACGCTCGCCGGAGACCGCCTCAAGTGCCGAAAAACCGTTGAGTGTCAGTTTGCACAAACTGTCCACGCCGCCACACAGCACTGCGTCGCACAGGTTCATGTCAAGCAGACGGCGGGCGCTGAGCAAGGCGCGGGCGCTGGACGTGCAGGCGGTTGAAATCACGTAGCTGGGGCCGCTCAACTCAAGCCAGGTGGTCAGGAAATTGGCCGGCGCGCTGAGTTCCTGCTGGCGGTAGTCGTAGCTATCGGGGAACGCCTCATCGCGCAGATAGGCTGCGATACCGCGACTAGCCTCGTCGATGCCCGATGTGCTGGTGCCGAGGATCACCCCGATGCGCTCGCGTCCGTATTGGTCGATCGCCTGATGGATCTGGGGCTCTATCTGCAGCGCCGCTGCCAACAGCAGCTGGTTGTTGCGGCTGCTTTGTTGGCCGAGCGCGGCAGGAATTGGCGGCAGCGCTCCTTTGACCGCCGCCACCGGCAGGGAACGCTCAGGTAGCCAGCCGTTTTCGCTGCGCATGCCAGAGGTGTCACCGGCGAACAATGCTCGTGCGACGCTGGCACGGTCCTGCCCCAGCGCGCAGATCAGCCCCAGTGAATTGAGGTAGGCGGTCATTTGCTCGCCTTGCCTTCGAGCGGGCTGACAATGTATTTGAGTTCGCCGCTTTCCAGGGTGAGACGGAAGATGCCCTCGGAGGCGTAGTCGACCCTCCAGCGATCTTCCAGGATGCGGCCATGGGGCAGCAGCTGCACACCCGGGTAGTCGAAGCGCACTTCCTGCTCGGACGTCAGCGCGAACAGTACGGCGGCGAACAGCTCTCGGGCTTCGGGGTTTGGTGGCAGCAGACCGTCCGCTTTCCAGGTGTCTTCCTGCAACTGCTGGCGTGCCAGTGGCATGCCCAGCGGGTCCATCAGCGACCAGCGCAGGCCATGGCGCTCTTTCTGGACCACCAGCAGCCAGTCCTGGCGTTGGCCGGCCTGCTCGCGCTGAACGTGCAGCTGTTGCGGGAATTTGATGTGAGGGATTTGAGCGGGCAACGGCGCGTGGCTGGCGCAGGCGCTCAGCAACAGGACGCAAACCAGCAGAAGGGCGCGGATCATGGTGTGTCACCTTCCAGTGAGGCCTTGGGCGGTTTGCGTGCGACGACGTTGACCAGCGTCTCCTCACGTTCGCCGAAGGGTTTGGGTTTGATCAGTTTGAGGCGTTCGAGCAAGCCGAAATCCTTGGCACGACTCCAACAAAGATAGGGATAGGAGACGTTCTGCGGGCCGAATTGAAAACCTTGCTGGCGCAGCATGTCCAGGTATTGCGCCGCACTCTTCTGCACCTGCATCGGATGGCGGAAGAACCAGCGAATCACCCAGGTGTCGATGTAGGCCTGGGTGGATTCGGCGAACAGCAGGTAGCCCCCCGGTTTGAGCACGCGATAGAACTCGGCGAGGGCTTTCTCCTGCTCGACCAGATGATGAAACGTCTGGTGGCAGAACACGAGATCGACACTGGCGTCGGCCAGCTTCAACGCTGCACAGTCACTGCCCAGCAGCTCGACGTCAAGGCGCCTGCGTGCGGCCTCTTCAGCGCTGAGCCTGAGGCTCAGCGGGTCGGCGTCGACCCCCAGAATCTGCGTCGGATTGAACACCTTGTGCAAGTACTGGAAAGATTTTCCCTGACCGCAACCCGCGTCGAGGATCACCGGATCTTGCGGGGGATGCTCGCCGAACAGACCGCGCAGGTCGTTGATGGCCACGCGCAGCACGTGGTGTTGCCAGGTGTGGCTGCGCAGGAACACAAAGCCAAGGCGCGTTTCCTCGACATAGCTGTGGCTGAAAAACGGCTCGCTCATGAGTCTGTACTCGCGCAGATTTCAGCCAGCATGCGCAACCTTCGCTTGGGCTCGGCCACGAACGGGTTGCGCTCATCCCAGGCATAACCGGCCAGGATCGAGCAGATCATGCGACGAATGTCGTCGCTGCTGTCGGGGTAGAAGATTACTCTCTGCAAGCGGCCTTCGTACCAGCTCTCGACGTAGGCGCGGAACGTATCGACACCACGCTTGAGCGGTACGGCGAATTCGGCTTCCCAGTCCACGCTCTGGCCCTGCAACTGACGGTGCAATACCCCGGCGGCCAGGCTGGCCGAGCGCATGGCGATGGTCACGCCGGACGAAAACACCGGATCGAGGAACTCCGCCGCATTGCCCAGCAGCGCAAAGCCTCTGCCATGCAGGGTCTTGACGTTGGCGGCATAGCCACCGATGGTCCGCGCCGGGGTATCCCAGACTGTGTTTTGCAGCACCCGGCTCAGGCTTGGAGTCTGCTCGATAAAGGCGCGCAGACAGGCGTCCAGGTCTTCGGGCTGACCGTTGAAGCGCTCGGCCGATGCCACCACGCCGACAGAGCAGCGCCCGGCGCTGAACGGGATCGACCAGAACCACACATCGGGCATTGTCGGATGAACGGTGACCAGGATCTTGGTCCGGTCGAAATCGGGGTCGCCGATGCGATCTTCCACATGTGTGAATACCGCCTGGCGGGTAGGGAAGTCAGAGGGTGCTTCCAGATCCAGCAGGCGCGCCAACACCCGGCCGTAGCCGCTGGCGTCAAGCACGAAACCCGCCTGCACGCTGTATTGACTGCCATCTGCGCGCTGCACGGCGAGAACCGGCTGCCCGGCTGCAAAATCGCCGGCGATGATGGATTCCTGGTAGCGGATTTCCACCCCCTGACGGCTCGCTTCGTCGGCCAGCAGTTTGTCGAAGTCGGCACGTGGCACCTGGAACGTCGTCGGCTTGCCGTCGCTGAACGTTTCGCTGAAATCGAACGCGCTGTACTGCTCGCCACAAGCGAACGCTGCACCGGTTTTGAGCTGGAACCCGGCAGCCTGGACCGCATCGAGCATGCCGGCTTCTTCGAGGAAATCCAGACAATGCGACAGCAGACTCTCGCCGATCGAAAAACGCGGGAACTGCTCTCGTTCGATAATCAATACATCATGGCCCTGACGTTTAAGCAGGGTGGCGGCGATGGCTCCGGCTGGACCGGCACCGATCACCACGATCTGGCGACATTCCCTATCAGCTACTGGCACAAGGTTTCCTTTTCGAGTGTGTTGGCCTGCTCCTCTTGCGAAGGGCGCGGCCCGTTCAAGCCTGCATCCCGTTCGCCATCGTTCGCAGGCGTATCTTGGGTGTGCTGGCGGCCGGCCCATGGCGCCAGCAAGAAGCTGAAGGCCAGGCCCAGGCTGACCGAGAGACCGAAGTTGCTGACCGCAGGCGTACTGGATATCGCCAGTAGACCGAACGACAACCATGTGGTCGCCGCGGCCAGCAGCGTACCGAGCAGACTGACGGCAGCACCGCCAATCTGCTCGCGCATGAGGATGGCGTAATCGACGCTGATCGCTGTCACCAGCAGCAGGCCAAACAGGCTGAACAGTGTCAGCGGTTGACCAAGCCAGCCTAGGCTCGCGAGGCTGCACAGCGCTGCGAGCAGCGGCAGCGCAACGATACGCAATGCACCGCCAAGGCCGAACGGCAGGGTCAGCAGCGCCACGATCAGTACGCAGGACAGCAGTTTCAGTTCTGCAGCGCTGACCTGCGTGGCGGCGAAGACCTTGTTCAGGTCGCCGAGGCGGTCAACCAGTTGTACGCCGGGCAAATCCTGCGCCTGAATACGCAGCAGGTTGGCATCGTTGAGGCCTCGCAGGCTGACGAGCCCTGCGACTTCGTTGCCATTTTTACCCATCCACAGCAGGCGCCATGGCTCGCCCAGTGGTCCGGCCAGCAGGCTGTCAATGTCCTGGGTGGGCAGTGCGCGCAGGTTGGCCAGCTCCTGGTTCAAGGCCTCGGCCGGCACCCCAAGGTCGAGCAATGGCTGCCAATGTGCGGGCAAGGCATCGAGTGCATTGCGGGTGGCCTCTTGTTCGACTGGCGTGGCCACCAGTTGATTCAACGCCAGATAGCCTTGCAGTTTGCCCAGCATCACCAACTGATCAAGGCGTTGACTGAGGGCGGTCTGACGCGCCAGCAACTGTTGCTGGTCTGCCCCGCGAACCAGGAAAAACTGGCTGGTCGGTTGATAGCCGGTGATGCGCGCGACTGCGCGGGCTTCGTCGGTGAGGCTCGGCGGCGCGGCGATCCACTGACGGATGTCGTTTTTGGTTGTCAGTTGCCAGAGCCCGCCCCCACAGAAAATCAGTAGCAAGACCAGCAGAGGCGCAGTCCCCCCCCGCGCCAGCAATTGGCCGTGCAGATTCACCATCCGCTGCGCGAGCTTGAGCGGCCACTGCGCCGGACGCAACTCGACGCCCTTGAGCAGCGCAGGCAGCAGGCATACGGCGCAAAGGTAAGCGCCGACCAGTCCGGCAGCCGAGAAAACGGCAATCTGGGTCAGGGCCGGGAATGGCGTCCAGGCCAGCGCCAGATAGCCAATGCAACTGGTGGCCAGGCTCAGGCTCAGGCCTGACAGCGTCAGACGCAGGGCGGGCCAGCTGCGCCAGGGTTTCAGGCTCCAGCTCTTGGAGAGGTAGTGCAGGGGGTAATCGACAGCAACACCGATCAGGCTCGAGCCCAATACCAGCGTCATCACATGCATCTTGCCGAACAAGGCGATGCATGCGGTGGCGCCGAAGAGCATGCCGACGATGACCGGTACGAACGCCAGCAGCACGCGCCAGCGTCGGAACGCCATCATCAGCAGCAACAGGATGCCCAATGTCGCGCCGCCGCCGACCCAGGTGATTTCACGGGCGGCCTGCTGCTGGCCGTGGGCGGCATACAGCAGACCGCTCGCGGCCAGCAGTTGCGCGTCTTCACTGGACGCCTGGGCCCGCGCGTCATCGAGCAAGGCCCAGACCTTGAGCGGCAGGCTCATGTCAAAGGCATCGGCCTTGGTCCGTGCCCGCAACAGCACCCAGCTTTTGCCATCGGCATCGGCAATCAGGGCGCCGCTGCCAATGTCCAGCTGCACCGCACCGTGGCTCGGCTGGCTGTTCTGGATACGTCCGGTCAGCCCTAGCCAATCGTTCTGGCTGGGCACCAGACTGAAGCCGCCAAACGGGTCGAACAGATTCTGTACGCGTTTTTCGATGAACACCTCGGGATGTTCGATCAGCTCGGCGCGGTCGCTGTCGGCAAGCATGGCCAGTCGACCTTGCAACAGTTGCTCACGCAAGGCCGGAAGGTCGGCTTGCAGATTCCATTGGACCTTTTCGAAAAGTCCGCTGGCCTGCCAGGTGTCGCTTATCCTGTGCGCCAGATCAACGGCCCGCGATCGGTCAGCCTGGCCGACCAGTATCAGCATTTCGCGGTTGAGCGGCTCCTGAATGCGTTGTTCGGCACGCAGCTCCAGCGCATCCGGACTGCTGCCCGGGACCAGCTCCATCAGGTTGGCCGACAATGGCGCGCCGTCACGCCACTGCCAGCCCGCCAGCGCCAGGACCGCCAGCAGGATGACCAGAAACAGGCGCGGCAGCAGGCGTTCAGCGGGCAAAGTCGGTGCGCTCCGATTCGCTGAGGGGCTGGGCGCTGGTGCTATCGATCATCTTCAAAAGGGTGCTGTCGCCTTGGGTTTCCATAAGCTCGATACGTTGCACCAGGGCACCGCCACTGATGTTGATCTGCTTGAACACCTGCCCAAGCATCAGCGAACGTGGCACCAGCGTCAGTTGCCAGCCGTTCGTGTCGCCGCTCAGGTGCAATTCGAAATCGCGTTGCAGGCCGCTGCTGTCACCGCGCAACACGGCGAGGAACAGACGGTTCTGCTCAGCACCGGCGCTCTTGCCGGGGAGCATCTGCCAGGCGCCGTCTGCATCCGTTTCGCGACGGGCTATCCCTGCGGCGGTGATGCGGTAGTCCTGCTTGAGCGGTGTGTCCAATAACCACAACAGGCCCAAGTCCCTGGCCAGGACGAAGTTGCCTTTGCTGGTCAGCGGTTGAGGCAGCGAGCGCAGGTGTTTTTCCTGAATGAATCCGCCGTGGATCACACTCGGTTTCGCCAGTTGCTCGCTCAGCTGCTGCAGATCGAAGGCATGCGCGCCGAAGCTCGACAACAGCACCGCCATTGCAGCAACGAGCCTGCTCGCGAAAAGCTTCAGGGCGCTGCGTTTGATCAGGCGCCCGGGGTTATCGTTGACGATTTTCGCGAGCACGCTCGCGCCTGCAGGGATCAGCATTCCAGTGCCCTCCCGACCGCTTCGACGAATACCTTTGGCGAGGCCAGTTGCATTTCCCGGCTGTCGATATGCACCGCCACTTGAACGGTACTGGCGCGGGTCAGCCGTTCGCCTGTTGCGATATCAGTGATCAGGTAGTCGATCTTCAGGCGGTTTTCCCACTCCACCAGACTGGCGCGCACGTTGATCCGTTGACCGAACACTGCACTGCGCACATAGCGCAATTGCAGGTCGATTACCGGCCACGCATAACCCGATTGCAGCATGTGGGCGTAGTTGTGCCCGAGCTTGTCGAGCAAGGCGCAGCGCGCTTCTTCCAGATACTTGACGTAATGGCCGTGCCAGACGACGTGCATGCTGTCGACGTCGAAAAATGGCACCAGCACTTGGGTGTCTTCGTGAATCACGCCTTTGTTACGCATGCAGCCTCCAGTGTTGGTGGGCAATGCGTTGCAGGCACAGGCGCAGTTCAGCGTCCAGCGCGCGATCTTCGATGACCGGGGGGAAATCCTCACGCAGTTGCTCATGCATGGCGGCGAGCACTGGCGGCAAGGCACGGGCATCTGCGACGCGGCTGCGCAGCCATACACCCTGGTTGGCGGCGATCAGCGTCGCGGCGGCAACCTGTTCGGTCAGTTCCAGCACACGAATGGCGTCGCGCGCGGCGATGGTGCCCATGCTCACCTTGTCCTGGTTGTGACACTCGGTGGAGCGCGAAAACACGCTGGCCGGCATGGTGTTTTTCAAGGCTTCGGCGGTCCAGGCGCTGGTGCCGATCTGAACTGCCTTGAAGCCGTGATTGATCATCGCGCGGTGCGCCGGCGAGCCCGACAGATTGCTCGGCAGGCCGTGGTTGTAGCGTTCGTCCACCAACAGCGCCAGCTGACGGTCCAGCAGATCGGCGACGTTGGCCACCAGGGTCTTGAGGCTGTCCATGGCAAAAGCGATATGGCCACCATAGAAATGCCCGCCATGCAGGACGCGCTCGGCTTCGGCGTCGATGATCGGATTGTCATTGGCGCTGTTGAGCTCGATTTCGATGAAGCCGCGCAGCCAGTTGAGGCTGTCAGCCAGCACGCCGAGCACATGGGGGGCGCACCGCAACGAGTAGCGATCCTGCAGGCGATGCAGCGGCGCCGTAGGGGCGTTGATCGCCAGATCCTCGCGCAGCCATGCCGCCACTTGCATCTGCCCGGGATGCGGTTTGGCGGCGAACAGGCGCTCGTCGAAGTGCTCGGGGTTGCCTTGCAGCGCCACCACATTCAATGCGGTGATGCGAGTCGCCAGCTTCAGCAGGTAGTCGGCACGGGCAAAGGCCAGACAGGCCAGCCCGGTCATTACGGCGGTACCGTTCATCAACGCCAGGGCCTCTTTGGGCCGTAGAACCAGCGGCGTCCAGCCCAATTGGCGGTGCACATCGGCAGATTGGCGGCGCTGGCCGTCAAAAACGACTTCACGTTCGCCGGACAGCGTCGCCGCGACATAGGACAGCGGGGTCAGGTCGCCGCTGGCACCGACCGAGCCTTCCTCCGGAATCAGCGGCAGAATGTCGTGATCGAGAAACGCCTGCAACCGTTCCAGCAGCTCGATACGCACGCCGGAAACACCGTGGCACAGTGAACGCAGACGTGCAGCCAATACCGCCCGGGTCGCCTGGGCATCGAGCATCTTGCCCAGCCCGCAGCCATGAAAGGTATACAGATGACGCGGCAGTGCCTCGACGTGCTCCAGCGGTACCGCAACCACGCAGGAATCACCGTAGCCAGTGGTGACGCCGTAGATCACGCCTTCCTTGTCCAGCAGCGAGTCAAGGAACTGCGCCCCCCTGGCAATGCGCTGACGGTATGGCTCGTCACCTTGCAGGGCGGTTGGTCGCTGACGGTTGGACAACGCCCAAACGTCCTCGATGCTCAAAGGGCGTTCGCCGAAGATGATCGGCTCAGGTGCTTGGTTCGTCATCGGATTTCCAGAACGGGTAGAAGTTGAACCACTGCTCAGGCGCTTGCAGGCAGTAGTGCGCCAGACGGTCGGCATAACGTTGGGTCCATCGTGCGATCACTTGCTGACGATCACTGCGCCGCCACTCGATGGCCTGGGCGAAGGGCTCGAGTACCACGCGGTAACCGCTCGCCCCCTTGAGGCAGAAAATCAGGTTGATCGGGCACTTCAGCAGGCCGGCGAGCAACCATGGGCCTTGCGGGAAAGCCGCCGAATGGCCGAGGAAGTCGACGCGCACGTTGCGCCCTCCGTGTAGCGGCACGCGGTCGCCGGCGATCGCCAGCCACTCCCCGCGGTCAAGGCGCTGGCTCAGTTGCAGCATGACCGCCGGGTCCAGCTCGCTGACCTGTATCAGGCGCAGGTTGGTCGCCCCGGCCTCGCCGAGCAGGCGGTTGAAGCGTTCGGCGTGCCGGGTATGAACCAGCACATTCATCGTGACCTTTTCGCCCAGTTCGGCCAGTGCCCGGCAGACCTCGAGGTTGCCCAGGTGGGCGCCGACCAGCATCTGTCCGCGTTCGCCGCGCAACTGATCGCGCAGGCTGGCGTCATCGACGATCTGGATTTGCTCAAGGCCCAGCTTGCCGTTCCACACGTCGAGCTTGTCCAGCAGGGCGTCGGCGAAGGCCATGAACTGTTTGAACACGCGCCAGTGGCTGGGGCGCGATAACGGTTGATTGCTCCACTCGGCCAGGCGTTGCTGGTATTGCCAGGCGCTCCGACGGGCGCTGCGACCGAACAGAAAAAAGTACAGGACGATGGCGTGCAAAACCGGGCTCAGCACCCGGCGTCCGAGCAGCTTCACGCCCCAGGCCGTGAGCTTCATCAGCAGAAAGCTGCCGCGCTCCTGATGCTGGGCCCAGTGCTCCTTTTGCCCGGCATCGCTCATGGCAGCCACCGCCGCCAGAGGATCAGCGGCAAGCGCGCCAGCATGCCGAAGAACAGCTTGGTGTGCATTTTCGAAATCAATGCGTTGTCGTGAAACAGGCGGAAATGCGACAGGCCGTCCTGGGGGTAATGAACCCTGGTTGGCAGCCAGCGCATCGGTTGATTTCGCCAGGACAGACGCACGAGTATTTCCGGGTCGAAATCCATGCGCTTGCCCAGATTTACCGTGTTGATCAGATGCAACACCGGCTTGAGCGGATAGACCCGAAAACCGCACATCGAATCGGGAATCTGCAGGGACAGGCTGTTGATCCAGACCCAGACATGGGTCAGATAGCGTGCGTACAGGCGACCTTTGGGTACGCTGGCGTCGTACTGCGGATAGCCACAGATCAGTGATTGGGGGTGCTCGCGGGAGTGTTCGAGGAACACCGCAATATCGTTCAGATCGTGCTGGCCATCGGCATCCACTTGAAGCGCATGGCTAAAGCCCAGTTTTGCGGCTTCGCGAAGGCCGGCCATGACCGCGCCCCCCTTGCCCTGATTGACTGGCAGCTGCACCAGGAACAAGTCGTTTTGTGCAGCCAGTGTCTTGAGGACCGCCGCGCAAGCCGGGCTGCTGGCGTCGTCGATCAGCACGCAAGGCAGGCCAGCCTGCAGCAGCTCCCGAACCACCGCCGGAACGGCCAGTTCGTGGTCGTAGACCGGGATAACGGCGCAGGCGTTATGCATTGAGAGGCTCTTCCATCAATAGAATCCGTCCGCTGGAGCACGACGCATCGCCGTTGCGATAGGTGAAATGCAGTTTGCTGCGCTCGCGATCGAATCGCAGGGTCAGGGAGATGCAATCACCGGGGCGTACCAACTGTTGGAATTTCAGGACTTCCATACCGGCGAAGCGCGACGGAATTTGCATCAGGCGCTGTGCCATGTTGATGGCCCAGTCGACCTGCACCACGCCCGGTAGAATCGGCGTGCCGGGGAAATGCCCGGTGAAGTGCGCAAGGTCCAGCGGCACGATCAGATCCAGTTGCAGTTCGTCGCCGATCTGTTGCTGGCGAACCAACTCGGGTTCCCGGGTCCTTGGCGCGGCGAGCAAAGCTTCTATCAACGCCTGAGGCAGCTTGCCTTGGGAGTTGAGTGGCAGCTGACTTGCCAGCCGCCAGCGGCGTGGCAGGGCGATGGCCTCGCAATGGGGCATCAGATGCTGACGCAGAGCGCTGGTCAGTGCCTTGCGGCCCCTGTTGCGCAAGGCTTGCACACCGCTGGCGCTGAGTACCGCGAGCGCACCGAGCGAGGCGCGATTTTCATGCACCACGCCCATGTGCGCCTCGCTGATCCAGTCATGGGTGGCCAGCGCCTGCTCCAGCAGGGGCAGGGAGATGCGCTTTTCTTCCAGTTTGACGATGCGGTCCAGTCGCCCAAGCAACTCGAAACGTCCGTCATCGCCAAACCGCGCGGCGTCGGCTGTCCGTTCAACGTGACCGGCCGGCAGATACGCAGATTCCACGCACAGCGCGCCCTCGTCGTCCTGACTCAGCGTCACGCCTTCAAACGCTCGCCACAGCGGCTCATCCTGACGCCAGGCGATGCCGCCGGTTTCGGAGCTGCCAAGGATCTCGGTCGGCCATTGGCCCAGCCGTTCATGCAGGCTTTCAGCTGCTTGGGGAGGCAGCGCGCCGCCGGACGAAAATACCCGGCGCACCGCGCTCATGCTGCGCCAGTCGAGGTTGTCACCCATACGCTTGAGCAGGGCAGGGCTGGCCACCCAGGCGAAGGCTTGGTGCTCGCGGCTGGCACGCTGCAGGTCCTCGGGAAACGGTAGTTGCATGCGCACGAAACTGCGGCCGGCACACATTGGCCATAACACCCGGAACAGCAGCCCGTAAATATGCTGTGCGGCAACGCTGCCGATCACGCAGGCGTTCCCCAGATCCGCGCCCCACAGGCGTTCCAGCGCGGCGACTTCATTGGCCAGGTGGCGCAGCTTTTTTTCGATCAGCTTGGGCTCGCCGCTGGAGCCGGAAGTGCAGAGCCCTAGCACGCATTGGTCGAGGTCCAGTGTCGCCGGAGTGAGAGGGGCTGCGTCGAGCTGATGCAGCTGCGTATCTTCCGCCAGGTCCGTGATCCAGAGATCTACCTGCCGCGCCCAGCGCTGGCGAGTCGGCGCTTGCAGATCGGAGGGCAACAGAACCCTGACCCCGGCGCGCCACGCAGCGAACAATGCCACGGCCAGTTCGCCAGCATCTTCGAGGTAAATCGCAATGCTCGCAGCTCCGCGCGCCTGCAGCGCTGCGGCAGCACTCAGTGCCCGGTCGCGCCATTGAGGCTGGCTCATGTAAGGCGCATGGGTGATCGTCCGGCCCGGGTAAGCCTCCAGCAGCAGTTGTTCAGGGTTTATCCAGCTCATGCACCACCTCGCACGCGCTGGCGGACAACCCATTCACCGGCGAACAGCGCGCCCATCAGCCCGTAGGCAATCAGACCGGTGTACAGCGCCCACCAGCTCAGTGGTGCCCAGAGGGTCAGCGCGGCTGCGACTGCACCGTTTACCAGGAAGAACACACACCAGATCCGGGTCACCTGGCGCGTATAGCGAATAGCGGCCGGCGAAAGCTGTGGGTCGGTCAGGCGCGCCAGACGTTCGATGACCGGCATGCCGCGTATCAGGCTCAGCCCGAACACGGTGAGCATGAAGGCGCTGATCAGCACCGGGTACCAGCGCAGAAACTGCGGGCTGTCGAAAATCCCCAGCAACAGGCAGAAAGCGAGCGCGACGAACGCCATGCCAAGACTGCCGGGACGCCGCTCAGCGGTCAGCGCGCGGCATGCCCACAAGGCTCCCAGCAGCAGCGCCAGTTGCCACGGCGCGAAGTGGCCCCTGCCGAAATACACTGCAAATGGATAGAGCGCGCCCGCAAGCACCAGTCCGATGCCGATCAGCCGGTTCATGCTGCCGCGGTGACCAGCCGGTGGACCGCTTCAACCACATCGTCGACGGTGCGTACGGACTTGAATTCTTCGGCGGCGATCTTCTTGCCGGTCTTGCGTTTTATATGGTCGATCAGGTCGACGGCGTCGATGCTGTCGATTTCCAGGTCCTGATACAGGTTGGCCTGCGGAGTGACTCGCTCCGGTTCAAGTTCGAACAGCTCGACCAGCGCAGTACGCAGGGTTTGGAAGATGTCTTCACGGGATTGCATGTTCAGTCCTCAGGCCACTTGGCGAGCGCTGACGAAGGCCGCGAGGCTGTCGACGCTGGTGAAGTGGGTGCGTGTGTCCTTGGCGTCGGCGTCGATCTTGATGCCGTAGCGTTTCTGCACGGCCAGCCCTAGCTCCAGGGCGTCGACCGAGTCCAGCCCCAGCCCTTCGCCAAACAGCGTCTGGTCGTTGCCGATGTCGTGTGTGCTGATGTCTTCAAGGCCCAGGGCGTCGATGATCAGCTGTTTGATTTCCAGGTGCAGATCGCTCATCTGTGGCGAGTTCCTTGGTGAAGTAGTGATGCAGATAGTCATTGAGCTTGCGTGATGCCACAGGGGGCGGACCCAGCGCGGCGAATGCCGCAGGGTCGATGTCGTTGCCTACGCGCAAGTGAAAGTGCGGTCGACGCAGAGGGATGCGATACCAGGGTTCGGCCTTGGTCAATGTGCTGGGCGAAACATGGATGGTGACCGGGGTGACGGTCTTGGCGCCACGCAGTGCGATGGCTGCGCCGCCTCGGTGGAAAGCAGGAGCCATCCCCGGCGGGGTACGGGTGCCTTCCGGGAAGATGATCAGGGTCTGACCTGACTGCAGCAGTCCGGCGGCGTTTTCCAGCATGTCGGCGCTGCCGTCGTTGGTGACATAGCCGGTCGAACGTACCGGACCCCGAGTGAACGGGTTGTCCCACAGGCTTTTCTTGACCACGCAATTGGCATCGCGGACCAGGCCGATGAGAAACACCACGTCGATCAACGAAGGATGGTTGGCGATGATCATCTGGCCCGGTCGGCCCAGGCGATCTGCGCCTTCGATTTCATACGTAAGGACACCGGCCCTGGCCATGAACCGGATAAAGGCCCAGAACAGCCGGCTGATTGTGCGGCGAGCGCGGCGTTGCTGGCTGCACGGGTGCCCCGGCAGCAATGACAGCAGCGGGAATATGAGAAGACGCAGGCACAACCCGCCCAGCCCGAACAGGGCGAAGCTCAGTGCAGTGCCCAGCAAGCGCCAGTAATAGGCGTCGCGGCTCTTGCTCAGCGGTTGTGTAGCCAGTTCCATAGCCGATTCTTCCAGTGATGCTGCAGGGCGCCCTTTTGCGTTGACAACCCGCGGATAAGTTTGAGGGCGTGGGGCCAGTCGTCCCGCAAATGTGCAGTGTCCTTAGACTCGCAAGTGCTCAGTCCCAGCTGCCATTCGTCGCCCGGGGTCAACAGCAGCCCCATCGCATAAGGGAACGGCACATCGTCGATCCAGGGCGCATAAGCGCCTGGCGGCCGCTCCTCGGCCACGATCAGCAGTACTGCCGGGGCGCCTTCCCTGAGCAACGCTGCTGCTTCGAGTACGCCATGTTCCAACCCGTCGCCAGCAGCCGCCAGTGCGGTCATTTCACTGGTTTCGTTGCGCAGGATGGACCACAGGCCAATCACGGCGTTGTGTACCGACAGGCTGAATTGGGTCGGAGAGAGCGGTTGGTCGGTGGCCAGATCGCTGAGGATGTCGAATGTGCGCGGGGTCTCGCCGTGTCGTGACACGAATACCAGCGGCAACTGTTCACGCCCTTCAGCCAGCGGCCAGCCTACAGCGAAGGCCATTCTGGCCAGGCGACTCAGCCGTCGACGCTGCATGGCAGGCAGGAAAGAGACGTCGGGCGCTTCACCCTGATCGCACGCAATTGCCGGGTTTCGGCTCCATTGTGACCAGTCTTCTGCCGACGTCAGGCCAGGGGCCCACGCGCGCCATTGTGCGATGTTGAACATGATCACGAGTTATCTTCCCGCCCTTTAGCGGGCTTACTTCCTGGCTTCGAGAATCCGAAGTGACACCAACCATGGCGCGGCGCTAGTACCGAGTGGCGGGCATTATCCCGATGCCAAAGCACAGTGGCAAACGCTGAAACAATTAGTTTATTTACTGAAGATCTTTCTTACTGTTATGGCGGATATGGTCTGTCAGACCGAGTAGGACGAATTAGAGCGGCAAGCCCGCCTGTTCTCCTCCGGTTGTCCGATTTGTCCGAGAGGCTCGCCCTCTTGATGCAGATTGCCTAGACTCGGGACCATTCATCGGGCCGCCAGGCGGTCCTTCACTGCAAGACAGCAACAGGGAGTTCTCCAGATGCGGCGTGTGGTGTTCAATCAGAAAGGCGGCGTTGGCAAATCGAGCATTGCCTGCAATCTGGCGGCGGTCAGCGCCAGTCAGGGCTATCGGACCCTGTTGATCGATCTCGACGCACAGGCCAATTCGACGCAATACCTGACAGGGTTGACCGGCGAAGACATTCCCATGGGCATTGCCGATTTCTTCAAGCACACGCTTTCTTCCGTGCCGTTCTCGAAAAAGAACCAGGTCGATATATACGAAACGCCGTTCGATAACCTGCATGTGGTGACGGCCACCGCCGAGCTGGCCGACCTGCAGCCCAAGCTTGAGGCCAAGCACAAGATCAACAAGCTGCGTAAGTTGCTCGACGGGCTGGATGAGGATTACGAGCGTATTTATCTGGATACACCGCCCGCGTTGAATTTCTACGCGGTATCGGCGTTGATCGCCGCCGACCGCGTGTTGATTCCCTTCGACTGCGACAGCTTCTCGCGGCAGGCGCTCTATGGCTTGCTCAGGGAAATAGACGAATTGAAAGAGGACCACAATGAAGGGCTTGAGGTGGAGGGCATCATCGTCAACCAGTTTCAGTCACGGGCCTCGCTGCCGCAGCGGATCCTCGACGAGCTGATCGCCGAAGGTCTGCCGGTATTGCCGGTTTACCTGAGCAGTTCGGTGCAGATGCGCGAGTCCCATGAAGCCAGCAAGCCTCTGATTTATCTGGACCCGCGCCACAAGTTGAGTCTGCAGTTTGTCCAATTGCACGATCTGCTGGAAAGCAAGGCTTAGCGTTGAGCTTGGCCGTTTGCGCGGGCGACCCCGGCGCCTGTGCCGTCTATTGCGCCGGGGAGTCAGCCGGGCGCAGCGTTCTGCTCAGTTGCCTGGCCCGCTTGCGAGCTTTTTCGGCTTGATCCTTGGGGATGTTTATCGTCGCGTCCATGTCGGCCAGCAACTGATCCTGACTTGATATCAGCCGATGAACGCCATGCGGGCAGGCGCAATGCACGAGATGGCCATCCGTGGCGACGGCCATCAGTTGGTCAATGAAGGTCGGGTTGCCCTGAGCGATAAAACCCACCTGCTGACAGGCGGCGCACCACACCGGATCGCCCATTCGCGCAAGCCTGCGCTCGGCCCAGACTTGCGTGGACGAGGTTTGCATCACCACGCCACCGGTGGTGGTGGAGTCACCTTCTCTGATTACACATGTCATCGTTGACTGCCTCTGGATCATCCGTGAGAACGACTAACCCTAGGCGTTGAAATCGGTGTGTGTGACGGCTCGATGCGCTTTCAGAAATACCCTACAACCGAAGCAGGCATACACTTCGTGCCAGGTGGCGTGGGCTGTCAGATGCCTTGGCTCGCCAGCCATGCCGTCAGCTGCTGAAGCGGCAAGGCGCCGCTCTGCCGGGCCACTTCGCGCCCGTCTCTGAACAGAATCAGACTGGGAATCGAACGGATGCCAAGCTGTGCCGACAGCTGCTGGTTTGCCTCGCTGTCGAGCTTGGCCAGGCGGACCCGGCCGCTCAGTTGCGCTGCCGCCTGTTCAAACGTCGGCGCGAAGGATTTGCACGGCCCGCACCACTCGGCCCAGACATCCACCAGCAGCGGCAGATCGCCTTTGATCTGGCTGGCGTAATCGCCCTGCGTCAGATTGAACGGCTTGCTCAGCAACACCGCCTGCTTGCAGCGGCCGCACTTGGGCTGATCGCCCAGTCGCTCGGAGGGAATACGGTTAAGTCCATTGCAGTGTGGGCAAGGGATCAGCAGTGAGTCGGACATGGCAGGTTTTCCGCAATGGGGGGCTAATGATGGGTAAGTGGAGCCTGCAGGGCGGGTTATCAAGCGCGAATTTCAGCACTTTCTCACAGAGGCCGCCGCCTATTCGGCTTTCAGGAAGTCTTGGCAATGAATAGCCTGAACGCTCGTCTTCATTGATCGCCAGGCTGGGCCTTAAGTGCTACGTTCGTAGCACTTAAGCGAGAGGTGAAGAGTATGGTCGATAAGAGAAAACCGATGACTATGAACTCTACTATTCGTCGCCAGGGAGGTGCCGCTGTGATGACTATTCCTCCAGCGTTTCTCAAGCTTCTGGAGTTGGAAATAGGCTCGCAGGTCGAGCTGACAGTGGTAGCCGGTGAGCTTGTTGCAAAGCCTGTCGCGCAGCTGGCGCGTAAACGATATACCGCTTCGCAACTGCTCAGAGGGGCGGAGCATGTTGCAGAGCTGAACCGTGAGACCGACTGGGCCAGGGAGGGTAATCCTGCCGGAAGGGAGATTACCTGATGGTGCGCCGGGGGGCGCCTCGCCAGGGCGACGTTTACTGGATCGATCCTAATCCGGTCGCTGGTCGTGAAATGAAAGATCGTCATCGATTTGTAGTCATCACATCTCATCGAATAAACGCGCTGGGCGTCTGTATGACAGTGCCGGTTACCAGTGGGGGACGGTTTGCGCGCGAATCTGGACTCGCCGTTCTGGTTGCAGGCCATGAAACCAGCGGTATCGCCGTGTGTAATCAGGTACGCAGTTTCGATATTGAACAACGCGTTCGTTCAGGTTCGGCAAGATTCATCGAGAGTCTCGATAAGTTCACGACGAACGATATCGTGTCCAAGGTGCTAAGCGTGATTGATCTTCAAGACTAGCGATCTTTCATGACAACTAACTCAATGGATGCGCAAATTTCTGTGCTCCAGCCCTCATTCATCACATCCCCCCGCAATGCCCTCTATTACTGAACGCAGGTCTTCCCATGGCGCGAAGTACGGACCCGGACGCCTCATGAACCGGGGGCATTAGCCGAAAGAGCCCCCCGTTTGCCCGACTGGGCCTGGCCGGCTTCCAGCAATAGGTTTGTGTCCTGGGGCCGGTTTGCGCAAGGTTGTTGGCACGGCGGCCCCTGAACATTCATTGCCAGGGAGTCGCCAATGATCAGTCAGATACAGGCCGCCGTTTCCGCGATCATTTCGAATAAGCCAGCAGCCGCAACCACGAGCGAAAAGGGTGATCAGACGGCGGTGGCTGAAAGCAAGCGGGTGAAGACCGACAAGGCTAGTTTTTCCACGCTCGCCAGTCAGTTGAACGAAAGCGCGGCCAGGGCGGCCAAGCGGGACGCGGGGATGACGCACGCTGAGCTGGGGAAATATGGGCTCAATCGGATAAACGAATTTCTGCTGGAGACACCCAAGGCCAACAGCGCGACTCGGGCAATGGAGGTTCCGGCGACCAACGACCCCGAGTTGCTCGATCGCGCGCGCCAGGCCAGCGCCTTCGTGACCCGCACGCTGGCGGGAGACATGAATGCAAAAAGCCCGTTTGAAAACCTGTCGCGCGAACAACTCAATCTGATTGCCTACGACGACAGCGGCGACTTCACCCTGAACGAACGACGTGCAGCCTGGCAGGGCGTGCAAAAGATGGACGACGCCTGGCGCAAGGTTGCGATTGCCGAAGGGGTGCTTGAGCAGACCCGGACCGGCAAGGCGCCGAAGTTTTACAGGGAGGCACTGAGCTACTTCAAATCGCTGCCGACCATCGAGAAGGCGGTGGATTATCCCAAGGATGCCGAGGCGATCCTGCAGGCCAGGATCAAAACCGACCAGACCCTGCCAAGCGTTTCCGGCATCATCGAGCGGCGTTCCGCAGACCGCAAATTGACGCTTTACGACATCCTCGCCGGGATCGTCGACACTCAGAAGGACAAGGGCGCCGACCCAACCCATCCCGCGCGAACGAAAAAATTCAGCCCCAGAACATCACCGGTACCGGTGACCTTCACCGAGGCATACCTGAAAAAGCAGGCTGCTGCTCAGGGGCCCAACCCCGTCGCTCAGGTCAAACCCGAGGCGGGCAGTGGCGTTCTGCCGGTGATTAAAAACGCTTGAAGCCTTTTGCCAGGACGGCTTGCTGGTGGCGTTGCGATTTGCCGTCGCGACTAACGGCAAACCGTGCTGCTGCAAAGGGATATCGAGGTAATGGCCTTTATCAAGACGAACAACTGATCTCCAGATGCTTGCCCCAATCGGGTGGCCGTTGTGCATAACTTTCCATGCCGGGCTGTTCCTCGAAGGGCTTGCACAACACCTGATGCAGACGCTGGACTTCGCTGTAGTCGCCAAGTTCTGCGGCTTCGATGGCGCGTTGGGCCAGGTAGTTGCGCAGGATGTAGAGCGGGTTGACGGCGTGCATGCGGGCGCGACGTTGGTCCTGGCCGGTGGCAGGCTCGCGGGCGATGCGGGCTTTGTAGGTGTCGGCCCAGGCGTCGAAGCCGAGCAGGTCGACGAAATCGTCGCGCAGTTGGCTGACGGCAATCTCGGCCGATTCTTCACCCAGGCGGCGGAAGAACAGGCTGTAATCGACGCCACTGTTCTGCATCAGTTGCAGCAGGCGGGCGATGAGGTCGGCGTCTTCTTCTTCGGCTGTGGTCAGACCCAGACGCCGGCGCATGAGGTCCAGGTAATGCGCCTGATACAGCGGCAGGAACAGCGCCAGCGCCTCGCGCAGTGCTTCGACGCTGATGAACGGCGTGAGTGCCTGGGCGAGCGCGCTGAGGTTCCACTGACCGATTGGCACCTGATTGCTGAAAGAATAACGACCTTCATTGTCGGAGTGGTTGCAGATGAAATGCTGGTCGAAGTCATCGAGAAAGGCGAACGGGCCGAAGTCGAAGGTGATGCCCAGAATCGACATGTTGTCGGTGTTCATCACGCCATGGCAGAAGCCGTAGGCCTGCCATTTGGCGATCATCTCGGCCTGGCGTTCGACGATTGTGTTGAACATGGCCAGGTACGGTTCGGGCTGCTCCAGGCATTGCGCGTAGTGCAACGACAGCACGTGATCGACCAGCTCTTTGAGCTGCTCCGGCTGCTTGGTATAGAAGAAGTATTCGAAGCTGCCGAAGCGCACGTGGCTCTTTGCCAGGCGCAACACCATCGCGGCGCGCTCCTGGGTTTCGCGCCAGACCGTGGTACTCGAGCCGATCACGCAAGCAGCGCGGCTGCTGGCGATACCCAGCGCATGCAGTGCCTCGGAGGCGAGGAATTCCCGGATCGAAGACCGCAATACGGCACGACCATCACCCATGCGCGAGTACGGCGTCTGCCCGGCACCCTTGAGGTGCAGGTCCCAATGCTCGCCGGCGTCGTTGTAGATCTCACCCAGTAGCAGCCCGCGTCCATCGCCCAGCCGCGGGTTGTAGGAGCCGAACTGGTGGCCGGAATACAACATCGCGCGCGGATCGGCCTCTGCCCACAGTTTGTGGCCGCTGAACAGCTCGGCGAATACCGGCTCCCGGGCCTGTGACGGGTCCAGATCGAGCAGTGCCAGGGCGGCATCGCTGGCGACCACCAGACGCGGTTCGGCGATGGGCTCGGGCAGCACGGAAGTGGAAAATGCGTCGCCCAGGCGGGCGAAGCGGTTGTCGAAGGTCAACTCGTCGAGGGCTTTCACGGCAAAGCTCCAGCAGCATGTCCGAGCATTCTGCTGGGCTTTTTGCTGTCAGTCGAGCCTGACGTCCGGCGGCTCCGGGACATCCTTCGGCGCGACGGGCACGGCGGCGGGCTCAGCGATGCTCTTTTGCTCCGCTTCAATGGGCACCATCTTGTACTCCTGCCCCTGCATGTTCTTGAGGTAAACCTCCATCTGCCGGAACGAAATATTGATGTGCTGCTTCTTGAATTCCTTGTTGATGAAGCGGTTGATCTCATCAAGCACCGGGTTGCGGTCGCCGAGGTCGCGTACATGCATGCGCAGTTCGTGATCCAGCGTGCTTTCGCCGAAGTTGAGGAAGTAGACGATCGGCGCCGGCTCCTTGAGCACCCGTGGGTTGTCATGGGCGGCCTTGAGCAGCAGGCTGCGTACCAGGTCAAGGTCGGAGCCGTAATCCACGCCCAGCTTGAGGGTCACGCGGGTGATGGTGTCGGTCAGCGACCAGTTGATCAGTTGCCCGGTGATGAACGTCTTGTTCGGGACAATGATGTCCTTGCGGTCGAAGTCAGTGATGGTGGTGGCGCGAATGCGGATCTTGCTGACAGTCCCCGACAGGTTGCCGATGGTAATGGTGTCGCCAATCCGCACCGGGCGCTCGAACAGGATCATGATGCCGGAGATGAAGTTGGCGAAGATCTCCTGCATACCGAAACCCAGACCTACCGATAGCGCCGCCACCAGCCATTGCAACTTGTCCCAGCTGACGCCCAGGGCCGACAGGGTGGAGACGAAGCCGACGCCGGCAATGGTGTAGGACAGCAGGGTAGTGGTGGCGTAGGAACTGCCTTGCTTGAGGTTCAGTTTCGACAGCACCAGCACTTCCAGCAGACCGGGCAGGTTGCCGGCCAGCACGAACGTGATGCCGATGATCACCAGCGCGCCGATCAGATCGCCGAGGCTGATGGGCACCATGCTCATGGCCGCGCCGGTGCCGCTGGTGTATTCATACAGGGTGATGTTGTCCAGATACGAGAACACCGTGATCAGGTCCGCCCAGACCAGGTACAGCGCGCCGATGAATCCACCGATCAGGGCCAGGCGGATCAGACGCAGCGACTGCTGGTTGACCTGCTCGATGTCCAGTGTCGGCTCTTCGACCAGGGTTTCGCCTTCACCGGCTTCCTTGGCCGCCTGGCGTTTGCTCAGCGCACGCTGATACGCCAGGCGCCGCGCCGCGACGCCCAAGCCGCGGACGAAGGCGGCTTCGATGACCAGCCATAGCATCAGCAGGTAGAGGGTATCGATCAGTCGGTCACTGAGTTTCAGCGCGGTGTAGTAGTAGCCAAAACACACGGCGAGAAACAGCGCGACCGGCAGCGCGGTAAACGCCACACCCACCGCGCGGCGGAACAGCGAGGCATTCTGGTGGGTCGGGCTGGTCAGCAGCAGGCGCCCCAGCAGCCAGGTCATCAGCGCATAGCAGGTCAAGACCACGGCGATGCCGATCACGTCATCGGCCAGCGCGGAAGGCTCGTGCTCGGCGACCGCCACAACGGAGACCAGTGCCAGCACGACCAGACCCAGGCGTCGGATCCAGCCGCGAAGGAATTCGACCTGCGGTTTTTCCCAGCGGAAATGCAGCTGCGCCACGCCACCCGGCGCCAGGATGCGGTAAGCGGTGTAAAACACCAGCCAGGCCAGGGAGATCTGCATCAACGCGGCGCCCAGGTTGACGTTTTGCTCGCGGGCATCGATTTGCAGGGCCAGCGCGCAGGATGCCAACGCCAGCGACAGCGGCATCGCCAGCAGAATGTTGATAAAGATCGCCAGTGGGGTCTGCCATTGCCGATCACGCTTGAAGTGCCCGATGTCGGCGTGCAGGCGATTGAGCTTGTCGTACAGCGCCTTGCGCTTCCACATCAGGCCGCCGATCACCAACAGCAGGGGCAGGAAGATCAGTGGCCGCTGGGTCAGGCCGTCACTCAACTCGCTGACGCTGGAGGTCCAGGGCAGAGTGGAGACCTGCTTGGCCAGCCGCGGCTGGATGCGCTCGAACCATTCGAAGTCCAGTGGCTTGTTGCTGGGAATCCAGAACATCTGCTCGTCCAGCGTCTGACGCAGGCTGAGGGCCGTGCTGACCAGTTGTTTCTGGTTGAGCTGCAAGGTGATGGATTCGTTGAGCAGGGCGCTCAGTTCACGGTTGAGCCGCTCGAGCAGATCACTGCGGGTGGTCGCCAGATCCAGCAACGTTTTGCGCAGGGCGGGGGTGACGTCTTCCGGTTTCTGAGTCGCGAGCAAGGTGTCGACATAAGCGCTCGGGCTGCTCATCTGCTCACGTTGCTGATTGACCTCGAACTGATACAGGCGGATGTCGGCGATCTCGTCGGCCAGTCCGCTGTCGAGCTTCAGATGCGGCAATGCCTGCTTCTGTTTATAGAGGATCTTGGACAACAGCAGACTGCCGCTCAACACATTGATCTGCTCATCCAGCGCCTGGTCGGTCTGGGTGATGGCATCGAGCTGAGTCTTGGTCTTGAGGTTCTGCTGCGTCAGTTCGTTGAGCCGGTCGGTGCCGCGCAACAGATAGTCGGAGAGCTTGAGGTTGGCGGCGCTTTCGGTCGCCAGCAGACTGCTGCCACCCGCTTTTTGTGCTTCCAGCGAGAGCTGGGTGACGGTTTGCTGGGACTGGGCACGACGCTTGTCGTTGATCAGCGTTTGCAGGTCCTGGATTTCCTGATCCTGACGAGCGACCTTCTCGGTCAGCAGATCATGCTGACTGCCGCCCAGGTCCTGCAATTGGCTGTTGCCGGCCAGCTCCTGACGACGCAAGGCAATCAGCGCATTGATCGACGCCAGTTCGGCGTTCAACTGGTTGCGTTGATCGGCGTTGATGGTTTTGCCGCCATCCTTGCCGGACTTGAGGATACCGTTGATGGCCTGGATGCGGGTCTGGCTGCTGCTGATCTCGGCCTGCGCCCGTTCGGGGCGAGTCTGGGCTGTGATCGTCAGGCTGTTGGCATCATTGAGGGCTTTTTGCAGATCGGCTTGCTGAGTGCTGCGCTGGCTGAGCATCTGCTCAAGCTGGGGCACGTCCATGCTGGCGTAGCGTTGCGCCACCGGTATCTGGCGTATGCCTTTGAGGCGCGTGAGCTCTTTCTGGTTTTCGGCAGTCTGCCTGGGCGCGTCTGCCAGCTGTTTCTTCAGGTCTTCAAGCTTGCGCTGGTTGTCCTGCTGGCTGGCCAGGAACGCAAGCGTCTGTTCCAGCACCTGTTGCAGGCTTTTCTGATCATCGGCCGACAGTTTTCGGTCGGCGATCTTGTCCAGGCTTTGCTGGACAGCGTCGCTGCTGGGGGGAGGCGTGTCGGCGGCAAGCGCCGGGAATGAAGACAGGCATAGCCCCAGCAGGGCCGAGGCAAAAAAGGTACGCAGCGTGAACATAGACACCGGGTCGAGCCATCAGGAAAGGAGAGCAGTTTAGAGGAACAACCCGGGACCCGGGCGGCTTCCTTCGGGGAATCTGACGCCCACTTTGAGGATCTTGTTCCCCTCCATAACCGCAACTGTCCAAATAGTTCCATTCCATTCGATCTGGTCGCCCACGATTGGCGCCCCGCGATTCTTCTGAATGATGAACTGACTCAGCGGCATATCCGGATCCAGGCCGTCGAGCTTCAGACCGTACAACGCCGCGACAGCCCCCAGCTGAGCGTCTCCTTCGAGCACGAAGTCACCGAAGAAGCGCAGATCCAGACCGCGCTGCGGTGCCTGGCTGAACAGCTTGCCCAAGGCCGGAAGGTCGTGTTCGTGGCCGATGACGCATAGCAGATCGCCCGTCTCCAACACCGTACTACCCGACGGATGGAGCAGTTGTTGGCCACGAAACAGGGCTGCAATCCGAGTACCGTCGGGCATTTTCAACTCGCGAAGGGCCGCGCCGATGCACCACTTTTCTGCGCCGAGTCGGTAAACGAACAGCTCCCACTCGCTGGTCACGTGGACTTCCAGAGCCGCGCGGGAGATGGGCGCCGGATCGGGCGGAACCGTCACCTTCAGCCATTTGGCGACCCAGGGCAGGCTCGTGCCCTGGACCAGCAGTGACACCAGCACGATGAAGAACGCCAGGTTGAAGTACAGCTGAGCGTGGGGCAGGCCCGCCATCAACGGGAACACCGCCAGAATGATGGGGACCGCGCCGCGCAGGCCGACCCAGGCAATAAAGGCTTTTTCGCGACCGTGGAACACCCGGAAGGGCAACAGCCCCGCAAGCACCGACAGCGGCCGTGCCACCAGAATCATCCACAGCGCCAGGCCCAGGGCGGGCAAGGCGATAGGCAGCAAATCGTGAGGCGTCACCAGCAGGCCCAGGACCAGGAACATGCCGATCTGCGCCAGCCAGGCCATGCCGTCGAGCATGTGCAGGATGCCGTGGCGGCTGCGGATCGGCTTGTTGCCCAGCACCAGACCGCACAGGTAGACCGCCAAAAAACCACTGCCGTGAATGGCGTTGGTCAGGGCGAATACGGCCAGGCCACCGGCAATCACCAGGATTGGATACAGACCGGTCGCCAGATTGATGCGGTTGACCAGTTGCAACATCAGCCAGCCGCCGCCGAGACCGATGATGGCGCCGATGCCGAACTCCTGCACCAGATGGCCCAGCAGGCTCCAGTGCAGGCCGGTCTGGCCGCTGGCGAGCATGTCGATCAGGGTCACGGTGAGGAACACCGCCATGGGATCGTTGCTGCCGGATTCGATTTCCAGGCTGGCGGTCACCCGCTCGTTCAGGCCCTTGCCGCCGAGCAACGAAAACACCGCTGCGGCGTCCGTGGAGCCGACGATGGCGCCGATCAACAGGCCCTGGATGATGTTCAGGTCGAACAGCCAGGCGGCGACCAGGCCGGTCAGTCCGGTGGTAATCAGTACGCCGACCGTGGCCAGCGACAATGCGGGCCACAGCGCAACGCGGAAGGTTGCGACCCGCGTGCGCAAACCGCCGTCGAGCAAAATCACCGCCAGGGCGAGGTTGCCGACCAGATAAGCCGTTGGGTAGTTATCGAAGATGATGCCGCCGCCATCCACGCCTGCGGTCATGCCGACCGCCAGGATGATCACCAGAATCGGAATGCCCAGCCGCGAGGACAGCGAGCTGACCAGAATGCTCGCCGCCACCAGCAACGCGCCGATCAGGAACAGGCTGTTGATGGTCGTGGCATCCAAGGGCGGTACTCCAGGCAAAAGCAAAAAATGAAAGTGTCCGCGAAGTGACCATGCAGTCCGCGTGCCAACCGATTTAACCCGTTGAATTGGTTCACTGTCAAAGCTTTGTCTGAATGATTCGGAGAATGCGGGCAAGCGAGGCGCGGTTGGCTACCGACAGAAGGCGCATGGATCGCGGGGTTTTTTGCAGCCGCACGGCTTGGCGCGGCCGCGCTTACGCAAACGCTGGCGCCGCCAGACCGTGCTGTTAACCGATGTGTGTCGCGAGATCCCGGTGAGTCAGAACCAGTTTTCGTCCATCGACAGACACAGATCATCACGCGCCTTCAGAATCGCCAGTTCGTGATGACAGGACGGGACTTCCCAGGTCAGGAAGTAGCGCGCCGCCTGCAGCTTGCCCCGGTAGAAGTCGACGTCGGCCGGGTTGCCTTTGCTCAACCCCTCTTGGGCGCGGATCGCCTGTTCCAGCCAGCGCCAGCCGATGATCGTGTGGCCGAAGGCCTTGAGGTAGAGCGCCGAGTTGGCCAGCGTTGCAGTGACTTTCCCTTCGGCCAGGTCGCTGAGCAATTGCAGGGTCACGGCTTGCAGGCGCGCCACCAGGTGTTCGAGCGGCTGGCGCAGGGTGCTCAGCGACTCATGGGTCTGGGCGCGCAGGCAGGTGTCGGTGATCAGGCGTATCAACTGTTTGAGCCCGGCGCCGTCGTTCTGCGCCAGCTTGCGGCCGAGCAGGTCCAGCGACTGGATGCCGTGAGTGCCTTCATGGATCGGGTTCAGGCGATTGTCGCGGTAGTACTGCTCCACCGGATACTCGCGCGTGTAGCCATGGCCGCCGAGAATCTGGATCGCCAGCTCGTTAGCCTTCAGGCAAAACTCCGACGGCCATGATTTGACGATGGGGGTCAGCAGGTCCAGCAACTCATGGGCCAGCTTGCGTTGTTCCTCGGACTCGCCGGTCTGGGTGTCGTCAAACAGCCGCGCAGCATACAGCCCCAGGTCGAATGAACCTTCGACGTAGGCTTTCTGGGTCAGCAGCATGCGTTTCACGTCCGCGTGGCGGATGATCGAAACCGGCGCGCTTTCCGGGTTTTTGCTGTCGGGGAGGCGACCCTGCGGGCGCTCCCGGGCGTATTCCAGCGAGTACAGATACCCCGCATAACCGAGCATCACAGCGCCCATGCCGACCCCGATACGCGCCTCGTTCATCATCTGGAACATGTAGCTCAAGCCCTGATGCGGTTTGCCAATCAGGTAGCCGACGCACTGGCCGTTGTCGCCGAAATTCAGCGCAGTGGAGGTCGTGCCGCGCCAGCCCATCTTGTGGAACAGCCCGGCCAGTAGCACGTCATTGCGCTCGCCGAGGCTGCCGTCGTCGTTGACCCGAAATTTCGGCACGATGAACAGCGAAATGCCCTTCACGCCGGCAGGCGCATTCGGGAGTTTGGCCAGGACCAGATGCACGATGTTTTCCGACAGCGGATGGTCCCCGCCGGAGATGAAGATCTTGTTGCCGCGCAGGCGATAGCTGCCGTCTGCGGCCGGTTCGGCGCGAGTACGAATATCCGACAGCGATGAACCTGCGTGGGGCTCGGTCAGGGCCATGGTGCCGAAGAAACGCCCCTCGATCATCGGTTGCAGGAAGCGTTGTTTCTGCTCGGCGCTGCCAAAGTTTTCGATCAGATTGGCGGCGCCCATAGTCAGGAACGGGTAAGACGTCGACGCCGCATTGGCTGACTGAAAATGCGCAAAACAGGCTTGCGACAGCAACGTCGGCAGTTGCATGCCACCCGCCTCGAAATTCCGCGCGGCATTGAGAAAGCCCGCCTCAAGGAACGCATCCACCGCAGGCTTGACCTCGGGTATCAGCACCGCTTCGCCATTCTCGAAGCGCGGCTCGTTTTCGTCGTTCTTGCGGTTATGCGGGGCGAAGTATTTCTCGGCGATGCTGCGCGCCGTGCCGATCGCCGCATCGAACGTCTCGCGGCTGTGCTCAGCGAAACGCTCGCGCCGCGTCAGTGCTTCGGCATCCAGCACTTCATACAACTCGAAAGCCAGATTGCGGGAACTGAGCAGCGTCTCGGACATGGCGGCATCACCTCATATTGGATTGCCGTGAGTCTAGGTGGGTGAGGTGGGGGTGAACAGCAAGATTGATTTGGGTGATGGAGGGGTAGAACGCGACGAGGGATAAAACCGGTTGTGGGTAAGTTTTTCGTTATAGGCGAAACCGCCGTCCGTATCTGGCAGGCGGGGATGCTTCCTACGTTATTAAAAGAAGCGCCCGGCAGTTATATACGCATGTACTGGGTCTACGATGGACATCGTTGTGAATTGAAGGGGCTGAAACAATGGTCAGGTTAAATGTGTCCGCTGAAAAGGTTTTTTTGGGTTGGGGTCTGTTTGATGCAATGTACATTGCCAGATATATCTTCATAAGTCTTAGTACAGATAGAGTTCCTTATGTTGAAGATTTTAATGGCGGTCTTGAGTTGCTCGAAGCGCAAGGAGAATATTCAAAAGTGTTCGCCGTGATGGTTTGGGGTTTTGAACTTTCTATCCTTCTGAGTTGTGTGTTGTTCATTGCGCGATGCGGCGCAGCAAGGTGGGTGGCCTGGTTTCAGATACCGTTCAGGCTGATATTTCTCGTTCCCTCGGTTTCGATCATATTCATGGGGCCCGATCTCACGGAAGGATATGATATTGGCTTGCTCCTGTTATTGCTTTTTTCATCTGAATGCTTAAAGGGCTGGACTCTGTGGCGGACTCGAAAAAGCCCTTTGTCGTGGTGATTGATTCTGTAGAAGCCGGATTGCTGGCGAACCGGGCGTGTCAGTCTATGTGCCACTGCCCCAGCGCATTCGCCAGCAAGCCGGTTCCTACAGTTCGCGTGAATCTGGGGTCAGCGCACCTCCAGCTGATCCAGCGACTGGTCGACTACGGCTTCGGCTATGTCGATCAGGTGTACGACGGAGAACGCCAGGTCGCGTTTGACGCCGCTGAGGTTCTCTGCGCTTTCACAGGCTGTGGCCATGGCGCATCGCAGCAGGCCCGAGGCGTGGGCCAGGGATTCTTCGAACGATTTGTTGGGTGGGTCGGGGGGGGATTTTTGGTGTATTCGCTTGACGCTTTACAGAAACCGCAAGAACGATCAAATACTTCGCGGATTCGTTTGATAACGTTGTTCTGACTTCAAGGAGCATCATGATGCTGAATATCGAGAGAGCCCTGTGGTACATCGAGCTGGAGCTGGGAGCCCACCTCGATCTAGGACGTGTTGCGCGTCATTGCAACCTGTCTCCTTTTGCCCTTGCCCGTTTGTTTGCGCTGTCGACGGGCTGGCCAGTAATGCGCTACATCCGGGCTAGGCGTTTGAGCCAGGCGGCGCTGACCTTACAGCAGGGAACACCTGAAATCCTGAAAGTAGCGCTGGATGCTGGTTACAGCTCCCATGAAGCTTTTACGCGCGCTTTCCGCGATCAGTTTGGGGTCACTCCGAAGCAGGTTCGTGAGCGCAAATATGAACACCTACCCTTGGTGGAGCCTCTACGCATGAAAGAAATGAATCTGATAACGCTCTCAACACCACGCTTTGAAACTAGACCCGAGTTTTTCATTGCGGGTCTGGGAGATCGTTTTACCATCGATAGGAATGAAGGCATTGTCGGTTTGTGGCAAGCGTTCGAGCCTTACATAGGGCGAGTGTCATGCCAGGTGAACAACTGGAACTATGGTCTGTGCTGTAACCCTGGAGATGACGGAAGTTTTGAGTATATTGCCGGCAGCGAAGTCTCCTGCATCAAAAATCTGCCCCCAGCTTTTCGGTACTTCAAAGTGCCACAGCAAAACTATGCGGTGTTCCGACACCTGGATCATATTTCAAAGATCCATCAGACATTCTTCACCATCTTTAATCACTGGTTGCCTGGCTCTGGTTACGCGCTTGCCGACGGCCCCGAGTTCGAACAATACAGCTCTGACTTTGACCCGGCCCAAGGCAAGGGTTACGTGGATGTGTGGATACCGGTTGTAAGAGTTAAGGCATTATGACTGTGGGTTTCGACGCCTGCTATCACGGGAATTGGGTGGGTGACTTCGCCAACCGGTTACTGATTTTTAGCATGTAAAGGCCTTTTGATTGTGATGCCACCGACGCTTCGCTGCTAAACGAAATAAGGGTGGCGGCTTTGACACGGGTTAGCAGACTGGTCCCAAAGGCCAAAAACCAGCGCACGCGAACGTGCCCCGCGCAAAGCCACCATAGGAGCTGTCGCATCACGCTGCCTCTTGATCAGGCTGCCAAACCTGGGCGTTGCGCTTCAGCGACCCGGGCAGCCTATGGGTCGATATCGGAGAGCACAAGCAGGCAGGCGAATTTCGGAAATGTCCTTCGCGATGAAGGAAGAAAGCCTAAGCAGAGGGTGTCGTGGGGCGGGGTGGTGGGAGGTTGGCTCGGATGGCCAAGGTGTCGCAGGTCATGCTCTGAAGATTCATCGGTAGCAGTCCGGCTTGCCGGCGGTAGCGACCCAAAGGCCTACCGCCGGCAGGCCGGACTGATACAGAATCCCGGCTTAACCGATCGTCATCAGGCTTGCGTTGCCCCCTGCCGCAGCAGTGTTGACGCTCAATGCACGTTCGATTACCAGACGTTCCAGCGCGATGCCGGTCTCGCCTTTGGACAGGCCGTGGACGCCAATGATGGCGCCGCTGCGTTGGGCGACCTGTTCGCAGATGGCGCGCAGTTGGTCGGAGTCGCCGTGATGCAGTACGGCATCGATGACGAGGTCGTCCTTGCTCCAGTCGGCAACCAGTTTGATGCGCGCCTGTACTTCCTTGGGAAGGCGATTGCGCAGCGGCTTGCTCAGCTCGTTGTCCGGCACGATTGCGCTGCTGCCGACGGCCAAGACCGCGGCCAGTTGGGTGAGCAGGTCGGTCTCGTCCTCTGCCAGACACAGCACGTGCTCGCGCGGCAGGATGCTGTAGCTGTTGCGCTCACCGGTCGGGCCTGCCAGCAGGCGGATGACACCGCTCTGCGATTGCTCGGCGAACTGTCCACACAGGGCTTCCAGTTCTCCCTGTTGCTGGCTGGCCGCCCAGGCTTTCAGCGCGCTCAGCGGCTTGAGCAGGGTGTCGCGCAGACGAGTGTCCGGCGCCGTTGCTGCATCGCGCAAGGCAAAGGACTTCTGCACGGCATCGGCCGGACGTGTCGACAGCAGGCGATACAGGTACAGCGGCCCACCGGCTTTGGGCCCGGTGCCCGACAGGCCTTCGCCGCCGAACGGCTGCACACCGACTACCGCGCCGACGATGTTGCGGTTGACGTACATGTTGCCCGCGTTCACCGAGTCGATCACCTTGGCAATGGTCTCGTCGATGCGGGTATGCACGCCCAGGGTCAGGCCGTAGCCCGAAGCGTTGATCTGCGCGATCAGTTGATCCAGCTCTTTGCGCTTGTAGCGGACAACGTGCAGCACCGGGCCGAAAATCTCGCGTTGCAGTTCATCGAAGCTTTCCAGCTCGATCAGGGTGGGCATCACGTAGGTGCCGCGCTTGATTTCGTCGTTGTCGGCGATGGCCACCTGATAGACCGTGCGACCTTTATCGCGCATGGCCTGGATGTGCTTCTCGATCCCTGCCTTGGCTTCGGCGTCGATCACCGGGCCGATATCCACGGACAGCCGCTCGGGATTGCCCAGACGGCTCTCGGCCATGGCGCCCTTGAGCATTTCGATCACGCGGTCGGCGGAATCCTCCTGCAGGCACAGCACGCGCAGGGCCGAGCAGCGCTGACCGGCGCTGTCGAATGCCGAGGACACCACATCGATGACCACTTGTTCAGTCAGCGCCGAGGAGTCGACGATCATGGCGTTCTGACCGCCGGTTTCGGCGATCAACGGGATCGGCCGGCCCTGAGCGTCCAGGCGTCCGGCGATGTTGCGCTGCAGCAGGCGAGCCACTTCGGTGGAGCCGGTGAACATCACGCCTTTGACCCGGTCATCACCGACCAGACGAGCGCCGACGGTTTCCCCACGGCCCGGCAACAACTGCACCACGCCTTCCGGGATCCCGGCTTCCAGCAGCAGGCGAACGGCCTGGGCGGCGATCAGCGGAGTCTGCTCGGCGGGCTTGGCCAGCACCGGGTTACCGGCGGCCAGCGCGGCGGCAACCTGACCGCTGAAAATCGCCAGCGGGAAGTTCCACGGGCTGATGCACACCACCGGCCCCAGCGGACGGTGGGCGTCGTTGCTGAAATCGTTGCGCGCCTGAACTGCGTAATAACGCAGGAAGTCCACGGCTTCGCGTACTTCGGCAATGGCGTTGGCGTAGGTCTTGCCGGCCTCCCGGGCCAGCAGGCCCATTAGCGGCTGGATTTCAGCCTCCATCAGGTCCGCGGCACGTTCGAGAATGGCTGCCCGTTCTGCAGGCGGCGTCGCTTGCCAGATAGGGCCGGCGCTCAGGGCACTGAGCAGGGCGTTATCGACATCCTCAAGGCTGGCTTCCTGGACATGACCCACCACATCACGCAGGTCGGAGGGGTTCAGTACCGGGGCCTCGGTGCCGGCGCTGACCGCGCCGCCCAGCATCGGGCCGGCTTTCCAGTCGGTGTGGGCAGTGGCGAGCAGTGCCGAAGACAGCGACGCCAGACGATGTTCGTTGGCCATGTCGATGCCCGCCGAGTTGGCGCGCTCGCTGCCATACAGGTCACGCGGCAGCGCAATGCGCGGATGCGGCAAACCGAAACCACCTTCCTGCGTGGCCATGCGCTCGATGCTGGAGACCGGATCGGCCACCAGTTCCTGGATCGAAATCGACTGATCGGCAATGCGGTTGACGAACGAGGTGTTGGCGCCGTTTTCCAGCAGGCGGCGAACCAGGTAGGCCAGCAGGGTTTCGTGAGTGCCGACAGGTGCGTATACGCGGCACGGCCGGTTCAGCTTGCCGTCGGCAACCTTGCCGACCACCTGCTCGTAAAGCGGCTCGCCCATGCCGTGCAGGCACTGGAATTCGTACTGGCCGGGGTAATAGTTCTGACCCGCGATGTGGTAAATGGCTGCCAGCGTATGGGCGTTGTGAGTGGCGAACTGCGGGTAGATGACTTCTGGCACCGACAGCAGTTTGCGCGCGCAAGCGATGTAGGAAACGTCGGTGTAAACCTTGCGGGTATAGACCGGATACCCTTCCAGGCCATCGACCTGGGCGCGTTTGATTTCGCTGTCCCAGTAGGCGCCCTTGACCAGACGGATCATCAGGCGGTGCCGGCTGCGGCGGGCCAGATCGATCACGTAGTCGATCACGTACGGGCAACGTTTCTGGTAGGCCTGGATCACGAAGCCGATGCCGTTCCAGCCGGTCAGCTGCGGCTCAAAGCACAAGCGCTCGAGCAGGTCCAGCGACAGCTCCAGGCGATCGGCTTCCTCGGCATCGATGTTCAAGCCGATGTCGTATTGCTTGGCCAGCAGCGTCAGCGACAGCAGGCGCGGGTAGAGCTCTTCCATCACGCGCTCGTACTGCGCACGGCTGTAGCGCGGATGCAGGGCCGAGAGCTTGATGGAAATGCCCGGGCCTTCGTAGATGCCACGCCCGTGGGACGCCTTGCCGATGGAATGGATGGCCTGTTCATACGATGCCAGATACTTCTGGGCATCGTGCTCGGTCAGCGCGGCCTCACCCAGCATGTCGTAGGAGTAGCGGAAGCCCTTGGCCTCGAAGCGGCTGGCGTTGGCCAGTGCTTCAGCGATGGTCTCGCCGGTGACGAACTGCTCGCCCATCAGGCGCATGGCCATGTCGACGCCCTTGCGGATCATCGGCTCGCCGGATTTACCGATGATGCGGCTCAGCGACGAGGTCAGCCCGGCTTCGTTGTGGGTGCTCACCAGTTTGCCGGTCAGCAGCAGGCCCCAGGTGGCGGCGTTGACGAACAATGAAGGGCTGTTGCCCAGGTGCGGATGCCAGTTGCCGGTGCTGATCTTGTCGCGGATCAACGCGTCGCGGGTGCCTTTGTCGGGGATGCGCAGCAGCGCTTCGGCCAGGCACATCAGGGCGACGCCTTCCTGGGAGGACAGCGAAAACTCCTGCAGCAGGCCCTGGACGATACCGGCACGACCACCGGCGCTCTTCTGGTTGCGCAGTTTTTCGGCGATGGAAGCCGCCAGCTTTTGGGTGGCCTCGCCCATCGCCGCCGGCAGGCGAGCCTGTTCCAGCAGCATGGGCACGACTTCGGGCTCGGGGCGACGATAGGCCGAGGTGATGGCAGCCCGCAGAACCGACTGCGGAAGGATGCTTTCGGCAAACTCCAGGAACGCTTGATGGGTGCTGTCCGCCGGGACTTCACCCTGGTCGTCGGCATCCTTGCTGCCCAGGCCGCTGAGTTCGCTAAGGGTTGCACCACCCTCGAGTTTTTCCAGGTAATTGAAGATCGCCTGTTTGATCAGCCAGTGCGGCGTCCGGTCAATGGACTGTGCAGCAGCCTTCAATCGCTCGCGGGTCGGGTCGTCGAGTTTGACACCCAGGGTGGTGGTCGCCATGTCTTGGTCCTCATAAGAGCCACTATTCGTGTGGCTATAGCTGTGGCCAAGAGTAGCTGTGGCTCGACTGAGGTGCAACCGGGTGCAACCCTTTTTTTCGGGATATTTCTCGGACCACTTCGCATCTGAAGCAAACCTGTCAGCAACTGCCCGGCAATGGTGCCAAGGCCCTTGAACCGGGCGCCAACGCTCGATAAAGGCGCAAAAGCACTTAAATAGTTACATTTTTGTGTGCATAAAGGTGCAACTGAGGCGCTGCCATGGGTTGCGCCTACATCGACAGGTTGACTAGCATGCCCGACCTTGGTGCAACCACTTTGTTCCTAGCACGGTCTGGCCGTCGATTCGCGTCTTGGGAGTCGGGTCGGATACAGGGGACGAGCCAGACCAGCCGACTGTCGGCAACCCGCTCTGGCGCCGTCCTGGCATAAAAACAACGCACGGGCATACACAATGAGCGTCAGCAATCCTACTTTGATCACCTTCGTGATCTACATCGCGGCGATGGTCCTGATTGGCCTCATGGCCTATCGCTCCACCAATAACCTGTCGGATTACATTCTCGGTGGGCGCAGCCTGGGCAGCGTCGTGACCGCACTCTCGGCGGGTGCCTCGGACATGAGCGGCTGGTTGCTCATGGGGCTGCCAGGCGCCATTTATATGTCCGGTCTGTCGGAGAGCTGGATCGCCATCGGGCTGATCGCCGGGGCTTATTTGAACTGGTTGTTCGTCGCCGGCCGTCTGCGCGTGCAGACCGAGCACAATGGCGATGCGCTGACGCTGCCCGATTACTTCTCCAGCCGGTTCGAGGATCAGAGCGGTTTGCTGCGAGTGATCTCGGCCATCGTGATCCTGGTGTTCTTCACCATCTATTGCGCCTCCGGCATCGTCGCCGGCGCTCGTCTGTTTGAAAGCACGTTCGGCATGTCCTACGAAACCGCCTTGTGGGCCGGTGCCGCGGCGACGATTGCCTACACCTTCGTCGGTGGTTTTCTGGCCGTCAGCTGGACCGATACCGTGCAAGCCACGTTGATGATCTTCGCCCTGATTCTCACGCCGATCATCGTGCTGTTGGCCACCGGAGGCATCGATACCACTTTCCTGGCCATCGAGGCGAAAGACCCAAGCAACTTCGACATGCTCAAGAACACCACGTTTATCGGCGTCATTTCGCTGTTGGGCTGGGGCCTTGGGTACTTCGGTCAGCCGCACATCCTGGCACGCTTCATGGCCGCCGATTCGGTGAAGTCCATCGCCAAGGCGCGCCGTATTTCCATGACCTGGATGATTCTCTGCCTGGGCGGCACGGTCGCGGTGGGTTTCTTCGGCATCGCTTATTTCTCGGCCCATCCCGAGGTTGCAGGGCCGGTGAGCGAGAACCATGAACGGGTATTCATCGAGTTGGCGAAGATTCTGTTCAACCCGTGGATCGCCGGTGTGCTGCTCTCGGCCATCCTCGCCGCCGTCATGAGCACCCTGAGCTGCCAGCTATTGGTGTGCTCCAGTGCGCTGACCGAGGACTTCTACAAAGCCTTCCTGCGCAAGAGCGCTTCGCAGCGTGAGTTGGTGTGGGTGGGCCGTGCCATGGTTCTGCTGGTGGCGCTGATCGCCATCGCCCTGGCTGCCAACCCGGAAAACCGCGTGCTGGGTCTGGTCAGTTACGCCTGGGCCGGTTTCGGTGCAGCGTTCGGCCCGGTGGTGTTGATCTCCGTCGTCTGGAAGGGCATGACCCGCAACGGAGCACTGGCCGGCATTCTGGTGGGCGCCATCACCGTAGTGGTGTGGAAGCATTTCGAATTGCTGGGGCTGTACGAAATCATTCCAGGCTTCATCTTTGCCAGCATCGCCATCCTGCTGTTCAGTCTGTTGGGCAAGGGCCCGACGCCGGGTATGCAGGCCCGGTTCGAAGCCGCTGAGAAAGAGTACAAGGCGGCGTAGGAAGCAGCCGCAATTAAAGAAAGCCCGCGTTTCGCAAGGAACGCGGGCTTTTTTGCGTCAGGGCCAGGGCGGGACTGTGTCAACCCGCGCTCCAAGGTCCGCTGGGCGTGTTGTTATCACGTCTTGTTGTGATCGATATCCAGATTGAAGAACATCACCTTGCCGCCTTCACTGGTGTAGCCGGTGTTGTCCTGGGTGTAGACGCCTGCCTTGAAATACAGCTGTTGTTTGCTCCAGGTGGCGCTCAGGCGTTCGTTCCACACCATGCCGTGGGCACTGACGCTGAGCAGTCCGGCCTTGTTCAGGTGAATGGCATAGTTGAAGGTTTCGTTGAGCCGCACGCCTTCGGCGATGGTGAAAATGCGCGGCTTCTTGTCGTCCGGATGAAAGCGCACTTTGGCAACGATGATGCCGTCCTGGGTTGCGTCCTTGTACTGGTATTCCACTTTCAGCAAAGGTTGCGAGCTTTCGTACACATGGATCTGCCCGATCACTACGCGTCCGGAAGACGGCACCTGCATGACCTTGAGTTTGGCATTCAGAAAATTGTCGGCGTCGGCGTAGGACCAGTTGTGCAGCGTGCCGTCGGACCAGGTTTCGCGGAGTTCGGAGCGGGGGTAGATCGCGTTGGCGGTCTTGCTGCCGGTGACGGGGGCCCAGAAAGTGATGTTCGAGGAGCCGGAAGTGAAAAATTTTCCGTCATAGCCCTGGAGCAGTTGCTTTGTTTCGATGGTGGCGGGGGGCGAGCCCACTGGAATGCTCAGATTCCAGGATCCCAAATCAATCATTTTGTCTTTAGTCCGATATGTCTCATTGCCAGCAAACGCGTCTGGCGCAAGGGTTTGAGGGGGGCTCCTTATACGTTTTGAGGCGCGCTTTGTTAACGCGAATCCGTCGGGCGGTTGACGTCAATGTGCCGCCATTTTGCCGTGAGGACGGTGTGCAAGGGCCGCTCAGAGCAGCTACCGTTAGTCGGGTCGGGTCGCGTTTTGGGATGGCCAAACGGTGGCCCTGCTTCTTTTTTTCCGATTCACAGCTAGAGTAAACGCCAATTGGACCCATGGGCGGAGCCCCTTCACCGGGCAGTAATGTGAATGAATAGCAGCATGGAATGCGTGCAGTCCCCGCCATCTCCTGGCAAGTCGGTCCTGTTGGTCGTTGATGACTATCCGGAAAACCTGGTCACGATGCGTGCCGTCCTGCAACGACAGGATTGGGAGATCGTCACCGCAAGTTCAGGCATGGAAGCGCTCGGCCTGCTCCTGGACGTAGACGTCGACCTTGTCCTGCTGGATGTGCAGATGCCGGAAATGGACGGCTTTGAAGTCGCGCGCCTGATGCGCGGCAGTCAGCGAACCCGTTTGACGCCCATTATTTTTCTGACGGCCAACGAGCAGTCCCGCGACGCTGTGCACAAGGGTTATGCCAGCGGTGCCGTGGACTACCTGTTCAAGCCCTTCGACCCCAACGTCCTCAAGCCCAAGGTTCAGGCGCTGCTGGAGCATCAGCACAATCGACGTGCCTTGCAGAAGCTCAGCCGCGAGCTGGAGTCGGCGCGCGCCTTCAATGCGTCGGTGCTGGCCAACGTTGCCGAAGGCATCTTGGTGGTCAAAGAGGACGGCATCATCAGCTTCGCCAACCCGGCCATCTGCAAACTGTTGGGCATGACCGATGGCGAGCTGCGCGGCACCGGGCTGTGCTGCTACCTGCAGGAGCCCACTGTCAGCGAGTGGACCGACTCGGGCTTCTATCATCATTACCGCCGCGCTGACACCTACCGCGTGCACGACGCGGTGATGCGCACCCCTGAAGGTCGGCAAGTGCCTGTGGCGCTGTCCTGCGCGCCCCTGCCCGATGAGCAGAAAGCCATGGTGCTGAGCGTGCTCGACATGTCCGTGGTGCGTGATCTGTACAGTCAGCTCGAGCATCAGGCGGTGACCGACTCGCTGACAGGGCTGCTCAACCGGCGCGGCTTCTACCAGACCGTCGAAGGCATGTTGCTGCGCAATGAACACGCCGGGAAGTATCTGGTGGTGTTGTACCTGGATCTTGACGGCTTCAAGCACGTCAACGATTCGCTGGGCCACGATGCAGGGGATCAGGTGCTGATCTGGGTCGCAGAACAGTTGAAGGAATGCCTGCGCCCCTATGACGTGCTGGCGCGGATGGGTGGGGACGAGTTCGTCGTGGTGATCGATGGACTGGACTTCCCGGAACACGCGGCCAAAGTGGCAGAAAAACTCATCGAGCGAGTCTCGGTGCGTCGACATATCGACGGCGTTGAAGCGACCCTGGGTGCAAGCCTGGGTATCGCGGTTTATCCAGACTGCGGCACCAACCTGGACGGTCTGCTGCGGGCGGCGGATATCGCCATGTATGAAGCCAAGCGTGCAGGCAGGCAGCAGTACCGGTTCTACGATCAGTACATGAATGGCCGCGCGCGCTCACGTTTGATGCTTGAGGAAAGCGTGCGCACCGCCATCGAAGGCAAGGACTTCTCGATCGTCTATCAGCCGCAGATCAACGTGGTGACCGGGCGCACCCGAGGGTTCGAGGCGCTGTTGCGCTGGAATCATCCGGACGCCGGAGATGTGCCGTCCAGCCTGTTCATTCCGCTGCTCGAAGAAACACGGCTGATCAACAAGCTCGGAAGCTGGATCTTTGAACAGGGAGCCGCCCAGCGTGAGCGCTGGAGTGGTGTCTTTGCAGATGACCTGGTGATGAGCGTCAGCGTCAGTCCGGCACAGTTCAGCATGCCGAATCTGGCGGCCGAGTTGCAGCGTGCCATCCACATGCACGGTCTGCACCCCCGCCAACTGGAAGTCGAGATCACCGAGCCGTCACTGGTGCATAACCTGGTCCACAGCCGCCAGCAGCTGCAAAGCCTGCATGACATAGGTGTGCGGGTGTCGCTCGACGATTTCGGGGCAGGTGACAGTTCGTTGGCTCACCTGCGAAACCTCGATCTGGACACCCTCAAGATTGATCGCCATTTCATCGGCGGCATGATGAGCTCCACCCGCGACCAGGCGGTGGCGCGCAGTATCATCGACTTGTGTCGGATGCTGAACATCGACGTGATTGCCGAAGGGGTAGAGACCCTTGAGCAGTACCAATGGCTGGTGGCCAATGGTTGCCAGATCATTCAAGGGTTCCTGCTGGCTCATCCGCTGGCCGCCGACGATGCGCTGCGTTTCGTCCAGCCGATCGAATTGCCGACCTCTGATCCGCTGCTCGATCAGAGCTGACGCGGTAGACTGGCGCCTTTTCAGCGACTTGATCTGACCATGACCGTGACTGCCGTACCGCCGCTCAAATATCTGCAAGCCTATCCGGCGTCGCTGCAGGATCAGGTACGGCAGCTGATCGTCCAGGACAAACTGGGCGCCTATCTGGAACAACGCTACCCGGGCCGTCACGACGTGCAGAGTGACAAGGCGCTCTACGCCTACGCGCTGGGGCTCAAGCAGGAATACCTGCGCAATGCGCCGAACATCGACAAGGTGCTGTTCGACAACCGGCTGGACCTCACCCATCGCGCCCTCGGCCTGCACACCAGCGTGTCACGGGTGCAGGGTGGCAAGCTCAAGGCCAAGAAGGAAATCCGCGTGGCGTCGCTGTTCAAGGACGCCGCGCCGCAGTTTCTGAAGATGATCGTGGTACACGAACTCGCGCATTTCAAAGAGAGCGATCACAACAAGGCGTTCTACCAGCTGTGCGAGCATATGCAGCCCGGTTATCACCAGCTGGAGTTCGATCTGCGCATCTACCTGACCTGGCGGGATATGCAGGGTTGAGCGGTCGACCTGAGCGATCCTGATTCCTGTAGGCGTGAGCTTGCTCGCGCTCAGGCCAGAGCCGCCATCCCAGTGTTCCCGCCAAATTGCTATCGCGAGCAAGCGCACTCCTGCAGGGTGACGCTGCGCAAACATGAATCAACCTGGCAAGATTTAGAACAAGGACCCGACGATGGACGTCAGCAAGACCAAGAGCAGTTTCTACCGACGCCTCTACGTGGCGTACCTGATCGACAGCCAGCTGGCCAGCAGCGTCCCGGCGCTCACCGACGTCACCGGAATGCCGCGCCGCACCGCGCAGGACACCATCGCGGCGCTGGCCGATCTGGATATTGTCTGTGAGTTCGAGCAACTCGATGGCGCGCGCAATCATGCCGGGGCCTATCGGATTCACGACTGGGGCGCGATCGATCGCCAGTGGATCGAGCGCAACCTGCAGCAGATCAAGGCGGTGCTGGGTTATCCCTGATACCCGCTGCGATCACGCAGGGCCGGTGCGCATGGGCAATCTCAGTCCAGATCCCGACGCATGCCGACGTGGGGAATGCCGTCCTCGACATAGACCTCACCGGCCACGTTGAAGCCATAGCGGCTGTAATAGCCTTGCAAGTGCGCCTGCGCTGACAGGTAGATCGGTTGGTCCGGCCAGTTGCGCTCGGCATGTTCCAAAGCTTGCACCATCAGCTCGTGACCCATGCCCTTGTTGCGCATTGAAGGGGCGGTGACGACGCGGCCGATGGTCACGTCGCCGTCCTGCTGGATCGGGTCCAGCAAACGCAGATACGCCACCAGTTCGGCGTCTTGCCACGCCATCAGATGCCGGGTATCGCCCAGCAAATCCTGGCCATCGACGTCCTGATACCAGCACTTCTGCTCCACCACGAACACCTGCGCGCGTAGCTGCAAAATGGCGTACAACTGTTCTTTGGTCAGGGCGGTATGGTGTTTGCAAATCCAGTTTATAGACATGAAGCCGGCTCATATGAAGAAGTCCATGGCGGATACTAGACGCATATCGCGCTGAGCCCAAAGCGACTAGTTCAATGCAGTTGCGACAAGGGGATGCCGCATTGGTCTGTTTTCTTGAACTGCGGCACAAACAGCACTTTCCTATGAGTTGTTAAAACGGTAGAACAGGTCTTCACTGAAGGCCAGTTGCTATCGCGTTTTTACGTGGCTTTGCATGACCTTGCAGGACGCTGCACTGACCCTCGCAAGTCGCTTGACCTCGAGCCGCCCATGCTGCGCGCCCGACGCTCGAACCATGGATTTCACCGTGTCGCTCTGGCGGCGCTGAAACAATCACGGGCTCATCGTTTGCCCTAAGGATCTTGAGCATGCCGCGTTTGCTTCGAGCCATGGGTTTGCTGGCAATGCTACTGGTCACGCAAGGCGCGATGGCGCAGAAGCTGCGCATGGCCGCAGATGCCTGGGCCCCGTACGCCGATGTCTCGCTGCTTAACGGGGGGCTGTCGACCGATCTGATCCGCACGGCGCTGACTCGCGCCGGCTACACCACCGAATATGAGCAGGTGCCCTGGGCCCGGGCAATCCATGGCGTGAGCGAGGGTCGATACGACATATTGATCAACGCCTGGTACAGCAAGGACCGTACGCAGATTGGCGAGTTTTCCGGTGAATACCTGGTCAACAGACTGCGCTTTCTCAAGCGCAAGACGTCGGGCATCGAGTACCAGACGCTGGAACAATTGCATCCCTACTCGATTGCAGTGGTGCGCAGCTATGCGTACTGGCCGGCCTTCGACAACGATGCAGAGCTGAAAAAGGTGCCGGTTGCGAGCTTCTCGACAGCGGTGCGGATGCTGGCGGCAGGCAGGGTGGATCTGACCATCGAGGACGAATACGCAGCGCGCCTGGCCCTCAGTCGCGAGCCCGACGAGGTGCGTGACAACGTCGAGTTTGTGTCAGGCTCGCTGAGCGAAAACGGCCTGCACATTCTGGTGAGCCTGAAAAACCCCGATCACGAAAAAATCGTCGCCGATTTCGACAAGGCCATCGCTGCGATGAAGGCCGATGGCACCTATGACAAGCTGTTCAAGCTGCACGGTCTGTAACGTCGGCTTCCTTGGTCGGTTCCTTGATCAGATGCGCGGCCAGGGTCCGCAACGGCCCCAGTTGACGGCAGATCAGCGCCAGTTGCGTCTGCACCAGTCGCTGTCCTTCGTCGATCTCCTCGGCCATCTGCTCCAGGTCGGTGGCCAGCGCTTCCTCGGCATCGCTTTGTACCGCCACTGGCTGGCGGGTCGACAGGCTCTGGGCGATTTCATCGATGCTCGCGGCCAGATTGGCGCCCGCACCCTCGATCAGATGCTCGCGCACATCGGCGGGTAACGGCGTCTCTCGGTGCGCACCCAGGCCTGACAGGTAGCTGAGCAACGTGTGCGAGAGCACCAGGAAGCGAAAACCTACGTCGGCCTCCTTTCGGAAATGCCCAGGTTCCATGAGCATGTTCGCCAGGGTCGTCGACAATGCCGCATCGGCGTTGTGGGCGTTGCGTCGGGCCAGTCGATACGCCAGGTCATCGCTTTTGCCCTGGGCGTATTGCTGCATGATCTGACGCAGGTAGATGCTGTTGCAGGTCAGGGTGTTGGCCAGCACCTTGTTCAGGCGCCGACCCTGCCAGTCCGGCAGGAACAGGAACACCGCAAGCCCGGCAATCAGGCTGCCCAGCAGGGTGTCCATCAAGCGCGGCAGGAACAACCCGTAACCGTTGCCCACCTGATTGAAGCAGAACAGGATCATCACTGTGATCGCAGCCGTCGACAGCGTGTAGCGCGTGGTGCGGTTGACGAAGAACACCACGCCGGCCAACACCGCGCACATCGATTGCAGCACCGGGGTGGTGATCAGATCGAACAGAATCCAGCCTGCGGTCAGGCCGATGGCCGTACCGATGATTCGCTGACCCAGCTTGCGGCGGGTGGCGCCATAGCTTGGCTGGCAGACGAAAACCGTGGTCAGGATGATCCAGTAGCCCTGCGAGGGATGGATCAGGTGAACCATGATGTAGCCGATCACCAGCGCCAGTGGCAGGCGCAGGGCATGCCGGAACAGCAGCGAAGTGGGCGTCAATTGCAGGCGCAGGCGCGTCCAGACGTCCTTCAAGGTGCGGGGCGAGCGGTCCAGCAGGCTGCTGTCGGAGGCGTCGGCCAGGGCATCGGGGTTGCTGGCGTCGCTGAGCAGCCGGTCCAGGGTCGCCAGGTTGTTGGCCAGTGCCCGCAATGAGCGCAACAGCCCGCGCCAGGCCGGATTGCTCTGGATGCGCAGGTGTTCGAGCGAGGCGCGCAAGTCATCCAGCGCGTGGGCGAAGCTGTCGTCGTAGATGAACGGCTGGCGCAACTGGATCGACACCGACAGGTCACGGCAGGCATTGCCTTGCTGACGCAACAGGCGCTGGCAGCGGAACAGCACATCGCTGTGGAAAAACGCCTCGGCCAGCGAGTTGTACGGGTAATGCGAGGAGCTGGCGCGCTCGTGGATGTCCTGAGCCAGAAAGTACAGCTTCAGGTAGCGACTGACCTTGGAGCCGGGGCGACCGCTGCCGACCCGGTTCAGGATGATTTCCTTGGTGACGTTGAGCGCGGCCACTACCTTGCCATTCTGCTTGGCCAGTTCCAGGCGCCTGGCTTCGACGTCCAGGGTGCGGATCGGCTCGAACAGCTCGGACTTCAATTTCAGGTACAGGCCCAGCTCCCGAAACAGACGAGCCAGCGCCTGCTGCACCGGCTGGTTGGAGAACAGCATCTGCCACAGCACCGACAACAGTCCGTACCAGGCGGCACCGGCCACCAGCAGCATCGGTTCGTGCCAGAAGTCAGTGACCTCGCCACCGCGTTGATCCACGCCAATCATGGTGTAGACCGAGAGAATCAGCGTCGCATAGGCGATGGCCCCGTAACGCTCGCCCAAGGCCCCCAGCATGGTCAGGCAGAACGCCGCCAGGGCAAAGGCGCAGATGAACGCAATGGGGTAGGGGAAAAGCAGTTCGACGGACAGCGCCGCGACGCTGAAGCACACCAGCGTCACCGCCAATGCGTTGAGGCGACCCTGCCAGCTGTCGTCGGTCTCGGACAGCGCGCTGGCGATAATCCCCAAAAACAGCGGGATCACCAGTGACATCTCGTTTTGATACCAGCACAGGGCCATGCTGCCGGTCAGCGCGACGAAAACCCGCACGCTGTAGGAAAACTTGTCCAGCGCCCACAGGCGGCGGAAGGTATTGCGCAACGATTTCGATGCCATGAACGCTGACGGCCTTGTTCGCGATTGATTCTGCTGAGGGATATGTACAGCGCCTGATGCGCGCTGTACATCCGGTCAGCAAAATTTATTCCAGTTCGGTTGCGGCGATCTGTCGCCGAGCGCCGAATCTGTAGGCTCCCACCAGGGCAGATGCGTTGCCGGTCAGACGAACTGCGCCGCCGCATACGCCGAGGCCCAGGCCCACTGGAAGTTGAAACCGCCCAGATGCCCGCTGACGTCCAGCACTTCGCCAATGAAATACAAACCGGGTGATTTCAACGACTCCATGGTCTTGGACGACACCTCGCGGGTATCGATACCCCCCAGGGTCACTTCAGCGGTGCGATAGCCCTCGGTCCCCGCGGGCACCACCTGCCAGCTCGAGAGTTTCTCGGCGATGTCGGCCAGCTCGGCATGGGTGTACTGCTTCATCGGCTTGGACACGAACCATTGCTCGGCAATCAGGTTGGCCATCTTCTTGGTGAATATCTCGCCGAGCAGGGTCTTCAGTTCGCTGTTGGGGCGCTCGGCCTGTTGTCCGGTCAGCCAGCTGTGCGCATCGTGCTCGGGCAGCAGGTTGATTTCCACGGCGTCGCCTGGGTGCCAGAACGAGGAGATCTGCAGGATCGCCGGGCCACTGAGGCCGCGGTGGGTAAACAGAATGTTCTCGCGAAAGCTGGTGTCGTTACAGCTCACCACGCAATCCACCGAAGTCCCGGTCAGCTCGGTGCAAAGCTCCTTGAGCTGATCGGTGATGGTGAACGGTACCAGGCCTGCGCGGGTCGGCAGCAGGGTGTGGCCGAACTGCTTGCCGACCTGATAACCGAAGCCGGTGGCGCCCAGGGTCGGGATCGACAGGCCGCCGGTGGCAATCACCAGCGACGCGCAGGTGATGTCGCCAAGGGTGGTCTGCAGCAGGTAGCCGGCAGCGGTTTTCTCGATGGTCTGCACCGAGGTGTCCATATGCAGACTGACGCCGGCCTCGTCGCACTCGCTGAGCAGCAGGCCCAGGATGTCGCTGGACTTGTTGTCGCAAAACAGCTGGCCGAGTTTCTTCTCGTGGTAGGGCACACCGTGTTTGCCCACCAGCTCGATGAAATCCCACTGGGTGTAGCGCGCCAGCGCCGACTTGCAGAAATGCGGGTTCTGCGAAAGGAAGTTGGCAGGCTCGCTGTACATGTTGGTGAAGTTGCAGCGCCCGCCGCCCGACATGAGGATTTTCTTGCCCGGCTTGTTCGCGTGGTCGATCAACATCACCTTGCGCCCACGCCTGGCGGCGGTGAATGCACACATCAAACCTGCGGCGCCGGCGCCGATGATCACAACGTCAGTAACGGGCAAAGCGATGTCCTCAACAGAAGAAGATCGTGCCAACGCTCGGCGTTGGTACGCAAACCGTAACGCTGGGCGTCACAAAAAAGGACGCAGAGCGTCCGGGGCGGCATTCCCACGCGGAACGTGGGAACGATCACAACAGTTGCGCCGACCTGTAGGCGTGAGCTTGCTGGCGATTGAGGCGCGCTGCGGTGCCGGGCCAGATTACAGAATCCGCACCCGCAACGACTTGCCCTTGATCTTGCCGTTGTTCAAGCGCTCCAGCGCCTGTTTGGCCATGCTGCGCTCGACGGCGACATAAGCCTGGAAGTCGAAGATCGCGATTTTGCCAACCTGGGTGCCGGGAATGCCCGCCTCACCCGTCAGCGCGCCGAGGATGTCGCCCGGACGCAGTTTGTCCTTGCGGCCCGAGCCGATGCACAGGGTGGTCATCGGAGGCAGCAGTTTGCCGCCTTCGGTGCGGGTCAGGTTGTCGTATTGCTGCCAGTTCAGCGGCGCTTTCTGCAGCTCTTCGACGGCCCGGGCGCGCTGGCTTTCCGATGGCGCGACGAGGCTGACGGCAATCCCGGTCTCGCCAGCACGACCGGTACGGCCGACGCGGTGAATGTGGATTTCCGAGTCGCGGGCCAGTTCGACGTTGATCACCATGTCCAGCGCATCGATATCCAGGCCGCGCGCGGCGACGTCGGTGGCAACCAGCACCGACGTACTGCGGTTGGCGAACATCGCCAGCACCTGATCGCGATCACGTTGCTCAAGGTCGCCATGCAGGCCCACGGCCGACATGCCCTTGGCGGTCAGGTGATCGACCACTTCCTGGACCTGCTGCTTGGTGAAGCAGAACGCCACGCACGACTGCGGACGGAAATGATCGAGGACCTTGACCACCGCTTCCAGACGTTGCTCCGGGGCGATTTCGTAGAAGATCTGCTCGATCTGGCTGTCAGCGTGCAGCGCTTCAACCTTCACCGTCTGCGGATCGCGCATGAACTTGGACGCCAACTGCTTGATGCCCACCGGGTAGGTGGCCGAGAACAGCAGGGTCTGACGACGTTGCGGGGTCTGCTCGATGATGTCGGCGATGGCGTCGTAGAAGCCCATGTCGAGCATGCGGTCGGCTTCATCGAGCACCAGTGTGTTGAGGCCGTCGAGCACCAGCGAACCTTTGCGCAGATGCTGCTGGATACGGCCCGGGGTGCCGACGATGATGTGCGCGCCGTGCTCCAGCGAGCCGATCTGTGGGCCGAAGGACACGCCGCCGCACAGGGTCAGCACCTTGATGTTGTCTTCGGAGCGCGCCAGGCGACGGATTTCCTTGGCCACCTGGTCCGCCAGCTCACGGGTCGGGCACAGCACCAGGGCCTGACAGCCGAAATAGCGCGGGTTGATCGGGTTGAGGAGGCCGATGCCGAATGCAGCGGTCTTGCCGCTACCGGTCTTGGCCTGGGCAATCAGGTCCATGCCCTTGAGAATCACCGGCAGGCTCTGCGCCTGAATCGGCGTCATCTGGGCATAACCGAGGGACTCCAGGTTAGCCAGCATGGCGGCGGAAAGGGGCAAGGAATTGAACGCGGTGTTAGTCACAAGAGTGAGCCTGCAAAACAAAATGTCGCGCAGTGTATCAGGTCGCGGCCCCTGCCTAGGGGCTGTGGGCGATAAATGGTGGCGCTTTATGAGCCTGGCGCGAGCCCTGTGTAGCCATCCGGCCTGCCGGCGCTGACGCCCACAAGAACGTGGCCGCCGGCACGCCGGACGGCTACAGGGATCGCGTTGCGGCGCAATCAGCGGCCAGTCAGGCTTCGATTTCAGGCTCGGTCTGCGGCTTGCGCGGCGGATTTTCCGGCGGCATGCGTGGCGACAGTTGCAGGAAGATCGATGCCGCCAGCATGGCCAGCACGCCAACGCACAGGAAGGTCAGTTGAAAGGCACCCAGCACGCTGCTGACTTCGCCGGTGCTGACGTCTTCGGTAAAGCCGCCCAGCAGTGCCGCCGCACAGGCAACCCCCAGGCTCAGGGACAGCTGCGCGACCACTGACAGCAGACTGTTGCCGCTGGCGGCGCTGGCATCGTCCAGATCGATCAGGGTCACGGCGTTCATCGCCGAAAACTGCAATGAGTTGACCCCGCCAAGGAACGCCAGATGGATCAGCAGCAGCCAGTAAGGCGTGTTGGCGTCTACCAAGGCCATGCTCGCCAGTAACGCGCCGAGCAGCAGCGTGTTGCCGGTCAGGACGATGCGGTAACCCAGCCGTTCGATGGCCTTGGTCGCCAGGGGTTTAGCGAACATCGCCGCCAGTGCCAGCGGGATCATGCTCATCCCGGCATGGGAGGGCGAGTAACCCAGCGCCACTTGCAGCATCAGCGGCAACAGGAACGGCAAGGCGCCGCTGCCCAGGCGCGCGAACAGGTTGCCCATGATTCCGACGGCAAAACTGCGGGTGCCAAACAGCGAGGCAGAAAACAGCGGCGATTCCACGTGGCCGGCGCGCAGCCAATAGGCCGCCAGACACGCCATGCCGCCAAACAGCAGCATCACCACGCGCAGGTGCGGCAAGTGCAGTTCGCCCAGGCCCTCCAGGGCAATGGTGATCAGCACCATGGACGCGCCGAACAGCGCAAAGCCCACCAGGTCGAAGCGTGTGCGCCCGCCGCCCTGCAGGTCCGGAATGAACTTGCGCACGGCAAAGCAGCCCAGAATGCCCACTGGAATGTTGATCAGGAAGATCCAGTGCCAGCTCAGGTATTCCACCAGCCAGCCGCCAACCGTCGGTCCCATCAACGGGCCAAGCAGCGCCGGCATGGTGATGAAGCTGAGGATGCGCACCAGTTCGGTACGCGGATAGGCCCGCAGCACGATCAGTCGTCCGACCGGCATCATCAACGCGCCCCCGAGCCCCTGCACCACGCGGGCCGCGACCAGCATGCCGAGGGAGTTGGCGGCCGCGCACAGCAATGAGCCGAAGCTGAACAGCAGGATCGCGCTGAAGAAGATGCGCTTGATGCCAAAGCGGTCGGAAATCCAGCCGGAGGCGGGAATCAGCAGGGCAATGGTCAGCATGTAGGCGATGATCACCGACTGCATGCGCAGCGGGTCCTCGGACAGCGATCCGGCCATGGACGGCAGCGCGGTGTTGAGGATCGTGCCGTCCAGGCTTTGCATGAAAAACGCAATGGCGATGACCCAGGGCATCCAGCGCAGGGTTCTGGCGTCCAGCTGCGGTGTTGAGGTCGGCATGTGGAGGTCTGGGTCCTTATGGTTTTTTTGGTGACTACTGAATTGCTACGTGCATGCTTCTGGCCGAAGGCCGTAGGAGTCCAGCTTGCTGACGATCTGCCGCGAAGCGGTAGCAAACCCCGCCAACGCGGTATTCCTGACACAGCGCGTCAGGAGGTTTTACTGCGGCTTCGCAGCAGATCGCTGACAAGTCGAGCTCCCACGCCCTTCGGGCCGAATCAAAAACAACGCTAAAGCGTCAACGTAAGCTTGCTCACCAGCGCCCCCGGCAGCAGGTTCGAAGCTGTCTGACGTTGACTGTAGGTACTTGCCGAGAGGATGAGTTCCCTTTGCGTGGTCAATTGTTCCAGCGCACCGCCCAGCAGACTGAATATGCTGTCGTCAAAGCGCATGGTGCTGACCGGAGCCTTGATCTTGCCGTCCTCGACCCAGAATGTGGCAAAGCGGGTCATGCCGGTGATGCGTCCTGCCGTGCGGTCGGAGAAGTTCAGGTACCACAGGTTGCTGATGTACAGGCCGGTGCCCAGGGCCTTGAGGATATCGTCCAGCGCCAGCGAGCCACCGCCCATGCTCAGTGCGCTGGGATATTCGCCCCAGCCGGCGCCGTTGGCGGTCAGGCCGTATTCGGCGGCACTGCGCGAATCGATCAGGCGATCCCTGGCGTGGCCTTCGACCACCAGCGCCAGATCCGAGCGCGGGTAACCTTCGCCTGAAAACGCCGGAGACAATGACCCCGTGACCTGTTCATCCAGGCTCACCAGCGGGTTGAGCGTGGCCTGACCGTCGTACAAACGTTGCAGCGGGCTGGTCTTGTCAGCCAGCGACTGCGCCGAGAACCCTCCCCAGCACAGCATGCCCATCACTTCTTCCAGTGCAGCCGGCGCCAGATAGGCGCGGTATTGGCCGGGCGCCAGCGTGTGCGAAGGATGACCCAGAAACTCAAGTTGTTCACGGGCCAGGGCGAAGCGTTGGGCGAATGCCTCATCGCTCCATTGGTGACCGGCGTAGTTGGCCTTCACCGCCTGGCCATTGTCGTGGAACAGGCTCCAGTCGAAGTTGAAACTGTTGGCCTGGTGCCAGCCCAGCGCACCATTGGAGCTGGCAAAACCCCGGTAGATCGGCCCGGCGGCATAAATGCCGACCAGATCCAGGCCTTCGCCCAGCTGTGCGATCTGCTGTACCACGTGGGCGCTGTCAGGCAGCGGCGCGTCCTGGACGTTGCTGCTCTGCCAGGCCTCGTCGTTGAGCAGCAGGTAGGGGTCTTGCGGCAGCAGCGTCAGGGTGTCACGCAACTGATCCAGAGCTTCGCCCAGGCGCTGACGATCCACGTCCCGATCACCGGACAGCGTCAGGTTGAGGTCGGCGTGGCGCCCGTCTTCGATCAGCTTGAAATAGACGCTGGCCTGCTGCACGTGTCCGGCCTGACGCACCTTGGCGTGATTGAAACGGATAAAATCCGACGCTTCTGCGTTGTAGCTGAGGGTGAAGCGTTCCTGAGGCGTCACAGCACCTTGCAGCCATTGAACCAGCGCTTTGAATTGATCTTGATGGGACATCAGGCGTCACCTCCGAAAACATCGACGTTGGCGAATACGCAGGCGGGTGAGGCGTGGCCGACGCGTACCACTTGATTGGGTTCGCCCTTGCCGCAGTTTGGCGTGCCCAGGACCTTGAACGTGCTGGCATCGCCGACTGCGCTGAGGTTGCGCCAGAACTGGGCGGAAATTGCCCGGTAGTTCGGGTTCTTCACCACGCCCTTGAGTTCGCCGTTCTCGATCAACTGACCCCATTCGCAGCCGAACTGGAATTTGTTGCGCGCATCGTCGATCGACCATGAGCGGTTGGTGCTCATCAGAATGCCGTGCTCGATGCCGCCGACAAGCTGCGCCATCGACTGGTCGCCTGGCTCGATATTGAGGTTGGCCATGCGGTCGATGGGCGCGCGGTTCCAGCTACAGGCGCGACTGTTGGCCACGCCGTCCATGCCGCTGCGGTACTGCGACAGAGCGCCACCCAGCGGTCGCTCGAGCACGCCGTCCTTGATCAGGAACTGCTTGCTGGCCTGTGTGCCATCGTCGTCGTAGGCATAGCTCGCCAATTGCTCGGGGATCTGCGGGTCGAAGGTCACATTGAGCAGGCTCGAGCCATATTGCAGGCTGCCGAAGTCGCAGGCCTTGACGAAGCTGGTGCCGGCGTAGTTGCGCTCATCGCCCAGGATACGGTCCAGCTCCAGCGGGTGGCCGATGGATTCGTGGATCTGCAGGATCATCTGATCCGGTGTCAGCAGCAGATCGCGCGGGCCTGTGGGGGTGTTGGGCGCCATGATCAGTTGCAGCGCCTGATCGGCGACGTTGGCGGCCGCGCCGATAATCCCGCAGGAGGTGATGACTTCTGCGCCGCCTTGCTGGCCGAAGTTGTCGCGGCCCAGGCTGCGGGTCTGGCTGTCCTGGCCGTCATAAGCGGTGACGCTCAGGCCCGGGAAGACAAAACGCTGGGCCTGACGGATCTCGGCGCCGGCGCTGTTGAGGTAGATCTGTTCGACGTTTTCAATCCCCAGACTGACCTGCCAGTTGACCAGGCGCTCGTCCTTGGGCACCGAGGCCGATTCGCGGCCAAGCAGGGCATAGCAGTCGCTGAGCGAAGGAAATGCGGTGCTCAGATTCGGCGACAGGTAATCAGCGCGGCTGCTGGACACGGCGTGTTCGCTCAGGTCGAGCAAGGCGTGCGGTGCGAGCATTCGCGCCTGTGCCTCGGCTTGCTCAAGCGCCGCCTGCAGCCCCCGTTGAGAGATGTCGTTGGTGGCCGCGTAGGCTTCGACGCCGTTGATGCGCACGGTGAGCATGGCGCCTTCGTCGCTGCTCAGTTGCGGCGGTTCGGCGACGTTCTTGCGCACAGACAGATGCTGGCTGGTCTGTTTGACGTAACGCAGGGAGAGAAACTGGGCGCTGCTCTGCAGGGCAGCGAAGCGCTGCTTGAGTTGAGCGGAGAAGTCGAACATGCAGGATGGCTCCTTGGCGATCGGACGGGCAACGGTCCGAATCATAGCGCGCTTGAGCCTTGGGGCGGGGGTTACGAGGACGCGATGTGTATATCGACCTGTAGGAGTGAGCTTGCTCGCGATTGCAATCTGTCCGGCACCCAACCGGTAACTGACAGACCGCTATCGCGAGCAAGCTCACGCCTACAGTATTGCGTTCGCCTTACAGTGTCGCGTGACCGACCTCACGCATCGGCTTGCCACGCGCCGGGGTATCGCCTGCCACGAAGTATCTGGCCGTGCTGCGTGGCAATGGCGCCCGCCCGCGAATCCGGTCGGCAATTTTCTCGGCCAGCATGATCGTCGGGGCGTTGAGGTTGCCGGTGGTGATGATCGGCATGATCGAGGCGTCGACCACGCGCAGACCTTCCATCCCGTGCACCCGGCCCTGATGATCGACCACGGCCATTTCATCGGTGCCCATCTTGCACGAGCAGGACGGGTGGAACGCGGTCTCGGCATGTTCGCGGACGAACTGGTCGAGTTGCTCGTCGGTCTGCACCTCCGGCCCCGGACTGATTTCGCGGCCGCGGTATTTGTCCAGCGCCGGCTGCTGCATGATTTCGCGGGTCAAACGAATGCCGTCGCGAAACTCCTGCCAGTCCTGCTCGGTGGCCATGTAGTTGAAGAGGATGCTCGGGTACTCGCGCGGGTCCTTCGACTTGAGCTGCACGCGGCCACGGCTTGGCGAGCGCATCGAGCCGACGTGAGCCTGGAAGCCGTGTTCCTTCACCCCGTTGCTGCCGTTGTAGTTAATCGCGACCGGCAGGAAGTGGTACTGGATGTTCGGCCACTCGAATTCTTCACGGGAGCGAATGAAACCACCGGCCTCGAACTGGTTGCTGGCGCCGATACCCTTGCCCAGGAACATCCACTCGGCGCCAATGGCCGGCTGATTCCACCAGAGCAGAGAAGGGTAGAGCGAGACCGGCTCCTTGCAGGCGTATTGCAGGTACATCTCCAGGTGATCCTGAAGGTTTTCCCCCACGCCCGGCAGATCGTGCACTACAGGGATATCCATCTTTTTCAGCAGCGCGGCAGGGCCGACACCCGAGCGCTGGAGGATCTGTGGCGAGGCGATTGCGCCGCTGCACAGCAGGACTTCCTTGCGCGCCCGGGCCTGGATGCGGGTATCGCTGTCGCCGACCATGTAGGCGACACCGGTCGCCCGCTTGTTGTCGAACAGGATCCGGTCGGTCAGGGCGTGCGTGACGATGGTCAGGGTCGGGCGCTTCTTGGCTTCATCCAGATAACCGCGCGCGGTGCTGGCGCGACGGCCGTTGGGCGTCACGGTGCGATCCATCGGGCCGAAGCCTTCCTGCTGATAGCCGTTGAGATCGGAGGTGGCGGGATAGCCAGCCTGCACACCTGCCTCGACCATGGCGTGGAACAACGGGTTGTTGCCCGCCTTGGGTGTGGTCACGCTGACCGGGCCTTCGCCACCGTGGTAGTCGTCGGGGCCGATGTCGCGGGTTTCGGCCTTGCGGAAATACGGCAGGCAATCCAGGTAGGTCCAGTCTTCAAGGCCTGGGAGTTTGGCCCAGCCGTCGTAGTCCATGGCGTTGCCGCGGATGTAGCACATGCCGTTGATCAGCGACGAACCACCCAGGCCCTTGCCACGCCCGCACTCCATGCGCCGGTTGTCCATGTGCGGTTCGGGGTCGGTTTCGTAGGCCCAGTTGTAGCGACGGCCCTGCAGCGGAAACGCCAGCGCGGCGGGCATCTGTGTGCGGAAGTCGGCGCGGTAGTCCGGGCCGCCGGCTTCGAGCAACAGAACGGTGACGCCCGCATCTTCAGTGAGGCGCGCTGCCAGGGTGTTACCGGCAGAGCCGGCGCCGATGATGATGTAATCGTATTCGGAGGTGTTCATAAGGGCTCCGTAAAGCGGCAAGCCCCCAGCCTAAAGCTGCAAGAAAAAGCAGCGAAGCTGAGCTTGCGAATCAATGTGTGGAGCGGCAAGCAGGATCTGCTGTTTCTTGAAGCTTGCCGCTTGAAACTAGAAGCTGCTCTCAAAACACCGACGCGTAATCCCCAAGCTCGACCTGTACCGATTTGATTCTCGTGTACTGCGCCAGCGAGCTGATGCCGTTCTCGCGGCCGACCCCCGATTGCTTGTAGCCGCCGACCGGCATTTTGGCGTCGGACTCGCCCCAGGCGTTGATCCAGCAGATACCGGCTTCCAGTTGATGGATCACCCGGTGGGCGCGGTTGAGGTCGCGGGTCACGACGCCCGCCGCCAGACCCATTTCGGTGTCGTTGGCGCGGCGGATGACTTCTTCTTCGGTCTCGTAGCTGAGGATGCTCATCACCGGGCCGAAGATCTCTTCCCTGACGATGGTCATCTCGTCGCTGCAGTCGGTGAACACCGTCGGCGCAACGAAGGCTCCCTTGGCGAACTCACCGTCAGTCAGGCGCTCGCCGCCGATCAGCAGGCGTGCCCCTTCTTCCTTGCCCTTGGCGATGTAGCCCAGCACGCTTTCCATGTGCGCGAAGCTCACCAGCGGGCCGAAGTTGGTGGTGTCGTCCTGCGGGTTGCCGACGCGGATGCGCTTGACGCGTTCCAGGATTTTCTCTTCGAACCGGGTCTTCAACGCACTCGGCACGAATACCCGCGTGCCGTTGGTGCAGACCTGACCGGAGCTATAGAAGTTGGCCATCATGGCGATGTCGGCCGCGCGATCCAGGTCGGCGTCATCGAAAATGATCAGCGGCGACTTGCCACCCAGTTCCATGGTCACTTCCTTGAGCGATGAACTCGAAGCGCTGGCCATGACTTTCTTGCCGGTATCGGTGCCGCCGGTGAACGAGATTTTCTCGATGCGCGGGTGTTCGGTCAGCCAGGTGCCAACTTCGCGACCGCTGCCGGTGAGCACGTTGAACACGCCGTCCGGCACGCCCGCCTGGGTATAGATCTCCGCCAGCTTGAGGGTGGTCAGCGACGTGACTTCGCTTGGCTTGAAGATCATCGCGTTACCCGCAGCCAGCGCTGGCGCGGATTTCCACAGGGCGATCTGGATCGGGTAGTTCCAGGCGCCGATGCCGACGGTGACGCCCAGCGGCTCGCGGCGGGTGTAGACGAACGACGAGGTACGCAGCGGGATCTGTTCGCCTTCGATGGCTGGCACCAGACCTGCGTAGTATTCCAGCACGTCGGCGCCGGTGACGATGTCGACGTATTGGGTCTCGGAGATCGACTTGCCGGTGTCCAGGGTTTCCAGGGCGGCCAGTTCGTCGTTGCGCTCGCGCAGGATGTCGACGGCACGGCGCAGAATGCGCGAACGCTCCATGGCAGTCATCGCGGCCCAGACCTTCTGGCCTTTTTCAGCGCTGACCACGGCACGCTCGACGTCTGCCTGGGTGGCCCGCTGGACCTTGGCAAGGACTTCGCCATTGGCCGGGTTGATGGCTTCGAAGGTCGCGTCGCTGCTGGCGTCGACGTAACCACCGTCAATGTAGAGTTTTTGCAATTCGAAACGGGCCATAAAATCCTCGCAGTTGTCTGTCGATGGCGTGATCGGGTGCGCTGCGCGCGGTGCGATCGATGTGCGGCAGCTGCTTCAGCTCGCCGCTTTTGCCAGTTGGAAATCCATGTATTCGTAGGCGAGCTGCTGCGCCTGTTCGGTATCGAAGGCATCCCCCGATAGCGCGCCGCGCAGCCACAAGCCGTCGATCAGCGCGGCCAGGCCGCGGGCGGCGGTACGTGCGTCGTCCAGCGGGAGGACGCGGCGGAACTGGCAGCACAGGTTCGAATACAGGCGGTGATCGTTGATCCGCTGCAACCGGTGCAGGGATGGGGAATGCATGCTGGTGGCCCAGAAGGCCAGCCAGGTTTTCATCGCCGGGCCGTTGACCTGGCTGGCGTCGAAGTTGCCCTCGATGATCACTTTCAGATGCGCCCGGGGGCTGTCGTCGGTCAACGCTTGCCTGCGCGCGGCGACGTTGATGATCAAGGCGTTCATCAGGTGACGCATGGTCGCTGCGATCAGGCCGTTCTTGTCCTGGAAGTAGTGACTGATGATGCCGTTGGAGACGCCCGCAAGCTTGGCGATCAGCGCGATGCTGGCGTCGCCCATGCCAACCTGATCGACCGCCGAAAGGGTGGCCTGGATCAGCTGTTGACGGCGAATGGGTTGCATACCGACCTTGGGCATCTGTGAGTCTCCGTGGCTCGCCGGGTGATCATGAAGGACTGAAAAACGGCCTGCAGTGTAGAGCTTTTTAATTGAACGTTCAATCAACAAAAAGCGGCGGGCAAGCAGAAACAGCCGCAAGCTTCAAGCTAGAAGCCGCAAGAACAGAGGCGTACGGGCCTTCGTCTTGCAGCTTGAAACTTGCAGCTTGGAGCTGCTTTTAACCGTGATTTTTACCCAGCAACGCGTGATACAGCTCGCTGTCGCCGAGAATGCCCACCAGTTGGTTGTTCTCCTGCAGCACCAGCTTGTTGCCGGTGTGATAGCGGATCTGCAGGGCTTCACGCATGCCAATGTCCGAATGCACCACGGTCGGCCTGCGGCCCAGATTCTCTACTGCCTGACCGGGTGCCCAGCTCTGCAGATCGACAGCAGCGCCGTGCTGATGGATGCCCTGGATCTGGTTGCCTTCGGTCAGGTCGATCCACGAGTCATCTCCCGGATCCAGGCAGACCTGGGAACCGTTGATGCGCGTGCAGTCGGTGATCGGGCGCATCAGGCTGCGGCCGCACAGCACGTTGAGCGGGTTAGTGTGGGCGACGAAGGTGCGCACGTATTCGTCGGCAGGGTTGAGCACGATTTCTTCCGGCACGCTGTACTGGATGATCCGGCCGTCTTTCATGATCGCGATGCGGGTGCCGAGCTTGAGTGCTTCGTCCAGGTCATGGCTGACGAAGACGATGGTCTTGTTGAGTTTCTTCTGCAGCGCCAGCAGCTCGTCCTGCAGCCCCTGACGGATCAGTGGGTCGAGCGCAGAGAAGGGTTCGTCCATCAACAGAATGTCGGCGTCCATCGCCAGCGCGCGGGCCAGGCCCACTCGTTGCTGCATACCGCCGGACAGCTCGTCGGGCTTCTTGTTGCGCCATTGGGTCAGGCCTACCAGCTCGAGTTTCTCGTCCACCAGCTGGCGGCGTTCTTTCTCCGGGCGGCCCTGCATTTCCAGGCCGAAACTGATGTTCTCGCGAACGGTCAGCCAGGGCATCAGGGCGAACTTCTGGAACACCATGGCGATGCGTTTGGTGCGCATCATTTTCAGCTCGGCCGGGGTGCATTTGGCGATGTTGATCTGCTTGCCTTCATGCTCGACGAACAACGAACCGCGGCTGACGGTATTGAGGCCGTTGATGCAGCGCAACAGACTGGATTTGCCCGAGCCGGACAAGCCCATCAGTACGCAGATCTCGCCTTTGTTGATTTCCAGGCTGGCTTTTTCCACGCCAACGATCTGACCGGTCTTCTTCAGGATTTCTGGCCGCGCAAGGCCCTGATCCAGCAGCTTGAGAGCCTCACGCGGGTCTTTGGAGAAGACGACGTCTACCTGGTCGAATTTGATGATGCTCATGCGTCGGCCCTCACTTTAGCGTCGGGTTGTTTGCAGATACGGTCGAGCATGATTGCCAGCAATACGATCGCCAGGCCCGCTTCGAAGCCCAGGGCGATATCAGCGGTGTTCAGTGCGTTGACCACGGGTTTGCCCAGACCGTCGGCGCCCACCAGTGCGGCAATCACCACCATCGACAACGACAGCATGATGCACTGGGTGATACCGGCCGCGATGCTTGGCATGGCGTGGGGCAGTTCGATCCGGGACAGCAGTTGACGACGGGAGCAGCCGAAGGCCTTGCCGGCGTCGAGCAGTTCTTGCGGGACATCGCAGATGCCCAGATAGGTCAGTCGGATGGGCGCCGCAATCGCGAACACCACCGTCGAAATCAGACCCGGCACCACACCCAGCCCGAAGAGGGTCAGGGTAGGAATCAGGTAAACGAATGTAGGAACGGTCTGCATCAGGTCCAGCACCGGTCGCATACAGGTGTAAAACATCGGCTTGTGCGCCGCGATGATGCCCAGCGGCACGCCGATCACCACGCACACCAGCGTGGCAAACAACACCTGCGCCAGGGTCTCCATGGTTTCCTGCCAGTAACCCAGGTTGAGGATCAGCAGAAAGGAGATGATGACGAAGGCGGTCAGGCCCCATTTGCGCTGGATGAAATGAGCAAGCAGAGCAATCAGGCCGATCAGCACAAAAGGGTTGAACCAAGTCAGACCGCCGGTCAGTCCGTGGATCATGGTTTCCAGTGACGAAGCGATGGCGTCGAAGGTGCTGGCGCCGTGTTGCGTCAACCATTCGACAAAGCCTGCGATGTACTGGCCTAGGGGGATTTTATGATCAGTCAGCATGATATCGATTGTCCGCGTGCGGGATGAAAAGAGGACAACAGGCGGGCGGACCCGCCTGCGTGTCGAGTTACTTCGTCAGCTCGGCTTTTGCGGCTTCCAGGCCAGGTTTACCGTCCACTGTGGTGACACCCGCCAGCCAGGTGTCGAGTACTTGAGGGTTTTTCTTCAGCCACGCCTTGGCGGCTGCTTCAGGCTTCATCTTGTCGTCGAGGATGTTGCCCATCAGTGAGCTTTCCATGTCGACCGTGAACTGCAGGTTCTTCAGCAGCTGACCGACGTTGCTGCATTCGGCGGTGTAACCCTTGCGTGTGTTGGTGGCCACGGTTGCAGCGCCGAAATCGGGGCCGAAGAAATCGTCGCCGCCGGTCAGGTACTGGATCTTGAAGCGCTTGTTCATCGGGTGCGGCGCCCAGCCGAGGAAGACCACGGCGGTGTCACGCTTGGAGGCGCGATCGACCTGCGACAGCATGCCCGCTTCGCTCGACTCGACGACCTTGAAGCCAGCGGTTTTCAGGCCGAAGGCATCTTTGTCGATCATGCTCTGGATCAGGCGGTTGCCATCGTTGCCAGGCTCGATGCCGTAGATCTTGCCGTCGAGCTCTTTCTTGAATTTGGCGATGTCGGCGAAATCGTGCAGGCCTTTGTCGTACAACGCTTGCGGCACGGCCAGGGTGTATTTGGCGCCGGTGAGGTTGGTGCGCACCACTTCGACGCTGCCGGCGTCGCGATAAGCCTTGATGTCGTTTTCCATGGTGGGCATCCAGTTGCCGAGGAACACGTCCATGTTCTTGCCATCGGCCAGCGACTTGTAGGTCACGGGCACGGAAATCATCGTGGTCTTGGTCTTGTAGCCCAGTGACTGCAGGACCACGCTGGTGGTAGCGGTCGTTGCAGTGATATCGGTCCAGCCTACATCGGAAAAATTGACCGTCTGGCAGGCGGCAGGCTCTGCAGCCTGGGCCAGGATGGGCAGACTCAGCACAACGCCCAGCAACAGCTTTTGTGAACCTTTCATGGTTGGACTCCTTAGGTGTTTTCTTCTCGTCATCAGCGGGCTGACGCGTTTTTTTGGTGTCGGCGAGTCAAGTTGGAAAACAGCTCTTTCACTGCGTCTGGCGATCGAGTCGACAACGATCATGTAGCAGGGGAAAACAAACGCCTACAGGGGGCGTCGTAACCAGTACATAGGGGGTCGTATCCAGTGTCAGTGACGTCGCTTACAGGTTCTTTCCCCGGCCGCCGGCGGCTTTTCGAGTGCCAATGCGGCAAAAAGTGTCGAAAACAGTGACATTTGTTCCTCGGGGACAGGCTCCTGCTCGCTTGCGCATGGACGCGACGTTTGTGGACAAGAGTGGGTCGGTGTGAGACGCCGCCCGGCAAGATAAAAGGCTGATGATGCCGCCATCTCGACGGATTGCAGTTTGAGCGTAGCAGCTCCGTCGCCGGCCGCTCGGCGCGCCGGGAACCCTGTTTTGCGGAGGTTTGCGGTAAATGGCTATCAGCGTGTTCGACCTGTTCAAGATCGGTATCGGCCCCTCCAGCTCTCACACCGTGGGGCCGATGCGCGCAGCCGCGTTATTCGTTCAAGGCCTGCGTGAGCGCGGTCAGCTGGCGCAAGTCCGGCGCATCGAAGTGCGGCTGTATGGCTCGCTGTCGGCGACCGGCGTCGGTCACGGCAGCGACAACGCGGTGATCATGGGCCTGATGGGCGAATGGCCGGACGCAATCGATCCCACGCTTATTGGTCAGCACATCGCCGAACTGCGCGAAACCGACACGCTGAAGCTCAATGGCGATCACCCGATCCCCTTTGTCTGGCAACGCGACATGCTGCTGATCGACGAAAACCTGCCTTTCCATCCCAACGCCATGACTCTGCTCGCCTTTGATGCCAGCGGCGAATGCCATCGCGACACTTATTACTCGGTGGGCGGTGGTTTCGTGGTCGATGAGGCGCAAGCGGCCAGCGGCGTGCTGGATATGGACAGCACCGTGCTGCCCTACGACTTTTCCAGCGCCGACGAGCTGCTGGCGCTGTGTGAAAAGCACGGCCTGCGGGTCTCGCAGTTGATGATGGAGAACGAGAAGGTCTGGCGCAGTGAGGAAGAGATTCGTTCAGGCCTGATGCACTTGTGGCGCGCCATGCAGCAGTGCGTGGAGCAGGGTCTCAAACACGAAGGCATCCTGCCCGGAGGCCTGAATGTGCGTCGTCGTGCGGCGCGCCTGCATCGCAGCCTTCAGGAACTGGGCAAGCCCAATGTAATTGGCTCGACGTTGAGCGCGATGGAGTGGGTCAACCTATTCGCCCTGGCGGTCAATGAAGAAAACGCGGCGGGTGGACGCATGGTCACGGCGCCCACCAACGGCGCGGCAGGCATCATCCCTGCGGTGCTGCATTACTTCGTCAAATTCAGTGATGAAGTCAGCGAAGCCAATGTGGTGGACTACTTTCTGGGTGCGGCCGCGATCGGCATCCTCTGTAAAAAGAACGCGTCGATCTCCGGCGCCGAGGTGGGCTGCCAGGGCGAGGTGGGTTCAGCCTGCGCAATGGCGGCGGCGGGGCTCGCAGACATTCTGGGTGCCACGCCTGAGCAATTGTGCAACGCGGCGGAAATCGGCCTTGAGCACAATTTGGGGCTGACCTGCGACCCGGTCGGTGGCCTGGTTCAAGTGCCGTGCATCGAGCGCAACGCAATTGCCGCGGTCAAGGCCATCAACGCCGCGCAAATGGCGTTGCGCGGAGACGGCCAGCACTTCATCTCGCTGGACCGGGTCATCCGCACCATGCGCGATACCGGCGCCGACATGCACGACAAATACAAGGAGACATCGCGCGGCGGGCTGGCGGTGAGTGCAGTGGAGTGTTGATCGAGCCCTCGTCCTTTCAATGCTTTTGATTCTGGGCGAAGCCCGTAGGAGTCCGCCACCCCGGCGGGCTCCCACGCCTTCGGCACAAGCAAGTTCGCGTTTCATGTCTGCTCGCTTTTGATCCACGCTGCCAACCCGCCGCTACCTTTTGGCGCGCATACCGTGTCGCATGGCGCAAAGCCATGTCCTGCCGGCCTGTTTCGACCCTGCGCGAGTCATCCGTGCATGGGGTGACACTCTCCCTTCGTCCGATATTTCGGTGCTTCACACAAGTGATACCGAATTGCTCATCGCGCCCGCCATTTCCGTGGCTCGGCAATCGTCAGGTCGCTAATCGAACGCCCATGTCGCTACCGAATAGACGTATCGCGACGTCGCAATCAGGGTTTATTGAATGCCCATTCAACTTTAGGCATGGCATTTGCGTTGCAATGACAAAGCTCTCCTTTGAGGAGGGCCAACAACAAGAGCCTCTTACTGGGGCCATCAACCGCTTTTCGCTTGAGGAGATACCGTGATGACTTCGTTCAACTCCGGGGCTCAACCCCAGAACCGTGCGCCTCAATCCATCGGCTTCCTGCTGCTGGACAATTTCACACTGATTTCTCTCGCATCTGCGGTTGAGCCACTGCGAATGGCCAACCAGCTTTCTGGTCGTGAGCTGTATCGCTGGACCACACTGAGTGTCGATGGCGGCCAGGTGTGGGCCAGCGATGGCCTGCAAATTACCCCTGATGCCTCGATGCACAAGGCGCCGGTGCTGGACACCGTAATCGTCTGCGGAGGTGTCGGCATTCAACGCACCGTCACTCGCGAACACGTGAGCTGGCTGCAGAGCCAGGCACGTCAGTCCCGCCGTCTGGGCGCGGTGTGCACCGGCAGCTGGGCGCTGGCATGCGCCGGCCTGCTCGACGGCTTCGATTGCAGCGTGCACTGGGAATGCCTGGCCGCGATGCAGGAAGCCTTCCCTCGCGTGGCGATGAGTACGCGTCTGTTCACCCTGGACCGTAACCGCTTCACCAGCTCCGGGGGCACCGCGCCGCTGGACATGATGCTGCACCTGATCAGCCGTGATCACGGGCGTGAACTGTCCGCTGCGATCTCGGAAATGTTCGTCTACGAGCGCATTCGCAATGAGCAGGATCACCAGCGCGTGCCACTCAAGCACATGCTCGGCACCAACCAGCCGAAACTTCAGGAAATCGTCGCGCTGATGGAGGCCAACCTCGAAGAGCCAATCGACCTCGACGAGCTGGCAGTTTATGTCGCGGTCTCCCGGCGTCAGCTCGAAAGGCTGTTCCAGAAGTATCTGCATTGCTCGCCGTCGCGCTACTACCTGAAGCTGCGCCTGATTCGCGCCCGGCAGTTGCTCAAGCAAACCCCGATGTCGATCATTGAAGTGGCGTCGGTCTGTGGTTTTGTCTCCACCCCGCACTTTTCCAAGTGCTACCGCGAATACTTCGGCATCCCGCCGCGCGATGAGCGCGTAGGTTCCAACACCGCACAGCAGGTGGCGATGCTGCCGATTCCCCAGGCGATGGTGCTGGCGCCGCTGTCCGGGCCGCTCTCGGCGCTCAGCCAGGCGCGCAACGAGTCGACCTTTGCGAGCGTGCGGTTGTAGAACTACCGCCGCACGCAGCTTGTTGATGCCGGCTGGCAGGCGAGTCCGGGTTGTCAGCCGCCGCTACCCTGACTGGCCCGACGCATTCGCCAGCCATCTGCGACGGGGCCGAGCTGTGCAAGAGGCTCGTGCAGCGTCGCAAATCTGCGGTGGTGGCGAACTGAGCTTCACTTCCTGAATCCGTCAACTCCACCCGCCCAACAGCTGACAGAACGACGAGCGGTCCGGCCAATCGGGAAAACCTGTCATTTCTGACAGTTGTCGACTTTTGCAAACAGGTGCCTCATGTCTGCAGGGGTTTTCAGCCCGTCCAGGTCTGGAAACTTGCCTGCAATACCCACTGGATCACAGTTTCGCGCCTGCGCGTCACGGCGCTGCGCGAGCTGATCACTCATCGCCTGGATGCAATTTGTGAGGTGGAGCATGTCGACAGACAAAGGTGCGAGTCCGCAAGGGCAGGGTACTGCCGGTCAGGGGGCGCGCACGGGTGGCGCGATAACCGACCTGGCGAGTCCGAATGAGCTATCGCCAGGACGCCGTAGCTATCTCGAGAAAGTGAAGGACGGCCGGTTGGTGTCTGAGCCACTGGTCCTTTCAATCAGGCCGCAAGCATTGAATCTCGGTGCCCCGCATGCCATGGCCATCCCCGGCTACATCATCGTCAGGGGCAAGCCACCTCCCGTCGCGCCTGCCAAGGCGCAATATCGACGGCAGCCCACTGGCGGGATGCCGCCGTATACCTACGCGTCCTCCGATGAACAGGTTGCGCAGGTCGACAGTGAAGGCCTGGTGACCGCCGCCGGTAACGGCACAGCGCTGATCAGTGTTCGCGATTGCAGCGCAGCTACGGCGCAGTTCGCCATTACGTTTTCAGCCATCGTGCAGGTGGCGCAGTATGGTCCTGTCAATTGGGGGTCCAGCGTCAATGATCGACCCTGGGTCAACCGAGCGCTCAGCGTTGCCGAAATGAGGCTCTTCTACGACACCTACGCATCCAGCGCAGGCGACATTGAGGCTTATCTGGGCTGGCGGCAGGTCAATGAATACTGGACATCGACCAACATTTTGACCAACGACCACGGCAAGACTTTTCTCCTGCGCACTGGCACGGAGTCGGACAAGCAAGGCGGGGCCCGTCTGCTGGTCGTACTCAAGGATCTGTGATGAAGGTTTGGCGCTCATCTGCCTGCCGGTCCAGGCCGAGAGCGCCATCCTTGATCAAGCCTTGACGCGTGCAGTCTGGTAGGAAGCCAGTGCCGGTAGCAACTGTTGATCGATCGCCTGACGGACTGCCGGCAGGATGGTCGCGCTGCTGGTGAGCATTCTTTCCACCAACTGGCGCAATGCCCTGGCGCGGTCGTCGGTCAGGCCGCATACCGCTTGGCTGCAGGCTTGTTCGGGAGTCGCTCCGGAGGGCATTTCAAAGCCGATCGATCGGAGTTGACCCAGTAGATCGTCCTGGTCGATCAGGTCTGCATGCATCATGACGCTCGCTCCTTTTATGGGGGGTTGAGGCGATTCTGGTAGCGCGCTGCACGCTCGGCAAGACCTGTCGTCGGCAATGTCTGGCATGCGCATAAGCGTGTCGTTTTCGGCTATGTAACCGTTTGGTTAATTCGGCATAATGCCGCCACTTGTATTGCTCGGATTACGGTTTGGTCACCCTCTGCTCCGCGCAAGTCCCTCAACCCCGGTTTTGTAACGGCTTAACCGGGGCTTTTTTTGCCTGCGTTTTTGCTCCATCGCCTGAGTGGTCTGCGCAACCTCGGCTGTTTTGTTAAACTCCGCAGCCTTCCAGGAGCCGCCATGAACTACCGTCACGCCTTCCACGCCGGCAACCATGCCGACGTCTTCAAACACATCGTCCTGACTCGCCTTATCGCGCTGATGTCGCGCAAGGAGCAGCCCCTCGCCTATATCGACACCCACGCCGGTCTCGGTCTGTATGACCTGCAGGGTGATCAGGCGACGCGCACCGGTGAGTGGCTCGAAGGCATCGGCCGCCTGTGGGACGCGGACGACGTGCCTGCGGTGGCCGCCGGCTACATGGATGCGATCCGCCAGATGAACCGCAAGACCGGCGAATTGCGTTACTACCCAGGCTCCCCGGAGCTGGCGCGCCGTGTGACCCGCGAACAGGACCGTGTATTGCTCAATGAGAAGCACCCCGAAGACGGCGCGCTGCTCAAGGACAACATGAAATACGACCGCCGCGTGGCGGTGCATCTGGGCGAAGGCTGGCATGTGCCGCGTGCCTTGCTACCGGTGCAGGAGAAGCGCGCCGTGATGCTGATCGACCCGCCGTTCGAGCAGCTCGACGAAATGAAACGCTGTTCGGTCGCGCTCAAGGAAACCATCGGGCGCATGCGTCAGACCGTCGCCGCCATCTGGTACCCGGTCAAGGATCAGCGCGCGCTCAAGCGTTTCTATCAGGAACTGGCCGAAACCGGCGCACCAAAATTGCTGCGCGTGGAGCTGCTGGTGCATCCGCTGGACACGCCGAACAGCCTCAACGGCTCGGGGATGGCCATCGCCAACCCGCCGTGGGGACTGGAAGAGGAGTTGCGCCAGTTGCTGCCATGGCTCGCCGAGAAACTGGGGCAGACCCAGGGCGACTGGCGGATGGATTGGTTGATTGCCGAAGCCTGATTTGCCGGATGTCCGCTTTCTGATTCCGGCCGCAGGCCGTGGGGGTCCGGCTCGCCCGCGATCTGCTGGGCACTGGCAGTAAAATCAGACCATCGATGTCTGGCAGATTCCACGCAGTATCCAGTTTACTACCGCTGCCCGGCAGATCGCTGGCAAGGTGGAGCGCCACCCTGGCAGCTCCCACGCCCTCTGGCCAGAATCAAAGGCACGCGGCGACGGAGTTCGTTGCTTCTGCCCGAGGGCGTGGGAGTCCGGCTTGCCGACGATCTGGTGCGAAGCGCCAGCGAACCCTGTGAATGCTATGCACCTGACCCACTGCGCTGCCTGATTCTACCGCCGGTGCCCGGCAGATCGCTGGCAAGGTGGAGCGCCACCCCGGCAGCTCCCACGCCCTCCGGGCAGAAGCCATGGCCCATACCGATTTGGGTGACGGCCGTGGCATCGTGGAGGCTTACGGATTCAAGCTCGGCGGCATGCACACACCGGTCCCGGCAATGCCGCAATAACCCTGGGGGTTCTTGGCCAGGTATTGTTGGTGATAGGCCTCGGCGAAGTACATGGTCGGTGCCTGGTCGATCTCGGTGGTGATTTCGCCCAGGCCGGCCTTGGTCAGTTCAGCCTGGAACACCTCGGCGCTGGCCTTGGCGGCTTGCAGTTGCGCGGGGTTGGTAGCGTAGATCACCGAGCGGTATTGAGTGCCGATGTCATTGCCCTGACGCATGCCCTGGGTCGGGTTGTGCAGTTCCCAGAACATCGCCAGCAGCTCTTCGTAGCTGACCTTCCCGGGCTCGTAAACCACCAGTACCACTTCGCTATGGCCGGTCAGGCCGGAGCACACTTCCTCGTAGGTCGGGTTCGGCGTAAAGCCACCGGCGTAGCCCACGACTGTGCTGTAAACGCCGTCACGTTGCCAAAAGCGACGCTCCGCGCCCCAGAAGCAACCCAGTCCGAAAATGGCGAAATCGACGTCCACCAGGAACGGCCCCAGCAGCGGATGGCCGTTGACGAAGTGTTCTTCCGGGATGTTCATCGGTGTTTCGCGGCCTGGCAGTGCTTGCTGGGCGGTAGGCAGTTGGTTTTTGTTCACAAGAATTTCCGAGCGCAAGACCATGAGGCGAATCCTCTCTGGGACAGGACGACCGACAGGGTTTGTCAGTGAAGGACGTATATGGGGTCAGATTGGGCTGTTACAAATGCCAGGCGACAAGTGTGCCGCACAACGTCTGGAGCAGGAAGCGCGTTGTGGCGAATCAGGCCAGCGGGCCGCGTGGGTAGCGTCGCAGCTTGTCGATCAGGTCTTCGCCCGGGATCGGTTTGTCGAACAGATAGCCCTGGCCCACGTCGCAGCGGTGGCGACGCAGAAAGGCCAGTTGCTCGGCGGTTTCGATGCCTTCGGCGACCACCGTCAGCTTGAGGTTGTGCGCCATGGCGATGACCGCTGAAGTGATCTCCATATCGTCCTGGTCATCCGGGATGTCGCGGATGAAGCTGCGGTCGATCTTGATCACGTCGATGGGGAATTTTTTCAAGTAGCTGAACGACGAATACCCGGTGCCGAAGTCGTCCATGGCCAGGGTCAGGCCCAGGGTTTTCAGCGATTCCAGCTGCAGGCGCGTGTCCTCCGTGGCTTCCAGCAGCAGACCTTCGGTCAGTTCCAGCTCCAGCAGCGACGGGTCGAGCTGTTCTTCGCGCAGGATACTGGCCAGCGAACTGACCAGCTCCGGGTCGGAAAACTGCTTGGGTGAGACGTTGATGGCAACGTGGAGCTTGCCGTATCCGGCGGCGGTCAATTGCTTGCTCATGCGGCAGGACTGGCGTGCGACCCACTTGCCGATCGGAATGATCAGACCGGTTTCTTCGGCCACGCTGATGAACTGGTCCGGGCGGATCATGCCCTTTTCCGGATGATTCCAGCGCAACAGCGCCTCCATGCCCAGCAAGCGGCCGGTACGCAGGCAAAGTTTGGGCTGGTAGAAGACTTCCAGCTCGTTTTGCGTCAGCGCGCGACGCAGGTTGTTCTCCACGAACAGCTTGTAGCTGGCCTCGGCGTTCAGCGCCTCGGTGAAGACCTGCACCTGATGTTTGCCGTTGGCCTTGGCCTTGTGCAGCGCCAGACCTGCGTTTTTCATCAGGGTCTGTGGATCGCGGCCATGCAGCGGGGCACAGGCCAGGCCCACCGAACCGGTCACGCTGATCAGCTGGTTGTCGACGAACATCGGCTTGTCCAGCGTGGTCAGCACCTGGCTGGCGATACGCTGGCCGTCTTCGGGGCCGGTGTCATCCAGCAGTACGGCGAATTCGTTACTGGCGAAACGGGCCAGGATCCCGGTCGGGCTCAGGCTGTTGCGCAGGCGTCGGGCCAGGCTGATCAGCAGCTTGTCGCCGGTCTGATGGCCAAGGCTGTCGTTGATTCGCTTGAAGTTGTCGATGTCCACCAACAACAGGCTGATCGGGGTTTCGATGTCCCGCGCGAAGTGTTCGTCGAGGGTGCGGATGAACGCCGGACGGTTGCCCAGATTGGTCAGGTTATCGGTGTAGGCCAGGCGCTCGATGCGCTGCTGGGAGAGCTTGGCCTGGGTGATGTCTTCGTAGATGCCGATGTAATGAGTAAGCTCGCGGTTATCGCTGAAGACCTTGGAAATCGACAGCTGGCCCCAGTAGGGCTCCAGATTCTTGCGACGGCTCTTGAACTCGCCCTGCCAGCTGTTGCCCGTGGCCAGGCTTGAGTTGGCATCGAGCAGCAGCGAGTTGAGATTCTCCAGCGCCGGCAGCTCCGACAAGCGATGCCCGTGAACTTCTTCGGCGGTGTACTGGGTGATCTCGGTGAAGCTTGGGTTGACGTATTCGACCACGCTGTCGCAATTGACCAGCAAAAACGCGTTGGCGCTTTGCTCCACGGCGCGCTGAAACAGGTGCAGCGCGTTGGTGGCGGTGCGCCGGTTGTGGTTGTTGATGGCTTGAGCGAACTGATCGGCCAGCTCGCCGGCAAAGGCGATTTCGTCGGATTGCCACTCGCGGGGGGTACCCGTCTGCTCAAGGCACAACACGCCGACCACCTGGCCATCGATTCGCACGCTGGCGTCGAGGATGGCGTTGATGTCACGCGGCCGCAGGCTCGCGGCCAGTTCACGGGTACGCGGGTCCAGCTCGACGTCATTGGCATCAATGGCGCGGCTGGTATGCAGCGCTTCCAGATAGCTGGGGAAGCGGCTGACGTCGATGGGCGGGGGTTTGCGGTAGGCGTCGGTGTCGCGACGGTATTCGGCTATCGGTTCGAGCACCTTGGCGTTGAGATTCCAGATGCTGGCGCAGGAAATGTCGTAGATCTCGCAGGCGCTTTTGGTGATCAGCTCCGCAGCTTCCTGCAGCGAGTTGCTGGAGCTGTAGCGATGACGTGCCAGGCGCAGGATCAGGCTCTGCTGGGCACGTACGCGCTCCAGGTGCTGAAGCTGTTCGTGCTGGGCGCGCTGGTTCAGTTCCAGGGCGATTTGCAGGCGCGAGTTCTGAACTTCCAGGTCCGGGCTGAACGCCAGTTCGCTGGCTTCGAACACCTCATCCACGACCATCAGGTAACCGCGTAGCAGATGCCGGTTGTGTTGCTTGTAGCCTTCACCGATCTCCAGCAGGCCCAATGGGCCGCGGGTGGTGTGCAGGGTATAGCGGATCACGTAGTGGGAATTGACGGCCAGTTGCATTTGCACGGCGTCGTGCAGTTGATAACGCGCCTCGGGCTCCATCAGGCTGGCATAGGGGGCGCCAATGAGCGCGCACAACTCCATGGCCGGCATGTCGAATTGCTTTTCGCAGTTGGGGTCCAGGTACAGCATCGCCCAGCTCGCTTCATTCAGCCGCTCGAAACGCAGCATGCCGAGCCGCGAGGGCACCGGCAATTGCGTCACGACCTCGGCTGCCGATCGAGCGGCAGCATCAGGTTGGCTTTTCATGAAGGAACTCGCTTTAAGAGTACGGTCGCGCATGGGCAAGGAGCCCATTGTGAAATCGCGTGTCGCAAGGTTGCATCATGGCGAACGGGCTGACAAGTGAGCGCGATGGCTTAGTGCTATAAATCTGTCGGCAAATCGGGGATTAACTGAAGGTTGTTGGTCGGATTTGTCGGGAAAGGGCAGTAAGTGGTTGATGTTGTAGCGGGCATGGGCGCGTTGGTCTTGTGTTTATCCTGTAAGTCGGGTTTCGCTGGTAGGTGGTTCTGCCGTTAGGCAGAACTGTTTCGCCTTCGGCGAGTTACTTTTGAAACGCACCAAAAGTAACCAAAAGTGCTTGCTCCTGGTTTGGTTCCTCCTTCGTCGGAATACCCGCACTCCGGCGATGCTCCGTGGGCCCGCGCCGAACGGACATCCATGTCCTGACGGCGCTCTCGCGGCATCCATGCCGCTCGACCCACTGCGCATCGCCTGCGTTTGGCCTGCACCCAAGTCGCGATCGGTGGTGTCTGGACTGTCGCGTTCGAAAAAGCAGTAGCAAAAGCAGATGTTAGACACCGGTCTTGCAGCAGTCCGGCCTGCCGGCGTTAGCAATCTTGAGGACGCCGGCGGCAAGCCGTGCTGCTGCAGGATTTGTATCTCCGACCCTTGGCGTGAACCCGATCCAGTGTGGGAGATTCTATGGTTTCAGACAAGCTCCTCAAGCAGCTTTGGACTATTGCGCCGCCTGCTTTTGATTCTGGCCGCAGGCCGTGGGAGCTTGGCTTGCCAGCGATCTGCCGGGTACCGGCAGTAGAGTCAGACGGCGCGGCGGGCCAGGTGTACCGCGTCCACAGGCTTTGCTGGCGCTTCGCGCCAGATCGTCGGCAAGCCAACTCCCACGTTCTCCGGGCAGAAGCGGGTGAACATCTGACGGCCGCGCGCAGAAGCAATCGACCCCCCTTGCGCCGCGTGCTTTTGATTCTGGCCGCAGGCCGTGGGAGCTTGGCTTGCCAGCGATCTGCCGGGCACCGGCAGTAGAGTCAGACGGCGCGGCGGATCAGGTGCATCGCGTCAACAGGCTTTGCTGGCGCTTCGCGCCAGATCGTCGGCAAGCCAACTCCCACGCCCTCCGGGCAGAAGCGGGTGGACATCTGCGGGCCTGCGGGCAGAAGCGGGTGGACATCTGTCGTCCTGCGGGCAGAAGCAATCGCCCCCCTTGCGCCGCCTGCTTCTGATTCTGGCCGCAGGCCGTGGGAGCTTGGCTTGCCAGCGATCTGCCGGGCACCGGCAGTAGAGTCAGACGGCACGGCCGGTCAGGTGCATCGCGTCCCCAGGCTTTGCTGGCGCTTCGCGCCAGATCGTCGGCAAGCCAACTCCCACGCCCTCCGGGCAGAAGCGGGTGGACATCTGAGCGCCTGCGGGCAGAAGCAATCGACATGTTGCGCCGCCTGCTTCTGATTCTGGCCGCAGGCCGTGGGAGCTTGGCTTGCCAGCGATCTGCCGGGCACCGGCAGTAGAGTCAGACGGCACGGCGGATCAGGTGCATCGCGTCCACAGGCTTTGCTGGCGCTTCGCGCCAGATCGTCGGCAAGCCAACTCCCACGCCCTCCGGGCAGAAGCGGGTGGACCTCTGACGGCCTGCGGGCAGAAGCAATCGACCCCTGTTGCGCCGCCCGCTTTTGATTCTGGCCGCAGGCCGTGGGAGCTTGGCTTGCCAGCGATCTGCCGGGCACCGGCAGTAGAGTCAGACGGCGCGGGGGTCAGGTGCATCGCGTCCACAGGCTTTGCTGGCGCTTCGCGCCAGATCGTCGGCAAGCCAACTCCCACGCCCTCCGGGCAGAAGCGGGTGGACATCTGAGGGCCTGCGGGCAGAAGCAATGGACTCCCTGTTGCGCCGCTTGCTTCTGATTCTGGCCGCAGGCCGTGGGAGCTTGGCTTGCCAGTGATCTGCCGGGCAGCGGCAGTAGAGTCAGACGGCGCGGCGGATCAGGTGCATCGCGTCCACCACCAGCAAGCCGGCTCCTACATAGACCGTGTCGACCTCAACAAGCGACGTGCGTTAGCACCAGCGCGTCGCAATCTTTTTGTGGTTCATGCGCAGGTTTTATGGGCGCCACCCATTGCGACTTTGGAAGGCCGAGCGCAGGTATTGCGTAGTGGGCCGAGCGGCATGGATGCCGCGAGAGCCGCCCCCCGCCATGGATGGCGGATGGCGGCGGGCCCACGGAGCAATGCCGGAGTCGAGGGAACCCGACGAAGTCGGGCCGAACAGGGAGCCAGGACACTTGGTTACTTGGTGTCTTTTCAAGTAACCCGCCGAAGGCGGAACAGTTTGGCCGTTAGGCCGAACCCATATCAGCGTCACCACCGACCCCCGATATGCACCCCAACCCCAACCCCAACCCCAACCCCAACCCCAATATCCAATATCCAAAACCACCCGCCCAAAAAAAGCCCCGCCAAATGAGCGGGGTTGAGGTACGAGCGTGGCAGCTCGAAAAACTGTACAGGCCCGCGTCGCTGGACGCGGGCCTGACGAGGCTTACAGCAGAATCGTGCGGATGTCCGCCAGCAATTCGCTCAGACGCTTGGTGAAGCGGGCAGCTGCGGCACCGTTGATCACACGGTGATCGTAGGACAGCGACAGCGGCAGCATCAGGCGCGGCTGGAAAGCCTTGCCGTCCCAGACCGGTTGCATGGTGGCCTTGGAAACACCCAGGATCGCCACTTCAGGCGCGTTGACGATCGGCGTGAAGCCGGTACCGCCAATGTGACCCAGGCTTGAGATGGTGAAGCAGGCGCCCTGCATCTCGTTGGCCGAGAGCTTCTTGGTGCGCGCTTTTTCAGCCAGCACGGCGGCTTCGGCAGCCAGTTGCAGCAGGCTCTTCTGGTCGACGTCCTTGATCACAGGGACCAGCAGGCCATCCGGCGTGTCTACGGCGAAACCGACGTTGACGTATTTCTTGCGGATGATCGCCTTGCCGCTTGGCGCCAGCGAGCTGTTGAAGTCCGGCAGTTCCTTGAGCAGGTGCGCGATGGACTTGAGCAGCAACGGCAGGACAGTCAGTTTCACGCCGGCTTTTTCAGCGACGGCTTTCTGCGCGACGCGGAAAGCTTCCAGGTCGGTGATGTCGGCCTGGTCGAACTGAGTGACGTGTGGGATGTTCAGCCAGCTGCGGTGCAGGCCGGTCGCACCCAGCTGCATCAGGCGAGTCATCGGCACTTCTTCGATCTCGCCGAAACGGCTGAAATCGACTTCCGGAATCGGCGGGATGCCCATGCCGCCGGCAGCGCCGCCAGCGGGTGCGTCCTTGGATTTGGTCATGATGGATTTGACGTACGCCTGCACGTCTTCCTTCAGGACACGGCCGTGTGGACCGGTGGCGGACACAGCGTTGAGCTCGACACCGAACTCGCGCGCCAGCTGACGAACAGCCGGGCCTGCGTGTACCTTGGCGCCGGCTTTGGCCGGGGCTGCGGCAGGTGCCGGTGCAGCTTCTGTCTTGGCAGCCGGAGCAGCGGCCGGAGCGGCAGCAGGGGCCTGGGCTTTTTCCGCCGCGGGGGCGGCTGCCGGGGCTGGTGCAGCAGCGGGTGCGGCGCCTGCGACTTTCAGTTTCAGGATCAGGTCGCCGGTGCCAACTTCGTCTTCGACCTTGACGCTGATGCTCTCGACCACGCCTGCCGCCGGAGAAGGAATCTCCATCGAGGCCTTGTCCGATTCCAGCGTGATCAGCGATTGGTCGGCTTCGATGCTGTCGCCAACCTTGACCATCAGCTCGATGATGCGTGCCTTGCCCGACGAACCGATGTCAGGAACGTGGATGTCCTGAACGGCAGCCTCGGCGGCAGGTGCTGGTGCAGCAGCTGCAGGGGCAGCTTCAGCCGGTTTTTCAGCCGCTGGCGCTGGCGCCGGAGCGGCAGCAGCTGGCTCTGCAGCAGGTGCAGCAGCTTCGCCTTCGACTTCCAGCTCGAACAACTCGTCGCCTTCTTTCAGGCGGTCGCCCAGCTTGACCTTCATGCTTTTGATGACGCCGGCCTTGGGAGCAGGGATTTCCATGCTCGCCTTGTCCGACTCCAGGGTCAGAATGCTCTGGTCCGCTTCGATGCGATCACCGACCTTGACCATCAACTCAATGACTTCACCTTCACCGTTGCCGATGTCGGGTACGCGAATTAGCTCACTCACAATGTCTCTCCTTAGGAGAACCTGTTCACTCGATTGCGCTGGCGGTAGTGCGACGAAACAGCCTTGGATGCTCATTTACCGGAGTAAATTCCGCATCCTTGGCTGTTTCGCGCAATCGGTCAGCGCTTACTTCGATCTTTAACGCAGACGCTTAGCAGTCCAGCGGGTTGCGTTTGTCCGGGTCGATGCCGAACTTGGTGATGGCTTCGGCCACCACTTTAGGTTCGATATCGCCGCGATCGGCCAAGGCTTCCAGAGCTGCCAGCACAACGAAGTGACGGTCAACTTCGAAGAAGTTACGCAGCTTCTTGCGGCTGTCGGAACGGCCGAAACCGTCGGTGCCCAGGACTTTGTATTCCTTGGTCGGAACCCACTGACGAATCTGGTCAGCGAACAGTTTCATGTAGTCGGTCGAAGCGATCACCGGACCTTTACGGCCGTTGAGGCACTCTTCAACGTAGCTCACTTGTGGTTTCTGACCTGGCTTGAGGCGGTTGGCGCGTTCTACGGCCAGACCGTCGCGACGCAGTTCGTTGAAGCTGGTAACGCTCCAGACGTCCGCACCGACGTTGAACTGCTCGCGCAGGATCTTCGCCGCTTCGCGTACTTCGCGCAGGATGGTGCCCGAACCCAGGAGTTGCACGTGGTGCGCCGCTTCCTTGGTGTCTTCCTCGAGCAGGTACATGCCCTTGACGATGCCTTCCTCGGAACCGGCCGGCATTGCAGGCTGGACATAGGATTCGTTCATCACGGTCAGGTAGTAGAAGACGTCCTGTTGCTCTTCGAACATCTTCTTCATGCCGTCCTGAATGATCACCGCCAGCTCGTAGCCGTAGGTTGGATCGTAGGTGCGGCAGTTCGGGATGGTCGAGGCCAGGATGTGGCTGTGACCGTCTTCGTGCTGCAGACCTTCACCGTTCAGGGTGGTACGACCAGCAGTACCGCCAACCAGGAAGCCACGGGTGCGGCTGTCGCCTGCGGCCCATGCCAAGTCGCCGATACGCTGGAAACCGAACATCGAGTAGAAGATGTAGAACGGAATCATCGGCTGGTTGTGGCTGCTGTACGAGGTACCGGCAGCGATGAAGGAGGACATCGCGCCCGCTTCGTTGATGCCTTCCTCGAGGATCTGACCTTTCTTGTCCTCGCGGTAGAACATCACCTGTTCTTTATCGACTGGCTCGTACAGCTGGCCGACGGAAGAGTAGATGCCCAGCTGGCGGAACATGCCTTCCATACCGAAGGTACGGGCTTCGTCCGGGATGATCGGAACGATACGCTGGCCCACTTCCTTGTCCTTAACCAGCTGCGCCAGGATGCGCACGAAGGCCATGGTGGTGGAGATTTCGCGGTCGCCGGAGCCGTCCAGGATCGCCTTGAGGGTTTCCAGCGGCGGAGTCGGCAGGCTGAAGCTCTGTGCGCGACGCTGTGGGACGAAGCCGCCCAGTGCAGCGCGACGCTCGCTCAGGTAGCGGGCCTCGGCGCTGCCTTCTTCAGGTTTGAAGAACGGCAGGGATTCGAGTTGATCGTCCTTGACCGGGATGTCGAAGCGGTCACGGAAGTGACGCAGGCTATCCACGTCGACTTTCTTGGTGTTGTGCGCGGTGTTTTTCGCTTCACCGGCGCCGGTGCCATAACCTTTGATGGTCTTGGCCAGAACCACGGTCGGTTGACCCTTGTGGTTGACCGCCTCGTGGTAAGCCGCATAGACCTTGTACGGGTCGTGGCCGCCACGGTTGAGCTTCCAGATTTCGTCATCGGACATGTCTGCAACCATGGCCTTGAGTTCTGGCGAGTTGAAGAAGTGTTCGCGAACGAAGGCGCCGTCTTTGGCCTTGTAGTTCTGGTATTCGCCGTCGATGACTTCGTCCATGCGACGTTGCAGGATGCCGTCGACGTCCTTGGCCAGCAGTGGGTCCCAGAAACGGCCCCAGATGACTTTGGTCACGTTCCACTGAGCACCACGGAACACGCCTTCCAGTTCCTGGATGATCTTGGCGTTGCCGCGAACCGGACCGTCCAGACGCTGCAGGTTGCAGTTGACGACGAAGATCAGGTTGTCGAGCTTCTCACGACCGGCCAGGGCGATGGCGCCCAGGGATTCCGGCTCGTCGGTCTCGCCGTCGCCCAGGAAGCACCAGACTTTCTGCTTGCCTTCAGGGATATAGCCGCGGTGCTCCAGGTACTTCATGAAGCGCGCCTGGTAGATCGCCTGGATCGGACCCAGACCCATGGAAACGGTCGGGAACTGCCAGAAATCCTTCATCAGCCACGGGTGTGGATAAGACGACAGACCGTTGCCATCGACTTCCTGACGGAAGTTGTTCATCTGGTCTTCGGTGATGCGGCCTTCCATGAACGCACGGGCGTAGACGCCTGGCGATGCGTGACCCTGGAAGTAGATCAGGTCGCCGCCGTGTTCGTCGGTCGGGGCCTGGAAGAAGTAGTTGAAGCCGATGTCATACAGGGTCGCACTGGAAGCGAAGCTGGAGATGTGACCGCCCAGATCCGGGTCGCCGATGTTGGTTTTGACCACCATCGCCAAGGCGTTCCAACGCACCAACGAGCGAATGCGGCGTTCCATGAACAGGTCGCCAGGCATGCGTGCTTCGTGGGTGACGGGAATGGTGTTGCGGTATGGCGTGGTGATGGCGTACGGCAGCTGCGAACCACTTCGTGTGGCCAGCTCGCCCATACGGGTCATCAGGTAATGCGCGCGGTCTTCGCCTTCTTTGTCGAGAACCGATTCCAGGGCGTCCAGCCATTCCTGGGTTTCGACGGGATCGAGGTCTTGCATGGCTTGCTCCAGGGCGGAAAGGCTTCCAGAATCGGTTGCCTGAGTTTGTTGCGACTGGCCTTGTGGGCAGACGACGTAAAATTCTTGGATGACCGGACTTGTACCCGGCGTTGTGTAGTTTTACTACAAATCTTCGGCTGTTTCAGCTTTTTGACTTGTATATACAGTAGTAAAACTACAGCGGAACGATGTTTTCGCTCGTGTCACTTCGTGAAACAAATTGCCATTGTTGGTAGAAAATCAACCCCTGCCGGCAAAGCAGTTATGCTGAAAACCAATAAGAAGCTGGAATCAGCAATCTTTAACCTTTGTTCGACAGTCTTGTCCGTATCGTGTGTACAACCAGCATGCCGGGTAGTCTTTTGAACGCCGATCTAGGATAGACCATGAGCCTACCTGTGCTGGCCGATCTGCCGGCCGTCCTTCTGCCGTTGGTCACTCGCGCGCAACAGTCGTTCCGCGCCTCGCTCACTTCTCTGACGGACAGTGCCCAGGCGGCTTTCGACGCGTGGCCCGCTGCTCGGCTGACAGCCATGGAGCGCATCTTCGCGGCCAGTGACTTCGTCGCCGAACAGGTTGTGCGCGACCCACAGATGCTGCTCGATCTCGCTGAATCCGGGGAGCTGGAGCGCAGTTTTGCGCCTGGTGAGCTGCATGGGCAGATTGCCAGTGCAGTGGTTCAGGCTGCCAGCGACGATGAGCTGGGGCGTAATCTACGTCGGCAACGGACACGTCAGCAAGTGCGAATTATCTGGCGCGACCTGACCCGCCAGGCTGATCTGGTGGAAACCTGTCGTGACCTTTCCGACATGGCCGATGGCAGTATCGACCTTGCCTACAAATGGTTGTACGAACGCCATTGCCAGCAGTTCGGGACCCCCACCGGGCGGCGCAGCGGCGAGGCGCAGCACATGGTTATCCTGGGCATGGGCAAGCTGGGCGCGGTGGAGCTGAATCTTTCCTCGGACATCGACCTGATTTTCGCCTACCCCGAAGGCGGCGAAACTCAAGGGATCAAGCGCCCCCTGGATAATCAGGAATTTTTCATCCGCCTGGGCCAGCGTCTGATCAAGGCGCTGGACCCGGTCACCGTCGATGGTTTTGTCTTCCGTGTCGACATGCGCCTGCGGCCTTACGGTTCATCCGGGGCGCTGGTGCTCAGCTTCAATGCGTTGGAGCAGTACTACCAGGACCAGGGCCGCGACTGGGAGCGCTACGCCATGATCAAGGCGCGGGTGGTCGGTGGGGATCAGGCCAAGGGCGAAGAGCTGCTGGCGATGCTGCGCCCCTTCGTCTATCGCCGCTATCTGGACTTCTCGGCCATCGAGGCGCTGCGCACCATGAAGCAGCTGATCCAGCAGGAAGTGCGGCGCAAGGGCATGGCGGCGAACATCAAGCTGGGCTCGGGCGGCATTCGCGAGGTGGAATTCATCGCCCAGGCCTTCCAGCTGATCCACGGCGGGCGCGATCTGAGCCTGCAACAGCGGCCCTTGCTCAAGGTGCTGAAAACCCTTGAGGGGCAAGGTTATCTGCCGAGCGCGGTGATCGACGAATTGCGCCAGGGCTACGAGTTCCTGCGCTACACCGAGCACGCGATTCAGGCCATCGCCGATCGCCAGACGCAGATGCTGCCCGACGATGACCGCGACCAGGCACGCATCGCCTTCATCATGGGATTCGCCGACTGGGACGGCTTTCACAAGCAGTTGATGTACTGGCGCGGGCGGGTGGACTGGCATTTCCGTCAGGTGATCGCCGACCCGGATGAAGAGGAAGGCCAGCAGGACGGCGGTGAAGAAATCGTCGGCGGTGAGTGGTTGCCGTTGTGGGAAGAGTCGCAGAACGAAGAAAGCGCTTGTCTGCAGCTGCAGGAGGGCGGGTTCGTCGATGCGCAGAAAGCGCTCAAGCATCTGAGCAACCTGCGTAACAGTTCGCAGCTGCGCTCGATGCAGCGTCTGGGACGCGAACGACTGGACGCGTTCATTCCGCGTCTGTTGGCGCAGGCGGTCGAACATGACAATCCCGACCTTGTGCTTGAGCGTGTCTTGCCGTTGGTCGAGGCCGTGGCCCGGCGCTCGGCCTATCTGGTATTGCTCACGGAAAACCCCGGGGCGCTTCGACGCCTGCTGACCTTGTGTGCCGCCAGCCCCTGGATTGCCGAGCAGATTGCGCGCTTCCCCCTGTTGCTGGACGAATTGCTCAATGAGGGACGTCTTTTCAGCCCGCCCCAGGCGCTGGAGCTGGCGGCCGAGCTGCGTGAGCGTCTGACGCGCATCCCCGAGGATGACCTGGAGCAGCAGATGGAGGCGTTGCGCCATTTCAAACTGGCTCACCGCCTGCGCGTCGCTGCCTCGGAAATCACCGGCAGCCTGCCGCTGATGAAAGTCAGTGACTACCTGACCTGGCTGGCCGAAGCGATTCTGGAGCAGGTGCTTGCGCTGGCGTGGCGGCATACGGTCGCCCGCCACGGTGCACCGCAGCGACCTGACGGCACCTTGTGCGATCCCGGCTTCGTGATAGTCGGTTATGGAAAAGTGGGGGGCATCGAACTGGGGCATGGTTCGGACCTGGACCTGGTGTTCATCCACGACGGTGACCCTCAGGCTGAGACCGATGGTGCCAAGCCGATCGATGGGGCGCAGTTTTTCACCCGTCTGGGGCAGCGAATCATTCATCTGATCACGACCCAGACCAACTCCGGTCTGCTGTACGAGGTGGACATGCGCCTGCGGCCGTCTGGTGCCTCCGGCCTGCTGGTCAGTTCGCTCGGGGCGTTTTCACGCTACCAGGAAAACGAGGCCTGGACCTGGGAGCATCAGGCGTTGGTGCGCGCCAGAGTGCTGGTGGGCAGTAACGATGTCGGCAAGGGATTCGAAGCGGTACGCGCCTCGGTGCTGGGGCGCGAGCGTGACCTGCCAACGTTGCGTCAGGAGGTCAGTGAGATGCGCGCCAAGATGCGCGACAACCTTGGTACCCGCGGCACTGCGGCCGGAAAGGCCGCCAATGCCTTCGAGGCCACGTCGTCGTTCGATCTCAAGCAGGATGCCGGTGGTATCGTCGATATCGAATTTATGGTGCAATACGCGGCCCTGGCGTGGTCCAGAGAGCATCCCGCGCTGCTGAAGTACACCGATAACATCCGCATTCTGGAGGGGCTGGAACAGGCAGGTCTGATGCCCGCAGCCGATGCCAGCCTGCTGCGTGAGGTGTACAAGGCGTACCGTTCAGCCGCTCACCGACAGGCCTTGCAGAAGGATGCAGGGGTGGTCAGCGGTGACCAGTTTGTCAACGAACGGCGCGAAGTGATGCGGATCTGGGGGCAGCTGGGGCTGAGTTGATAGATGAAGGATTCTTCATTGAGTCCTGCGGCCTGATCGCGAGCAAGCTCCCTGTAGGAGTGAGCTTGCTCGCGATCAGGCCAGTGAGAACACTGCAAGGTTCGCACGAGTGGACCTATATAAAGCTATGACAGGGAGGCGTCAGGCTGTGTGCAAGCGTCACGCAGCCTGATGAGCCTCCCTGATCGTTTCTGGTCGTTTTTGGATTGAGCATGAGAATTCTGATCGTAGGGCCCAGCTGGGTCGGTGACATGGTGATGGCGCAAACGCTGTTCCAGTGCCTGAAGCAGCGTCACCCGCAATGCGAAATCGATGTGCTGGCGCCCGAATGGAGCCGGCCGATCCTTGAGCGTATGCCCCAGGTGCGCAAGGCCCTGAGCTTCCCGCTCGGCCACGGCGCGCTTGAGCTGGCGACCCGTCGGCGCATCGGCAAATCGCTCAAGGGCCAGTACGATCAGGCGATCCTGCTACCCAATTCGTTGAAATCGGCGCTGGTGCCGTTCTTCGCCGGTATCCCCAAGCGCACCGGCTGGCGTGGCGAGTTCCGCTACGGGTTGCTCAATGATGTGCGCACGCTGGATAAACAGAAATATCCGCTGATGATCGAGCGCTTCATGGCGCTGGCCTACGACAAGGACGCTGAATTGCCGCGCCCTTATCCCCGGCCAACCTTGCAGATCGAGCCTGCCAGTCGTGACGCGGCCTTGGCCAAGTTCGGCTTGAGCCTCGATCGCCCGGTATTGGCGCTGTGCCCTGGCGCCGAATTCGGCGAGTCCAAGCGCTGGCCCGCCGAGCACTACGCCAAGGTCGCCGAAGCGAAGATCCGCGAGGGTTGGCAGGTCTGGCTGTTCGGCTCGAAAAACGATCATCCGGTCGGTGAAAGCATTCGCGAGCGACTGATCCCGGGCCTGCGTGAAGAGTCGGTAAACCTCAGTGGCGGAACCTCTCTGGCCGAAGCGATTGATCTGATGTCCTGTGCCGACTCGGTCGTTTCCAACGATTCGGGCCTGATGCACGTGGCCGCGGCGCTCAATCGTCCGCTGGTGGCGGTCTATGGCTCGACTTCCCCGGGCTTCACCCCGCCGTTGGCCGATCAGGTCGAGATCGTCCAGTTGGGCATCGAATGCAGTCCGTGTTTCGACCGTACCTGCCGCTTCGGTCACTACAACTGTCTGCGACTGCTGGAGCCTGAGTCCGTGGTTGGCGCGCTCGGCCGCCTGGGCGGTACACCGGTCGAGGTCGCCTGACTTGCGGGTACTGCTGATCAAGACCTCGTCGCTGGGTGATGTGATTCATACCCTGCCCGCACTGACCGATGCGATGCGCGCGCTGCCGGGCATCCAGTTCGACTGGGTAGTCGAAGAAGGCTTCGCCGAGATTCCCGGCTGGCACCCGGCAGTCGCCAGGGTGATTCCGGTGGCCATCCGGCGCTGGCGCAAGAATCTCTGGCAGACCTTCAAGAACGGCGAATGGCGCCAGTTCAAGCAACGTCTGCGTGACACGCGCTACGATCTGGTGATCGACGCCCAAGGCCTGCTGAAAAGCGCCTGGCTCACCCGCCAGGTCAAAACCCCCGTCATCGGCCTGGACCGGCATTCGGCCCGGGAGCCGCTGGCGGCACGCTTTTATGATCGGGCGTATCCTGTGCCACGCGGTCAGCATGCAGTCGAGCGCCTGCGTCAGCTGTTCGCACAGGCGCTGGGCTATCAGGTTCCCGCCGGCCTTGGCGACTACGGCCTGGATCGCAGTCGTTTGCTCGATGCCAATAGCGGCGGCGCGCCCTTCGTGCTGTTTCTGCACGGCACCACCTGGGTCACCAAACACTGGCCCGAGCTGTATTGGCGGCAATTGGCCGAGCGCATGATCAGCCAGGGCCTTGAGGTCCATCTGCCCTGGGGCAACCCGGCAGAGAAGGCACGCGCCGAACGCATCGCCGAGGGCCTTGATAAAGCGCTGGTGCTGCCCAGATTGAATTTGGCAGGCGTGGCCAAAGTGCTGGCCAGCGCCCAAGGCTGCGTTGCGGTGGATACTGGCCTGGGTCATCTGGCCGCGGCGCTGGATGTTCCTACCCTGTCGCTGTTCGGCCCGACCAACCCTGGGCTGACCGGCGCCTACGGCAAATCGCAAGTTCATCTGGCCGGCGATTATCCGGCCTGTGCGCCGTGCCTGCAAAAGAAATGCACCTATCGACCGACGGCGGAAGACCAGCGTCGGTTCGATATCGAACGCGAGTGGCCGCTGTGCTTCACTCGCCTGAATCCCGAGCGAGTAGCGAATCAGTTGGGTTCGCTGTTGCTGGCAAAGGAACATCCGTGATGCGACTGGCATTCGTGCTTTATAAATACTTCCCCTTCGGCGGCCTGCAGCGCGACTTCATGCGCATTGCCCTGGAGTGTCAGCAGCGCGGCCACACGATCCGCGTCTACACCCTGATCTGGGAGGGCGATGTGCCGCCTGGCTTTGAAGTGCTGGTGGCGCCGGTCAAGGCGATCTTCAATCACCGGCGCAACGAAAAGCTCACCGACTGGATGAACGCCGACCTGGCCAAGCGCCCGGTGGACCGTCTGATCGGCTTCAACAAGATGCCCGGCCTGGATGTGTATTACGCCGCCGATGGCTGTTATGAGGACAAGGCGCAAAACCTGCGTCACGGCCTGTACAAATACTGGGGCCGTTATCGCCACTTCGCCGATTACGAGCGCGCGGTGTTCGCCAGGGACGCCAAGACTGAAGTGTTGATGATCTCCGAGGTGCAGCAGCCGCTGTTCATCAAGCACTACAACACGCCGCTCGAGCGCTTCCACCTGCTGCCGCCGGGGATTTCCCTGGACCGTCGCGCCCCCGAAAACGCCGCCCTGATTCGCGCCGAGTTTCGCCGCGAATTCAAACTGGGCGATGACGATCTGCTGCTGGTGCAGATCGGCTCCGGGTTCAAGACCAAGGGCGTCGATCGCACCCTCAAGGCGCTTGCCGCGTTGCCGACCGAACTGAGAAAGCGCACGCGTCTGTTTGTAATCGGCCAGGACGACCCCAAGGTATTCCAGTTGCAGAGCAGCGCTTTGGGCCTGGGCGATAACGTCACGTTCATGAAAGGGCGCAGCGACATCCCGCGTTTTCTGTTGGGCGCCGACCTGTTGATCCACCCGGCCTACAACGAGAACACCGGGACGGTCCTGCTCGAAGCGTTGGTGGCCGGCTTGCCGGTGCTGGTCAGCGCCGTGTGTGGGTACGCCCATTACATCGCCGAGGCGGACAGCGGCCTGGTGCTCGATGAGCCGTTCGAACAGAACCAGCTCAATCAATATCTGGCCCGCATCCTCAAGGACGATGCCGCGCGCACCACTTGGGGCCGCAACGGGCTGGCATTCGCCGACACGGCTGATCTTTACAGCATGCCGCAACACGCTGCGGATGTGATTCTGGCGGAGCACCACGGATGAAACTGATCCTTGCCGAACCTTTCAAGAGCCTGTGGGCCGGACGCGACGCGTTCGATGCCGTCGAGGCGCTGGAAGGGCAGGTTTATCGCGAACTGGAAAACCGCCGCACCTTGCGCACCGAAGTCGACGGACGCGGGTATTTCGTCAAGATCCATCGCGGCATCGGCTGGGGCGAAGTGGCCAAGAACCTGCTGACCGCCAAGTTGCCGGTGCTCGGCGCAGGCCAGGAGTGGCAGGCGATCAATCGCCTGCACGAAGTCGGCGTGCCGACCATGACCGCCGTAGCCTACGGCGAGCGTGGCAACAGCCCGGCCGCTCAGCACTCGTTCATCATTACCGAAGAGCTGGCACCGACCGAAAGCCTGGAAGACGTCAGCATCGACTGGCGCAAGGTGCCGCCCGAACCACGCATGAAGCGGGCGTACATCGCCGAAGTCGCGCGTCTGGTCGGGATGATGCACCGGGCCGGGGTCAACCATCGCGACTGCTACATCTGCCACTTCCTGCTGCACACCGACAAACCGGTCACCGCTGATGATTTCAAGCTCTCGGTGATTGACTTGCACCGCGCCCAGACACGTCCGGCGATCACCATGCGCTGGCGCAACAAGGATCTGGCGGCGCTGTATTTCTCGGCGATGGACATCGGTCTGACCCGTCGCGACAAGCTGCGTTTTCTAAAGGGTTACTTCCAGCAGCCATTGCGCCAGATTCTGGCCGAAGAGTCAGCGCTGCTGATCTGGCTGCAAGGCAAGGCCGACAAGCTCTACCAGCGCAAACTGCGCTACGGGGATGCGCTCTGATGGCTGGTTGGAACCTGGAGCCTGAGTATGCTGCGCTGGCTGACGATTTCGGCTCGCTTGACGCTGTTTTTGCCCTGCAGGGTGAACGCCTGACCCGCGACCCGTTGTCCGAGGTGATCCGCGTCGAACGCGGCGGCGTGAACTACTACGTCAAACGCTATGTGGCTGCCGGCAAGGGGCTGCGCCGTTATCTGGGGCGCCCGCGGGTCAAGTCCGAATGGCAGAACCTCAAGCGCTTTGCCAAGTGGGGTATTCCCACGGCCGAAGTCGTCGCCTGGGGCCTTGAGCGCAAGGGCGCAGCCTATGATCGCGGCGCGCTGATCACCCTCGAGCTGCCGCGCACCGAGGATCTGTCGGAGCTGGCGCGCTTCAACGATGCGCGCCTGGACAACCGCGCTTGGGTCGACCGGATCAGCCAGCAGGTCGCCAGCTACACCCGGACCATGCACGATCATCACTTCACGCATAACGACCTGAAGTGGCGTAACTTGCTGGTGGACGATCAATCGACGGTGTTTCTGATCGACTGCCCCAACGGCGCGTTCTGGGTCAGTTTCATGCTGCGCTATCGCATCACCAAGGACCTCGCGTGCCTGGACAAGGTGGCCAAATATCACCTGTCAGCCACCCAGCGTCTGCGTTTTTATCTGCAATATCGCGGGCGCGAGCGCCTGAATGAGTCAGACAAAAAGCGCATTCGTCATATCGTCAGCTTCTTCGAGGGCCGCGAATGAGTGTTTTCATTGATGACGCCGATCGCAGCCTGCTGGAGCGTCATGGCCTGGCGGATTTCGATTCGTTGTGGGACGTGCAGCTCGACGCCGTCGATGAGCCCAACACCGGGCGCGGCGGCTGGAGCAGCGTGTTTCGTCTGGAGCTCGAGGGCGCGGGCTACTACCTCAAGCGCCAGAGCAATTACCTGACTCGCACGTTGCATCATCCGCTGGGCGAGCCTTCGTTCTCCCGGGAGTTTCGCAACATCAGCCTGTATCAGAAGCTTGGCATTCCGGCGCTGCACGCGGTGTTTTATGGCGAGCAGAAGGTCGACGGCGAGCGCCGGGCGATTCTGATGACCCGCGCGCTGGACGGCTGGACCGATCTGGACACCCTGCTGTTGCAATGGGAAGAGCTGTCGGCGACTCAACGTCTGGCGATTCTGCAGGCATGCGGACAACTGGCCCGCACGCTGCACAAGGCCGGGCAGGTGCACGGCTGTTTCTACCCCAAGCATATTTTTCTCAAGGCCCGCGCAGGCGAATACCTGGCGCAGTTGATCGACCTTGAGAAAACCCGCAAGTCGGTCTTCGGCCAGCGTGACCGGGTCAAGGATCTGGAACCGCTGCTGCGCCGGGCGCCGATGTGGAACGAGGCCCAGATCCGCGAGATGCTCGCCGCTTATCTGCAAGCGCCCGGCGACAGCGGTCTGGTAGACGCCTGGTGGCAGCGCCTGGCGAAGCGCGGCAGTCATAAGCGCGGCAGTCGGTAATTGCATTCGCACCGTACGGCCGCGCATGAAGTGGGTCGCGATGGGGGTTGTTTTTGATTCTGGCCGCAGGCCGTAGGAGCAAGCTTGCTGGCGATCTGCTGCCAAGCAGTAGTAAAACCGGACGCCCTGGTTATGCCTGATACACCGCATGTACTGGATTTGCTGCCGGTAGCCGGCAGATCGTCGGGAAGGTGGAGCGCCACCCGGCAGACTCCCACGCCCTCCGGGCAGAGGCCAGTCAGTGTGAACTTGCTGATCCGCGTTTCATTCATGTTTGATCGAAGAGGGCACTGATGCGTTTGTCTGAACTGAAACATGCCGGTCGCACCCCAGCGCTACCCATGAGCATCGCGCTGGCCGATGCGGCCGGGCCTGCCGATTTGCAATTGCTGACCCTGCTGCGGGTTTTGCCGGGGCAGCGCTATGTGGGCGCCGGGATCTGGCGTGGCCGTGCGGTGCTGGCCAAATTGCTGGTAGGGCAAAAGGCGCCCCGGCATTTTCAGCGCGAGCGCGCCGGGGTGCAGTTGCTGGCCGACCAGGGCCTGACCACGCCATTGCTGTTGGCCGAAGGGCTGCAGGAAGGCGAGGGTGGCTGGTTGCTGTTCGAGTTTCTCGACAAGGCGCAGAGTCTGGGCGAGGCGTGGAAGGCTGTTGAACACCTGCCGCCTCTGGCTGACGAACAACAGGCCGTGCTGGGCGATGCCCTTGCCGCAGTCGGGCAGATGCACGGCAAGGGCATCTGGCAGGAAGACCTGCACCTGGACAACCTGTTGCGTCAGGACGGCAAGCTGTACCTGATCGATGGTGCCGGGATTCGTGTCGAGCAAGCGGGCAAGCCCCTGTCGCGACAAAAGGTGCTGGAGAACCTGGGCGTGTTCTTCGCCCAGTTGCCCAAGTCGCTGGAGCCGTTCACTGAAGAGCTGTTGGTGCATTACCTGTTGAGCAACGGCGAGCATGGCCTGCCTGTGGAGGCACTGCAAAAGCAGATCGACAAGGTCAGCCACTGGCGCCTGCGCGATTACCTGATCAAGGTCGGCCGCGATTGCAGCCTGTTCAGCGTATCCGACGGCCCGTTTGGCCTGCGCGCGATTCGTCGTGAGGAACAGGCCGCGATGCTTCCGGTGCTCGAGCAGGCCGATTCGCTGATCGACAGCGGCCATCTGTACAAGACCGGCGGCGCGGCCAGTGTGGCCAAGGCTGAGGTCGGCGGTCGTGCACTGGTGATCAAACGCTACAATATCAAGAACTTCGCCCATTGGCTCAAGCGCTTCTGGCGCCCGAGCCGCGCCTGGCATTCGTGGCGCGAAGGCAACCGCCTGATGTTCCTCGGCATCGCCACGCCCAAGCCATTGGCGCTGCTGGAACAACGCTTGTTCTGGTTGCGGCGCAAGGCGTATCTGGTCACTGAATACCTGCCGGGCCCGGACATCATCGAGCGCTTTGCGCCCTACGTTGAATCCGGTCAGGCCCCGCAAAGCGAGTTGCAGGCGCTGGATGCGTTGTTCGCGCAATTGCTGCGTGAGCGCATCAGCCATGGCGACTTGAAGGGGCACAATGTGTTCTGGGATCAGGACCGCTGGGCGTTGATCGATCTCGATGCGATGTGTCAGCACGGCTCGCCAAGTGCGTTCGCGGCGGCGTTCGCCAAGGATCGCGCGCGATTCATGCGCAACTGGCCGGCAGACAGCGCGCTGCACCAGTTGCTGGAGCAGCGCCTGCCAAAAGCGCCATAGACGGTGCTATGTGAGGTGGCAGCCGTTCAGCGCTGCCACTTGCGTGATGGTGATCTCAACCCACGCGGTGCAGGTGCATCCTTTCCAGGGCCAGCGCCAGCGCCTCGGGACTGTCAAAGGGGTGCAGGTGGACCTGGGTCCAGTTCGGACGGTCAACGAAGACCTTGCCTTGGGCGTTGATCTGCACGGGAGTGCGATGGATCGCACTGTCCCGTGATCGATGAATGATGACCTGTGCACTGCCCGCCTCACGCTCGATCACGAACATGCCCGGGAAGGTCAGACGCCCCTCCACGGACGGCGTCGCGGGGGGCGTGAGGTCGATGAGCGTACCCGGCACCTCGATCTCGACCCTGAAGTCGCCCTTGACGAATCCTGACTGCTTGCCCAATGGGGTGCGTCGGCTTTCGCCAGGGTCCAGGGTAATGCCCCTGGACGTTCCCGGGGCCACGTCATCCAGATGAACGCCAATGGCGCCCTCCAGTTCGGCGATCCCCGGCACGGTTCGGTAGGTGTTGGCGTGGCTGTTTCCGACCAGTGCGACCCACCGGTGTTTGCCCATGACGGCCTGATGGCGACGAATCGTGCGTGAGGCGAAGTAATTCATCATCTGCTGACGAATCGTCGGCGTTTCGGGACGCACGCCTTTGAGGTGGTAGCTCGCCGCGCAATCGATGGCGCGAATTTCCATGCCGTGTTGCTGCGCCCTGATCACCAGTTTTTCGAAGTTATACACGTTGTCCGGATCCGTCAGATGCCCGCTGTCCATCGTTCTGAGGTCATCGAGCAGCCTCTGGCTCATGATCCCGGTGTCGAAGAAGCGGTCCAGGTCTGCCTGATGCAGGTCGGTCAGCAAATGTTCCATGTACAGGGTCTTGACCTTCTGCTGCGCCAGTAGCGGCAGGTTGTCGATGATGAATTTCTTGCTGCCAATGGAGGCATGAAATTCGCCAACGACCATGCCGTCGGTGTTCTGGTAGAGGCTCTGGATGAACTGCGCGGCGCTCGGTTGCGGTTCAAGGACGGGCATCACCGGGCGCAGTGGAACCTCGCCAAATACGATCGGCCGGGAATCGACTTGCAGCTTCGAGCGCAACTCAAAGAATCGGGTCTGTACCGGGATGATGTCGTCGTCGAGGGTGAAATAACGGCTGTCGAGCCCCCTGATCCTGTCGTATGCCAGCTCATGCAGGATGCGTCTGGAGTCCGCTGGCACTTCATAGGCGGCATCGCTCAGCGACTGCTGAAGCGCGGTCGGTGAGCTGTCAACACTCGACTGTTGAGTCGTGACGCGTTTCCAGCCTGTTGCGTCGTCCCAACGCAGCGCTGCGCGGGCGGCGTCAGGGCTGGCGGTCACTGCGCCGGCCCCGGCGGTCGACGCGGTGTCCAGACGCGCGGGGACGCCAGCAACGGCCGCAGCGTCGGTCTTGTTGGGGTTGGCGAATGCAAGGGTGAAATCGCAGGGCGTGGACTGCGCATCAATACCGACACGACCCGCATCGGCGCTGATCCGGGTTGCCTGGCCTGCCGCCACGTCTTCGATATGTACGCTGATGGCGCCTTCCAGCTGGGCGATACCGGGCACCTGCTCGTGGGTGGTGGCAAACGTGCGGTCGAGCAGGGCGATCCAGCGCTTGGAAGGATCCTGGGCGACATCGCTGGCGATCAGCTGGTGAGCGAAAAAATTGCTCATTTTTTGAGCGGCTGTGCTGTCTGCGACCGAGGTCGCCACTGCAAAGCCGTCGACCGGATAACTCACCGATGAACTCAGCGGGCGCACCTCGATGCCGTGGCGATGCGCTTGCTTGATCAGGTGGTAGTAATCGTATTCGCGGCTCAGGTTATTCAGTGCACCGCCGTTGATAAGCTCCAGGTGATTCTTGATTTCATGGGAGCCGGAACGCACGCTTTTGCCTTTCACGCGATACTTGGCCAGTTTGCCCAGGTGCTTGTCGGTGAACAGATGAGGCAGGTAGATCACCTCGACACGCTGCTCGACCAGATTGTGCATGTGCGTGACCAGAAAGCGTTTGCTGGCGATCGATTTCGGTGCCTCGCTCAGGACCAGGCCGTTGCTGTTGGCAAATACGCTCTCAAGGAAGCTGCCGACAGGGGTTGACGCGTCCACTGCCGGAATCAGCGGTCGTGGCGGCAGTGCCAGCGGCTGGTCGAAGAAGGCTCGAGCGTGGCGGTAGAGTTTTTCCTTGAGCATGAAATAGACCTGACGCATCTGCGCATAGTAGATCTCGAAAAACTCGTCCAGCCCCACGCCCAGCTCCTCCATCGGAGCAGTATTGAGCACCCGGTCCAGATGCCGCTGGAAGTTTTTCGGCACCTCGAAGTCACGCAGGCTTGCCGGGGCTGGCGCGCTGGCGCCGGCGTCCTCGGGCAGGGGGTTGAAGCCCGTCGGGTCGTCCTTGCCGCCACCACGCAGACCGGCGCGTTCGATCAGCGTCCATTGCCCCTGATCGTTCAACCTGACGGGTTGACGCCCGAAAAAGGCGAACGGGTTGTCCGGGTCGACGATGTGCCAGCAGCGCACGCTGGCGTCGTAATTGACCTGATAGACCAGGCCGTGCATTTCGATGAAACACTTGCCGTTGCCCAGACTGACCCCGGCGGCATGCCCTTCGCTCAGCCGTGGCAGGTCGCGCAGGGAAATGTTCACCACGCGATTGGCGCTGACGACCTGCCGCGCACCGGCGAGCGCTGGCGAAGAGGGCTGGCCCAGCGGTTGCCAGCTGCCGCTGGCGTCCCTGACCGCGTAATGCCGGGTCGCGTACACCTCGTCAGTGTCAAAGCCCAGGCTTCGATACACCGCAGCCTGACCGTTGGCGTTGGGTTTGCCGAGGAGAAACGGCTCGTTCTCCAGCTGCACCGGGTACAGCGTTTGCCGCGTTGTCGCTGCCGGGGTCTTGTTCAAGACCTTGGGCGAAACACCCGTTTTAGAGTCTCTGGCAAGCTTGCGCAGCACCCCGCCGAAGCCCTTCAGGCCGACCTGCAGATCACCTGCTGCGCCAGCCATGTTCAGCGCCGCAGCCAGGATCAGTGCCCCGGCCTGCTCCGGCGAATGGCCGATCAGGGCCTGATACGCCTTGACGCTGTCACGGAGCGACAGCCCGACGCCCACGACGAAACTTGCAGGCGGGAAGGGCAGCGTCAGCACGGTGGCGATGATGTCGATGCTGTTCCAGATGACCTTGCTCAGCATGTCATGGCGACCGCTGGTGGTTTCTTCGACGTCGCGCAATTTGCGCTCGATCGGCCGGTTGAAACAGATATGGGCAAAGTCGGTGATCGATTCCCGGGGGATGACCGGAGGCTTGTTGGCATTGCCCTGCTTCATGTCGTTGAGGAAGAACGACAGCACCCGGCGCGCATTGATCCTGCAGCGGTCTTTGTAGTAATCAATCATGCCCGGCGCGCTGAGCGACTCGGCGAACGAGCTGAACACACGGAACTCGACCCCGTCCGGGGCCTGAGGCGTGTAGAGCAGCGGCGCCAGCCTGTTGTCGGTGGACAGCAGGGCAAAGCAGCCCTGGACGGTTTCCACGTGGGTCAGGTGGGTACTGGTCATCACCAGATCGTCCAGCCCGCGCAGCCCTGATCCAATCAATGGCTTGTTGATGTGAATCTGCAAAGGGTAGACCGGATAGCGTGCGCGCGTGTCGGCATGGCTGTCATGCAGGTTGCTGATCGCCACCTTGAGCCAGTGATACTGAGCCGCGTCGATATGCCCCTTGAGCAGGCTGCGCAAGGCTGCCGACTGCATGTGCAGAAGGGTGATCAGGGTGCTGGCCTGGCGTCGGTACTCGTAGCCGGTGGACGCTGGGTCCAGCTGGTTGCGCCGGATGCCGGCGGTGTAGTCATCGGCCAGCCATTTGCCGTGCACGGAGCGGGCGACATTGACGGCGGTCAGCGCACTCAGGTCAACGCCTTGCGGGCCGCTGAACGATGCCATGCCGTCGGCCGCCGCTGTGAACAGGCCGATGCTGTCGTCGTAGCCATCTCGCATCATGCGGGTGTAGGTCATTGTTTCCCGTTCAGCGGTAATGACGATCTGATCGGGGTCTACCGTTCCTGGCGGTACATTCAGCAGTTGGCAGATCTTCTCGCTGGCGCGCTGGTGCACGTAGTCTTCGAAGTCCTGGACCCGGGTATGGGCCTGCGCCTCATAGTGACGGATCGCTGCGGCGCTGGCGTCCTCGAGCTGGAGCAATTCCTGACGCTGTGCTGCGCTGGCCTGGCGGTACCAGTCCGGGGTGTGGGCCTGATGCCTGGAAAGCGAGACATCGATCAGCTCGCGGACAAAGTTGCGCAGGCCTGCGTCGTAGCTGTCCAGCGATATCAGACGGATGAAATCGGGCAGCGGGTGCGGTTTCTGCCTGAGGGCCTGCAATGCCTCATCGAGCATCGGACGCTCGGCAGCCGACGACTGTCCAAGCAGATACTCGCTCATCTGCGGATCGGCAGCCCAGGCCACCAGTTCATGCAGCAGCTGCGTTTCGTTGAGAAAGCTCTGGAACAGCTGCTCGCGTGGCGCATCGGCGGCGAACATGATCAGCCGTTCGAGTTCGCCCTGGGCATTGTCTTTGCGCAACAGCAGAATGCGGCCCAGAATCCCGCTGTTGTTGATCCTGATGTGTTGGGTGCGCATCACGGCGCCGTTTTCGGCCGGCGCAGACGTTGCGATCGCCTCGACAATGGCGAACTCTTCGGGCGAAAGGTGCCCCTGCAGTTTTGCGGCGTACGCGGCTTCTGCAAGCTGAATGTGGATCAGCTCGCGCATTGATTTCTGGTTGGCGCCCTTTGCGTACGCCGTGCGCTGGTAGTCCGCAAAGCCCAGGCGCAGGTCCAGTTCCTCGATGATCCGCGCGATATAGGCCGGCGTGAGCAAGGCATGGGCTGGGCCTTGGGGTATGCCGTCGATGCCGATGGTGCTGCGGGTGAGAAACTCCGAGCCGTCCTGCCGATCACCCGGATGCAGCCCGTACAGCGCCAGCTGGGTCAAGGTGCGCGCAATGGTATAGCTTTGCCCGGTGACCGGTAGCGTGCGCTGGGTAGTGACGGTGATGTCGTCGGGCTTAAGGTCGTAGCCAAGGTCATTGGCCAGGCGCGTTCGCACGCTCACCTGCGCATACTGATCGGCGGAAGCGGCGCCGTTGAGCACGCTGGACAGCGCTTGGCGTGCCTGGTCGTGACGGGCGAGGTGCTGCCCATAAGTATCCAGGTCATCGGCCGATGCGATCTTTATCCAGTCCGGCAGGCCCTTGCGCAGGGCATGTTCGGCGAGGGCCTGCTCACGTCGCTCGAGCATCGCCTCGGGGCCGAACAGCCCGGACATGCGGATCGCCGCTTCGATCTGACCGGCGTGCTGTTGCGGATCAGTGCCCAGCCCGACACCACAGGCGTAGCGCAGGTCCTCGCGCTGTTTGTCCATCTGCCGTTGCAAGGCATGTCGATAGGGATCGTCGGTGATCGATTGCAGCTGTACATCGGCAGGACCAAACGCCTCCATGAACAACTCGGGATCCTCTGCGATGGCGACTGCCGCATCCTGGTGGCGTTGATCGGTATTGATCAGCAAGGCCCAGCGCAGCTCTGTGTCGTTGAGCCACTGTGCGAGGGTTTCGAACAGTTCGCCCTGGCTCGCGAACTCGGTCAGTCCACAGGCGGGCAGCGCCAGCAGGGTGCGCCCGGCGTCGGTGCTCATGACCAGGGCACCCTTGATTTCCACGAACGTCTGGTGGTTGAGCTTCACATGCAACGAGGCGGCGCCCGCCCGGGTTTGCGAAGGCTCGCCCATAGCGGGCGCTGAAAGCGGCAGGCATGCGGCGGCGTCCATGCCCAGGTCGGTTTCATGGGATTTGAGGATCGCCTCATCGTGCAGCGCTTTGTTCAAGCGAGCGGTGAACAGCTTGCGCCGGCTTTGCCCCAAGGCGCTGGGGGCGAGCCAGTAATCCTCGAGTCGTTGCAGCAAGTTGTTCATTTCGTGCTCGATCAGCGGCTTGTCCTCAGCCTTCAGCGCGTCGAGCAGTGCCTGATGGGCCAGGGGTAAATCGTCCAGTTCAGTGGAGAGGGTGGTGACAGTACGGGCGAGGCGTTCCAGGGCGGCATCAGCGTGAGTCCGGGTGGCCGCGGGTGTCTGGGATACAGCGGTAAAGGTGTGCATTGGATCTGGGTTCCTGATTGGCCCTTTTCAACAGGGCGCCTATGGCACGCAGGGAGTCGCGTGCTCGAAGGCTTCAATCAATCACGGCCCAATCAGGAGGAGGCGTTAGATATGTATTGCCAGGCATGGGCCGCACTGTCACAGGATGGGTCGACGCGGGCGCCGCTCGTGCCCTGGCGTCCGCCACCCGGCTCGAGGGGCGCAGCACGCTTTTGTTCGCCCAGCGCCATATCGCACTTCATTACGCTATAATCCCGCCCTTTAGCTGCCCGCCGCACTTGCGCCAGGCACACCTTATTTATCAGGCGCACGACGCCTGCCTGCAGACTTAAGAGGCTAGACCCTAGTGGCATTGACGATCCTTGGCCTGTCCGGCGCCCTTAGCCATGATCCTTCCGCGGCCCTGTACATCGACGGCAAGCTGGTTGCAGCAGCCGAAGAAGAGCGGTTCGTGCGCGACAAGCACGCAAAGAACCGCATGCCCTACGAATCCGCGAAGTTCTGCCTCGAACAGGCAGGCATCAAGCCCTCCGACGTCGACGTGGTCGCCATCCCGTTTGCCCCGATCAGCCTGTTCGGCGAAGCGCGCTGGCACTACGCCAAGCGCTACTGGTACGCCCCGGACCGCGCACTCGATGCCATCCTGATGGGCAACCGCCGCTACAAGCGCTATCGCAACAAGATCGTCTGGTGCCTTGAGCAACTGGGTTTTGATCCGAAAAAAGTCAAGATCGAACCGGTCGAGCACCACCTGGCCCACGCTTCCAGCGCTTATCACTGCTCCGGTTTCAAAGAGAAAACCGCGATCATGGGCATCGACGGCAAGGGTGAATACGCCACGACGTTCTTCGGCTACGGCGAAAACGGCAAGATCCACAAGATCAAGGAATTCTTCGACCCTGACTCCCTGGGCGGTCTGTACGGCGCGATCACCGAGTTCCTCGGTTTCGAGATGCTCGACGGCGAGTTCAAGGTCATGGGCATGGCGCCGTATGGCGACGCCAGCAAGTATGATTTCTCGCGTCTGGCCAGTTTCGAAAACGGCGAGCTGGTGATCAATACCGAATACGCCAACGTGATCGGCCTGCGTCGTTATAAAGAGAAGGGCAAAGGCTTCTACTTCTCGCCGAAACTGATCGAGTGGCTGGGTCCCAAGCGCGAAGGCGACATCGCCGACGAGCCGTACATCCACTACGCCGCCAGCATGCAGGCGCTGTTCGAGAAACTGTCGCTGCAGATGATGGATCACTATCTGGGCGACATCCTCAAGGAAACCGGCAAGATCGCCTTCGCCGGTGGTTGTGCGCTGAACGTCAAGCTGAACCAGAAAATCATCGCCCGGCCTGAAGTCAAAGAGCTGTTCGTGCAGCCGGCTTCCGGTGATGCGGGCACTGCGGTCGGCGCTGCGGCCTATGTTTCCCACGCCCGTGGCGTACCGGTCGAGAAGATGGAACACGTCTACCTCGGCCCGTCGTACAGCAACGAAGACGTGATCGCCGCCTGTGCCCGTCATCCGAGCCAGCCTGCGTGGCGCAAGCTTGAGAACATGCCTGAGCAGATCGCCAAGATCATGGTCGACGGCAACCCGGTGGCCTGGTTCCAGGGCCGCATGGAGTTCGGTCCGCGTGCCCTGGGTGGTCGTTCGATCATCGGCTGCCCGAGCATTGCCGGCGTGGCTGATCGTATCAACCACCAGATCAAGTTCCGCGAGCGCTGGAGGCCTTTCTGCCCGTCGATGCTCGACACCGTTGCGGCGCAGATGATCAAGATCGATCACCCGGCGCCGTTCATGACCTTCACTTTCGAAGTTGCCGAAGAGTGGAAGACCCGCGTGCCGGAAGTCGTCCATGAAGACGGCACTTCCCGTGCCCAGGTGCTCAAGCGCGAGTACAACCCGCGCTACTACGACATGATGAAGGCGCTGGAAACCCTGACCGGCAACGGCGTGTCGCTGAACACCTCGCTCAACCGTCGTGGCGAGCCGATGATCTGCTCGCCGACCGACGCCCTGAACATGTTCTTCGGTTCGGACCTGCAGTACCTGATCATGGAAGACATCCTGGTGGTCAAAGACGGCGCGGACAGCTATGACACGCTCGGCTGAGCGCCATGTGTTGCAGTTCTGCCACGGCTATGACGGGCCGTTTCTCGACTGCGCCCGTCAATACGCCAGCCTGTTCGCCGGCAAGGGATACCGGGTGACCACGGTATTCTTGACCGGCGCGGCCGACCCCGAGGTCGCGCACAATTGCGCCTCGGACGAAGTGCTGTTCATGGAGTACAGCTCCAAGGCCATTCGTGGCCTGAAGCTGGGGGCGATCCGTGACTTGCGCAAGATCGCCGCGTCGCGCAATTTCGCGTTCTGCATCGCCCACCGCTTCAAGCCCATTTACATCGCGTTGCTGGCGACGCGTCTGGCGGTGATCGGTGTGCATCATGCCTTCGGCGATTACCAGCGCCGCAGTCGCAAGCTGTTTGCCCACCTGTTTCGCATGCGCCTGAGCCTGCTGGGTGTGTCGGATGCCGTGCGCGACGACATGCGCAAGTGCCTGCCGAAATGGCCGACCGGCCGAATCCAGACCCTTTACAACCGCATCGATGTCGATCCGCTCGCAGCCTCGTTGCTCTCCCGTGAACAGGCGCGCGAAGCCCTTGGGATCGCGCAGGACGCCTGGGTCGTGGGCAACGTCGGCAGGCTGCACCCCGACAAGGATCAGGCCACGCTGCTGCGTGGTTTCGCACAGGCGCTGCCGAATCTGCCTGCCGATAGCCAGTTGGTGATTCTGGGCAAGGGACGACTGGAGCAGGACCTCAAGGAACTGGCCATGGAGCTTGGCATCGGTCGCCAGGTCCTGCTGCTGGGGCAGGTGCCGCAGGCCAGCCGTTACTTCAGGGCGTTCGATGCGTTCGCCTTGAGCTCCGATCACGAACCCTTCGGCATGGTGCTGCTCGAAGCCATGGTCGCCGGGGTGCCGTTGATTGCCACCTCCTGCGGCGGCGCCAGGGAAGTGGTCGAAGGCGTTGGCATCTTGTTCCCGCTGGGCGATGCCGGGCATCTGGCTCAGGGCTTGGTGCACTTGTCGCAACTGGATGCTGAACAACGGCAGTCCTGCGCAGAGATGATGCTCCAGCGTTTGCGTGAGCGGTTCTCCGATGAAGCTGTGCGCACGGTGTTCTGGCGCTTGCCGCAAGTCACCGACCTGACTGCGGAGTCCTGATGCTCAATCGTTTTCGCGCCTTTCGTGAACGTGGCTGGACGCAGATCGATGCCCCGAGCTACCAGCAGGCCTGGCAGCGTTTTGGCGGCAGCGTCGCGACCCATCCGCTGGTGGTCGAGCGTCTGGCCGGGCTTGCGCAAATCCCGGTGCGGTACCTGGGGTGGCAGCACAACGGTGAACTGAAAGCGGCCATCCCGACCTGGGGCCGCTCACTGGCGTTGTCCAAGGACGTGCTCAAAAGCCACGGCAAGAAAGGCCTGTTCGATCTGGGCAACGCCGAGTTGATTCTGCCGGTGTCAGGCGATGTGCAGGTGCCGGTGCGGCATCGCGGTCGTTATCTGTCGGCGCTGGGTGAGGGTCGCATAGCCACCCTCAAGCCGCAGGCCGAATCACTGGCAATGGCTCGCGCGCCAGAAGACCTGTCGAAGAAATTTCGCTACAACCAGCGCCGCGAATTGCGCCTGCTCGAAGAGGCCGGCGGGGTCGTTCGCCCGGTGACCGACTTCAGCAGTGCCGAGCTTGCACGCATGTACTGCGACCTGTTCCAGCGTCGCTGGGGTTTTGCCGCGACCGGCGCCGAGCGCATGGCCGAGGTGATCGAGCTACTGCGCGAGTTGTTGATGGGCTCTGTGGTCTTTCTCAACGATGCGCCGATCGCCATTCAACTGGTGTACCGCGTCGAGGCGCCTGAGTGGATCAGCGTTGAATACATCAACGGCGGTGTCGACCCGCAGACCCGCGACTTCAGCCCCGGCAGCGTGCTGAGCTTCCTCAACACGCAAAGCGCCTGGGAACAGGCCAGGGCGCTGGGCAAGCCACTGCGGTTTTCCTTCGGTCGCGCCGATCGGGAGTACAAGGATCGTTGGTGCAACCCCGTACCGGTGTTTCAGATTTGAGCCGCAAACAGCAACTGCTCAAACGCCACCGCCGCAACAAGCGAGTGGCGTTGCTGGTGGCGTTGGTCATCCTGGTTGTGCTTGGCCTGCTGGTCGCCTGGTGGCTGCCGCTGGTACTCGCCGTGCTTGGCTGGGTGGCCCACGAAGCCTGGTTCTCCGACCACCTGTTCTATTCGCCCGGCGACGATTACCAATACCGCTTTGCCGAACACCACGAAGTGCCCGGGGTACGGCTGCAGGGCAACGCGCTGGTCGTCGATCAGCCTCTCACGCTGGATGGCTCTGAAACACTGGTACTGGCGCTGCCGATCAAAAGCTCGTGGCTGGGACGTTTCTTCGATCCGTCCATCGAATTGACTGGCAGCGAGCGCACTGACGATCAGGCCTTCGAGCGCGGGGTGAAAGGCCTGCGTTACTTGAACCTGACCGGATTCAACGCTGATGTGAGCGCTGGCAGGCTGCGTATTCGCGGCCGCCGTTGCAGCGTTCAGGGGCAGCCGCGTCTGTGGTCGTTCCGTCAAGCCGATGCCCGACGCCAGCGCGTGATGGTGATCGCCCCGCATGCCGATGACGCTGAGCTTGCCGCTTTCGGGCTTTACAGCCAGGCCGATGAAAGCTGGATCGTGACCCTGACCGCAGGCGAGATTGAAGCCGAGCACTATCAGAAGATGGGCATGCGCCCTGCCGAGGCGGCGCGAATCAAAGGGCGTCTGCGTGCCTGGGACAGCATCAGCGTGCCGCGCTGGGCGGGTGTGCCGGAGTCTCGGTGCGTGCAACTGGGCTATTTCTGTCTGCAGTTGCCCGCCATGCAGGCCGCCCCTGATCAGCCCATTGCCTCGCGCGAAGCCGATTTGAGCGATACACGGCTGTTTCGTCAGTTCAACTCGATGACGTTGCCGGGCGATGTCGACGGCGCGCCGACCTGGAACAACCTGATCGCCGACTTGCGCGCTTTGTTGCTGCACGCGCGACCGCAGGTCCTGGTGATGCCGCACGCCACCATCGACCCGCATCCGGATCACATCTGCTCGCAAGCGGCAGTGCTCGAGGCGCTGCAGGGGCTGGAATGGCAGCCGCAATGGGTGCTTGGTTATGCCAATCATCTGCACGACAACGATCGCTGGCCGATGGGCAATGCCTACAGCGGCGTGGCATTGCCGCCGGTATTCGACTCGTCGCAAGAGCTGATGCCCTACAGTATCGAGCTCAATACCGAACAACAGCGAGACAAGGCCATGGCCTTGGGTATGATGCATGACTTGCAACCCCCAGCTGCGCTCAAGCGTAGAGTCCGGCGATGGCTGCAGAAACTGCTGGCCGGCCGACGCTGGCCGGGCGAAGGTGAAAACGAATTTTTCAGAAAGGCCGTGCGCCGCCACGAGCTGTTCTGGCGCAAGGAGCTCTGATCGCCCTCAACACCGTCAAGGGGTCGAGAGGCCGGGCTCGAAGTGATCTGGTTTTATAAGGAAGCCCATGAAGGTCTTGTTTCTGGTCCAGAAAGAGCAACGCGCGATTCTGGATCGCTTATATGAAGGCGTCGCCGCGAACTGCGAGTGCGATCTGCGGTGGCTGACCTCGGACGAACAGCGTCATCTGCGTCGCTACTTTCGTCAGCACGTGGACGTCACGCAGTACGACCGTATCGTGTTCTTCCTGCGCTTCAAGCAGGAAATCCGCCAGGCGAGCTTCATTCGCACCGTGCCCAATCTGGTGATTCTCGAGCACGACGCCTACCAGAACTACATCCCCTGCAAATACACCGGCAAATTCAGCGCTCATTACCGCAAGCTGTCATGGGTGCGCGTTCTGAGTTCAGGGTTCGTGGTCAGCGAGCGGCTGCGCGAGGAAGGTTTCGACGCCGTCTTCGTGCCCAAGGGATACGACGAGACGCTGCTCAGTGATCAAGGACGCGAGCGGGACATCGAACTGGCTTTCGTCGGCAGTACCAACAGCGTCGCCTACAGCGGTCGCAAGGCGCTGCTCGATGAACTCGGTCAAGTCGAAAATCTGGTGGTGACCCGAACCAAGTCCGGTGAGCAATACTGCGACACGCTGAACCGCATCCGCTTTTTCGTCAGTGCCGATGTGGGCATGGGCGAATACATGATCAAGAATTTCGAAGCCATGGCGTGTGGCTGCGTGCTGTTTGCCTATGATCAAGGTGAGGCGGAAAACCGCGCGCTGGGCCTGCAGGACATGCATAACGTGGTGTTTTACAGCGATATCCCGCAGTTGCGCGAAAAACTCGCGGTGCTGCGCGATGACCCGACGCTTGCTGCGCATATTGCGGTCAATGGGCGGGATCTGGCAGTGTCTGGGTTCGGCTTCGCAGCCATCGGTGCGCGAATCGTGCGTGAACTCGAACCCGCGTTGCGCGAACAGGCGCCACTGAGCTGGATCGAGAAGCTGCGAGCACTGTCAGGGATTTGATTTGAACGGTTTATGCGCTGAATATAACGATCCTAACTTGAATCCAGATAACCTCCGCATGCCATTTTTCTTACTGTCAGGATGTCATGAAGTCCGTTATCAGGCCCAGGGAACATGGCCTTTGAAGGCGCGGCCAGAAGCCAAGGATCGAGTGCGGATATGAAATGGCCATTAGTCTCGGTTCTGGTGCCGTGCTTCAACCATGAGCTGTACATCGAGGAGTGCCTGCTCAGCATCCTTGCGCAGGACTACGACAACTTCGAACTGATCGTGGTCAACGACGGATCCACCGATGCCAGCGCTGAAAAGATCGAAGCATTGCGTCAGGTGCATGGCTTCGAGTTTTATCAGCAGGAAAACAAGGGGGTCAGTGCCGCGCTCAACAATGCGCTGGGTCACGCTCGTGGCGAATTCATCATTACCCACGACTCCGATGATGTGATGCTCGCCGGGCGTATTCGCCGCCAGGTGAGCTACATGCTCGAACATCCTGAAGTTGGCTTGCTGGGTGCGAAGGTCATCTACATCGATTCCAAAGGCGCGCCGCTCAAGCACAAGGTCGCCGCCAACGCCCGTGTACAGCGCTGGACCTTCGATGAGCTGCTGGCCGACGCCTACGCCGTCGGTGCGCCGGTGGCCATGTACCGCCGCGAGGCGATCGACAAGGTGGGCGGCTACGACCCGTCGATCAAGGTCCAGGACTTCCAGATGACCCTGCGGGTGGCCCAGGCCGGTTACCAGGTGGACATCCTGCCGGACCGGGTCACCCTGTACCGTCGCCATGAGACCAATATTTCGAAGACTGCCTACAAGAGTCAGTTGATCTATGACCTCAAGGTCATCGAGGCCTACAAGGGCAACCCTGCCTACGAAGCAGGCCGCTTGGCGATCATCAACAAGGCGCTCAAGGAGTCTGTTGTTGCCGACAAGAAGTTCGCCCGCGGTCTGTTCGCCAGTATCCCCGTCCATCGCTGGAATCGACTGACATGGAAGCGATTCCGGCACTTTGTCTTTAAATATCGCAAGCCCAAGGGTGCACAGTGAGTCAGTCTTTACAGGATCGGCAGTCGGTCAGCAGCATCACTTCACAGGGCGCTGCGCAACTGCGTTCGGTCCTCGATCACCTGGGCATCGGTGGCGTGCTGCTGGCGGTCGGGCTGTTCTGGAGCGTGGCTGGGGTCATGCTCACCCCAACCATGAAGTTCTACAGCTGGTTGCTGACGGCGTTTGTCTATCTGCCCTGCTTCTACCTGGTCGCTCGCTACTTCAACGAATTTCGTCATACGGTGCTGAACCGCCGCGAGCTCTGGCTGTTCCTGCTGTTGTTTGCCTGGTCGCTGGTGTCGTTGGCATGGAGCCATGATGCCGAGCGATACCTGACCATCATCAAGCGTGAGCTGTTTTTTCTGCTGCTGATCCTGGGCTGGATTGTCTGGGGGCGCACGTTCAACCGGCCGCTGCAGAGCATGATGATCCTCTGGGGCGGGCTGGCCGGGCTGTATTCGCTGGCAGCGCTGATCGCCTATCCGATGCGTGGCATCGACCGGATGTACGGATTCGGCGGATTCATGGATAACCCCAATCCGGCGGGGTACACCATCGCCGCGCTGGTGGTGCTCAGTTGCACCTGGTGGCCGCAGAAGCTCAGCGCGCGGGTCGTCTGGGCAATGCTTCAGGCGTGCTCGGTGGCCTTTGTCATCATGACCGGCAGTCGTGGCTCGATCGTATCGCTGATGGCCGTGGCGGCAGTGGTGGTGCTGCTCGGCGGCGGGCGTTTCTATCGCATCCTGGCGATCGTGGCGCTGGTCGCGGCGGTGGCGCTGGCGATCTTCGAACCATCAATCCTGCAGCGCGGCGACTCCGAGCGGATGATCCTGATCAAGGGCGCGCTGGAGCTGATTGCGCAGCGTCCGTGGCTGGGCATCGGTCTGAGTAGCGACTATGAAGTGTCGGCGGGCGGGATAGTCTTCGGCCACTGCCATAACCTGATACTCGACACCGCGGTGCAATACGGCGTGATCTTCACCGCGCTGTGGGTCTGGCTGTGGGTGTGGCTGGGCTTTCGTGCGTGGCGTCACCGTGCCGAGAGCCTGGGCATGGCGATCCTGATGATCTGGGTGTTCGCCACTGTCGCGCAGCAGTTCGATGTGTTCACCGTGTTTGGCCGTGCGCGGGCGATGTGGATGGTCGTGTGGATGCCGTTCGTGCTTTCACTGTGCCTTGGCAAGTCCGAGAAGCAGGCGACAGTGGCGCAGGATCACGCCTGACCCGCGAGCGCCAGTTGCTCGGTGAGTATCTGGCGTTTCCAGACGTGCTTGCTGTGTTCGATATAGCTTTCGAAAAACAGATCCCCGTCCTTCTGCAGCAACCACGCATGGTCGCTCTTGTAGCGGCGCATGTGCTGGAAATTGCGCAGGCACAGGTTTCTGCGCAAGGGGCGGCGCAGGGTTTTCATGTCGGCGATGTCGATCAGCCCTAGCTGGTTTTCAGGCGTCATGACGACATTGCCCAGGTGCAGCGAGCGGAAGTAGATCCCCTGATTGTGCAGTTCAGCGACGAAGCGCCCGAATTGTCTGATCAGTGCCGGGTCATTGAAGCGAGCAGGTTCGGCAATCAGCTGACGAAGTGTCTGGCCTGGCAGCGGCTGATAATGCACCACATCGCGAGCGATATCGGCGACACGATACGTATCCAGCACTTCGGGGCAGGCAATCCCGCGTTTGCGAAGGGTCAGTGCATTGTTGGCGAAACGTTTGGCGTAAGGATAAAGCGCGGCCGAGGAGATCAGCCTCTTGCGCCGGAACAGCTTCATGTAATTGCCGTCGGTCAGGCGTAGAACCTTGTCTCCAAAGAAGTCGGCTTCTATGACTTCGGCGTCTCTGCGCAGGGCTTGGTAGTCAGAGTAGGCGAGTGCGCGCATGCGGGCTCCTTCGAAAATGGCCGCCATGATACCTCAGCCGGCGACCTGAGGCCCAACCGTCCACCCGTGTGTTAGTATTTCGGCTCTTTTTATCGTATCGATGACCATGAGCACGCCAGAGAAAAGCGAATCCTCCAGCCTGAAAATCTATTTCCGACTGCTGAACTACGTGAAACCCTACGTGGGCATTTTCCTGCTCAGCATCGTCGGTTTCGTGATCTTCGCCTCGACCCAGCCGATGCTGGCGGGGATTCTCAAGTACTTCGTCGACGGTCTGAGCAATCCTGAGGCCGTGCTGTTCCCCAACGTGCCTTACCTGAGGGATCTGCAGTTACTGCAGGCGGTGCCGCTGCTGATCGTGCTGATCGCCGCCTGGCAGGGGCTGGGGTCATACCTGGGTAACTACTTCCTGGCCAAGGTTTCGTTGGGCCTGGTACACGACTTGCGCGTGGAGTTGTTCAACAAGCTGCTGGTGCTGCCCAATCGCTACTTCGATACCCACAACTCCGGGCATCTGATTTCGCGTATCACCTTTAACGTGACCATGGTCACCGGCGCTGCCACCGACGCCATCAAGGTGGTGATTCGCGAAGGCCTGACCATCGTTTTCCTGTTCATCTATCTGCTGTGGATGAACTGGAAGCTGACCATCGTGATGCTGGCGATCCTGCCGTTGATCGCGTTCATGGTGGGCAATGCCAGCAAGAAATTCCGCAAGCAGAGCAAGAAGATCCAGGTGGCGATGGGCGATGTGACCCACGTCGCATCGGAAACCATCCAGGGTTATCGCGTGGTGCGCAGCTTCGGTGGCGAGAAATACGAAGAAGAGCGCTTTGCCCGGGCCAGCACCAGCAACACCGACAAACAGCTGCGCATGACCAAGACCGGTGCGGTGTATACGCCGATGTTGCAGCTGGTGATCTACACCGCCATGGCTGTGCTGATGTTTCTGGTGCTGTTCCTGCGCGGTGACGCGACGGCTGGCGATCTGGTCGCCTACATCACGGCTGCGGGCCTGCTGCCCAAACCGATCCGGCAGCTGTCTGAAGTCAGCTCGACGATCCAGAAAGGGGTCGCGGGCGCCGAGAGCATTTTCGAACAGCTGGATGTCGAGCCTGAACTGGACACCGGCACGATTGAGCTGGATCGGGTCAAGGGGCATCTGGAAGTCCGCAACCTGAGCTTCACCTACCCTGAAACCGAGCGTCAGGTACTTCACGACATCAGCTTCTCGGCAGCGCCAGGGCAGATGATTGCGCTGGTCGGGCGCTCCGGTAGCGGCAAGTCGACGCTGGCCAACCTGATCCCGCGTTTTTACCACCACACCTCCGGGCAGATCCTGCTCGACGATGTGGAGATCGAGGACTATCGCCTGCGTAACCTGCGCAAGCATGTGGCTCAGGTCAATCAGAACGTGACGCTGTTCAACGATAGCGTGGCCAATAACATCGCCTACGGCGATCTGGCCGGCGCGCCGCGTGCCGATGTCGAAGCCGCGGCAGCCGATGCCTACGCCAAGGAGTTCGTCGACCAGCTGCCTGAGGGCTTCGACACTCAGGTGGGCGAGAACGGCGTGCTGCTGTCCGGTGGTCAGCGCCAACGCCTGGCGATTGCCCGGGCACTGCTCAAGAATGCTCCGCTGCTGATTCTCGACGAGGCGACGTCGGCGCTGGACACCGAGTCCGAGCGTCATATTCAGGCAGCGCTCGATCACGTGATGAAAGGCCGCACCACCCTGGTCATTGCCCACCGTCTGTCGACCATCGAGCGCGCCGATCTGATCCTGGTCATGGATCAGGGCCGGATCGTCGAGCGCGGCACGCATGCCCAGCTGCTGGCGCACAATGGCTATTACGCCCGACTGCACGCCATGGGCCTGGATGAACCGGCGCCGGTCGGGGCTGTTTGACCGGCTTGCAGAATCGCTGCGACTGAAACATCTATCGCGAGCCAGCTCACTCCTACAGGAATCACACAACCCTGTAGGAGTGAGCGTGCTCGCGATAGCGTCGCTACATATCGCCTGACGGCCTGTCACAGCGACTTTCCCTTCTTGCCTCAAGCCATTGCGAACCCTGTGCTAAGATTCCGCCCTTGTTCATTCTTAGTTACGGGTTGTTCGATGAAGTTGTCCATGCCGCGTTTCGATCAGGCACCAGTTCTGGTAGTGGGCGATGTCATGCTCGACCGCTACTGGCATGGCGGTACCTCCAGAATTTCGCCTGAAGCCCCGGTGCCGGTGGTCAAAGTCGATCAGATCGAAGATCGTCCGGGCGGCGCTGCCAACGTGGCGTTGAACATCGCTGCACTGGGTGCCAGGGCCTCGCTCGTAGGCGTCACCGGTGAAGACGAAGCAGCCGATAGCCTGAGCAACAGCCTCAAGGCAGCGGGCGTGACGGCACGCTTTCAGCGCATTGCTCACCAGCCAACCATTGTCAAACTGCGGGTCATGAGCCGCCATCAGCAGCTGCTGCGCATCGACTTCGAAGAGCCGTTCGCCACCGACGCCCAGGCCTTGAGCGCTGAGGTTGATTCGTTGCTCGACGGGGTCAAGGTGCTGGTCCTCTCCGACTACGGCAAAGGCGCGCTGAAAAACCATCAGGTATTGATCACAGCTGCGCGCGATCGCGGCATTCCGGTGCTGGCCGACCCCAAGGGCAAGGACTTCGCCATCTATCGCGGTGCCAGCGTCCTGACGCCGAACCTGAGCGAATTTGAGGCGATCGTCGGCCATTGTGTCGACGAAGCCGAACTGGTCGCCAAGGGTGCGCAACTGATGGCGGAGCTGGAGCTGGGTGCGCTGTTGGTGACCCGCGGCGAACACGGGATGACCTTGCTGCGTCCCGATCAGCACGCCCTCCACCTGCCCGCACGCGCCCGCGAAGTGTTCGATGTGACCGGTGCTGGCGATACGGTGATTTCCACCCTGGCCGCTGCGATTGCCGCCGGTGAAGAATTGCCCCATGCGGTCGCTCTGGCCAACCTGGCTGCCGGCATCGTCGTCGGCAAGTTGGGTACTGCTGCGATCAGTGCCCCGGAACTGCGCCGTGCGATTCAGCGCGCCGAGGGTTCCGAGCGCGGGGTGCTGAGTCTCGATCAGCTGTTGTTGGCCATCGATGATGCCCGGGCACATAACGAGACGATCGTATTCACCAACGGCTGCTTCGATATCCTCCATGCCGGCCACGTGACCTACCTGGAACAGGCGCGGGCGCAGGGTGATCGCTTGATCGTGGCGGTCAACGACGATGCCTCGGTCAGCCGCTTGAAGGGCCCTGGTCGCCCGATCAACAGCGTTGATCGACGCATGGCGGTGCTGGCCGGCCTCGGCGCAGTGGACTGGGTCATCAGCTTCCCCGAGGGCACGCCCGAGAACCTGCTGAGCCACGTCAAGCCGGACGTATTGGTCAAAGGTGGCGACTACAGTGTCGACCAGGTGGTCGGCGCCGAAATCGTCCAGGCCTACGGCGGAGAAGTGCGGGTACTGGGGCTGGTCGCCAACAGTTCGACCACCGCAATTGTCGAGAAGATTCGCGGGCAGTGAGCCGGTGGTCCTTCAACTCTCGAACGTCGGCGGGTTGGCTTCAAAGTGTCAGCCATGACGCCGCGCCGATTCTGGCCGAAGGCCGTGGGGGCCGGCTTGCTGGCGAATGTGGCGGCCCCGTCGCGTTCGCCAGCAAGCCGGCTCCTACAACAGGGTTGCAGCGCTCTGCGGCTACGACTTATGCAAGGTCTTGCGCGCCATGCGCAACAGTTGCTTGGCCCCCACTTTCAGGCGCCGCTTGAGGCCGGTCTTCTTGGGCTTGGGTGGGGTCATGCCTTGCTGCAACAGCCAGTCCTTCCAGCGGATGCGCTCCTCACGCACGACCCAGCCCTCCTGGGCGGCGAAACTCTCGGCCAGGTACAGTCCGCGCGTGCTGGCAGGTGAAAGCTTGTCATTCTTGAGCGTGTATAGCTCGGGCAAGGGTGAGCCGTTTTCCAGAGGCATCAGGTACAAATCCGGCTTGCTGCGATTGAGCCTTGCCACCAATTGATCGTTTTCCAGCACCTCGTCGACGTGGAACAGGCTGAGCGGACGCGCCTCTTTGGGCACTTCCAGGCGCATGTCGTAGATCAGTTGCAGTGACGCGGTCGGCAAGTGGACATAGGCGCGCGGCCGCTCGATCAGCGTCATGCTGCCGCAGCGCACGGGACGCGCCGCGCCGGACAGCGGGCTGAGACGAAAGGGCATGGCTTCGCGGTAGTGCAGCGCAGCGGCGTAGGGTGCCGGCAGCCAGGTGTCATTGAAGCGTCCGCCAAGCCAGCCTTGCGGGGTCTCGATCAGGCACTCTTCGGCCACTTCCTGAATCGCCGTATGCAGCGGCAGATTGAGCTCATGCGCCGGAACGTAGCCTGAGATCAGCTTCAGCACCACATCGCCGCGGTCCTGACGGCGTTGACGCACCAGCACCCAGTAATCGCGATTCTGCCAGTTGAGCGTCAGGCGCACCGACACTCCCAGGTTCGCCAGCTCGGTGGAAAAGCGCTCGTTACTCTCCACCTCGATATGCCGCCGACGCAATAGCGTCTGGGCAAAGTTCAGCGGCATGCCCAGGCTCTGGTAGCTCAGGCTTTCGGGGGTGGCTTCGACGAACAGCGGCAGGGTTTTGAAGTTGCTGGGGTTTTTCCGGATCAGGGTTCGCGGCATATCGGCTCCTTCTTGCGTTGGGGTCGGCCGCCCACATCAGTTGTGATGGCGGATTACTTTGGCGGCAGTCGCCACGTTATGGGCCAGGTGCAGAGGGTTGATGGTCCCGACGATGGCGCCGGTGACGCCAGGGTGCTCGAACAGTAACTCGAAACTGGCTTGCACCGGATCGACGCCGGGACTCAGGCAGACATGCCCGCTGGCCAGCGCTTTTTTGATCAGAATGCCCTTGCCGTGAGCAGCAGCGTAGTCGAGGACCGGCTTTTCGCCTTGCTCGTTGAGGTTGTAGGTCACCATGGCGCAATCGCCTTGCTGCAACGCCAGCAACCCTCCCTCGACAGTCTTGCCCGAGAAACCGAAGCCGCGAATCTTGCCCTCGCGTTTCAGCTCGGCCAGCGCCTGATAGACGCCGCATTCGTTAAGGACATGCAGGTCGTTGCCATCCGAATGCACCAGGACCAGATCGATGAAATCGGTCTCCAGACGCTTGAGGCTGCGTTCCACCGACAGGCGCGTGTGCGCCGCACTGAAGTCATGCCGCGACTGGCCGGCCTCGAACTCTTCGCCGACCTTGCTGACGATGACCCAGTCCTGACGCTGGCCGCGCAACAACGGGCCGAGGCGCTCTTCGCTGCGACCGTAGGCCGGGGCGGTGTCGATCAGGTTGATACCCAGATCCCGTGCCAGCTTGAGCAGCATCTGCGCCTCGTGATCATCGGGAATGGTGAAGCCGTTGGGGTATTTGACGCCCTGGTCCCGGCCCAGCTTGACCGTGCCCAACCCGACAGGGGAGACGTTGATGCCCAGGCGGCCCAGTGGCCGATGCAGATCGTGCAGGGTTTTCATGGCAGCAGAAGGTCCCAGGCAGGTGTGGCCATGGGCGGGCGTGGCAGGTCTTTGCGTGGCGGTTGCGGAATGGGGTGAATATCATCTCGCGAGAGCGAGGCCAGCACCCGGTCGGCGAAGTCGGGCGCCAGCGCCAGTTTGGTCGGCCAGCCCACCATCAGACGCCCCTGAACCTCAAGGAATGCGTTGTCCGGGCGTGCCAGGCCGCTCTGCTGCGGTTCGGCACGGTCGACACGCAAGGTGGCGAACTGTGCCTGGCTCAGATCCACCCACGGCAACAGATGCTCCAGCTCTTTTTTCGCGACCGCGATCTGTTCAGCGGGTTGGCGGGCAACGCCTTCTGCTTCGGAAATATCGCCCCCCAGGTACCAGACCCACTGCCCGTCAGCGGCCGGATGGGTGGTGACCGTGATACGCGGCTTGGGGCCGCCACCCAGACAATGGGCATACAGCGGTTTAAGGGTCGGGCCCTTGACCATGACCATGTGCAACGGTCGCCGTTGCATGGTCGGGTGGCTGACGTTCAGGGCCTTGAGCAGCTCGGCATTGCCGCCACCGGCGCTCAGTACCACGCGCTGGGCATGGATGTCGCGGCCGTCGACGCGCAGGCCGACCAGCTCGCCTTCGTGAGTCAGCGGCTCGATCTGCTGGCCTGCCAGCAGGCTGTCGCCGGCCAGGTCGGCGAGTTTTTCGATGAGGCTGGGGACGTCGATGACCAGTTCGGCCAGACGATAGACCTTGCCCTTGAAGCGCGGGTCTTGCAGGGCTGGCGGCAGGTCATTGCCCTTGACCTGATCGACACGCCCGCGCACCGCCTTGCTGGCGAAGAAGCTGGTGAGGTTGCCGGCGATGGTGCCCGGGGACCACAGGTAATGCGCCTCGGAAAGCAGGCGCACCCCTGAAAGATTCAATTCGCCCTTGCCGGCCAGTGCTTCACGCCAGCGACGTGGCATGTCGGCGATCGCTTCGGAGGCCCCTGACAGCGCGCCATGCAAGGCATATTTGGCGCCGCCATGGATGATGCCCTGGGATTTGACTGTCTGCCCGCCGCCGAGGCTGGCGCTTTCCACCACTATCGTCGAGAAGCCCTGCCCACGCAGGCGGGCATTGAGCCAGAGGCCGGCAACGCCAGCGCCGACAATCAGGACGTCAGTGGAAAGAGCAGATGGCATGGGCACCTCAAATGGCGAAATCAATCGCGCCATTATAGGGGAAGCCGCTTTTCAATGACCCCCCTTAATGACCGGCTGTTTTCGAGAACAGCTGGATCACCACGACCCCGGCGACGATCAGGCCCATTCCGGCGACAGCGGGCAGGTCGAGTTTCTGTCCGTAGATGAAGAGCGCGGCAATGCTCACCATGACGATGCCCATGCCCGCCCAGACGGCGTAGGCCACGCCCACCGGAATAGTGCGCACGACCAGGGTCAGCATCCAGAACGCCACCGCGTAACCGACAATCACCAGCAACAGCGGCAGGGGTGTGCTGAGGCCTTTGACGGCTTTCATGGAAACGGTGCCGATGACTTCGGCGCAGATAGCGATAGCGAGCAGGTAGTAGGCAGGCATGGTCAGATCCCTCGGTACAGAAAGCGGTTTTCAATGCCGGCGATTCTAGAGACTACGCAGATGGGGTAAAGTCATTACCCATCTCTCTGGCCGATAGGTTGCCTGCGCATGCAATGGAATCTTGAACAGATCAGGCTGTTCGTCAACGTCGCCGAGCAACGCTCGTTTTCCGCCGTGGCACGCACGTCCAGGCGAGCGCAGTCGGCGGTCAGCGGCGCCATCGCCATGCTTGAGACCGATCTGGGCGTAAGCCTTTTCGATCGCAGCAGTGGGCGTCAGCCACGCCTGACCGAAGCAGGCGGCGCATTGCTCGAAGAAGCACGAGAGTTGCTGCGCCAATGCGATCGGCTTGACGGCCGTGCCATGGCGTTGATGCGGGGTGAGGAAGCGCGGCTGAGGCTGGCTCATGATGAAGCGATGCCTTATCAGCCGGTGCTCGACAGCCTGGAAGCGCTGGACGAGCGTTTCCCCAGGGTCGAGGTGCAGCTGGCCAGCGCTGCGCAGGGGGATGTCGCGCGCAAGTTGCTGGAGCGCCGCGCTGATCTTGGCTTGCTGTTCCATCACGAGCAGATGCCCGAGGAGCTGGAGCGCCGAGTGCTCGGCAGCGTCGAGATGGTCACTGTTTGTGCGGTCGATCATCCGCTGGCAAGCGAGCCGCTGATCAGTCGTCAGCAATTGGCGCGGCATCGGCAGTTGCTCATCGCGCCGCAGCAGAGCGGCTATCCCGGTGGCGAGCCGTTGAGTCCGCAGGTCTGGCGCGCCGACAGTTTTTACGTCATGGCCGAGTTGCTGATGCGTGGACTGGGTTGGGCCTGGCTGCCGCGCCATGTGGTGCAATACCCGGCCTACCAGAACCAGATGATTGAATTGAGCAGTGAATGGACGCCGCCGGCGCTGGTGGTGGAAATGGTCTGGCGTCGCGACGAACCTCTGGGGCCGGCCGCACGTTGGCTGGCCGAGTGTTTCACCCATCATTTGAAGGCCATTGGCTGATAAACTCCGCGCCCATGAATAGAACCCTCTATACCGTCCTGTTTCACCTTGGCCTGCCCTTTATTGCCCTGCGCCTGTGGTTGCGTTCGCGCAAGGCGCCGGCCTATGCGCAGCGTATCGGCGAGCGTTTCGCCATGGGCCTGGCGCCGATGCAACCTGGCGGCATCTGGGTGCATGCGGTTTCGGTCGGCGAGAGCATCGCTGCCGCACCGATGATTCGTGCATTGCTCGCCCGTTATCCACAGCTGCCGATCACCATCACCTGCATGACCCCAACCGGGTCCGAGCGCATCCAGTCGATGTTCGCCGATGAGCCTCGGGTGCAGCATTGCTACCTGCCTTACGACTTTCCATGGGCGGCCGGGCGTTTTCTCGATCACATCCAGCCGAAGATCGGCGTGATCATGGAGACCGAGCTGTGGCCCAACCATATTCATCAGTGCGCCAAACGCGGCATACCCACCGTGTTGGCCAACGCGCGATTATCGGAGCGTTCCGCGCGCGGCTACGGACGATTCGCCAGGCTGACCCGGCCGATGCTGGCTGAAATGAGCTTGATCGCGGTACAGACCGAAACCGAAGCTCAGCGTTTTCGTGAGCTTGGCGCGCGACCGGACCGGGTCACGGTGACCGGTTCGATCAAATTCGACCTGACCATCGACCCGCAGTTGCTGGCGCGGGCGGTGCACCAGCGTGATCAGTGGCAGACCACCCAGCGCCCGGTGTGGATCGCTGCCAGCACGCATGCCGGTGAGGATGAGGTGGTGTTGTCGGCTCACCGGACGTTGCTGCAAAGCCATCCCGATGCGTTGCTGATTCTGGTGCCACGCCATCCGGAGCGTTTCAACAGCGTGTTCGAATTGAGCCAGCAGCAGGGTTTTTCAACAGTTCGTCGCTCGACCTCAGCGCCTGTTGCCAGCCAGCACTCAGTGCTGGTCGGCGACACCATGGGCGAGTTGCTGTTTCTCTATGCGTTGGCCGACATTGCCTTCGTCGGCGGCAGTCTGGTGCCCAACGGCGGGCATAACCTGCTGGAACCGGCGGCGCTGGACAAGCCGGTATTGAGCGGGCCGCACCTGTTCAACTTCCTGGAAATCGCCGCGATGTTGCGCAATGCCGGCGCGCTGGAAGAAGTCGCTGATGCTCATGGATTGGCTGCAGCGGTGCAGCGCCTGGTCGAACAGCCCGAGCAGGCCAAGGCCATGGCGGATGCCGGGCTGGCGGTGATGAAGGCCAATCAGGGTGCGTTGCACAAGCTGTTGGACGGCATCGCCAGCCTGCTGCGCTAACCGCTTTTGATTCGGGGCGCAGCCCGTAGGAGTGAGCTTGCTCGCGATCTGCTGCGCAGCAGTAGTAAACCCTGAGACAGCGTTGAGTCAGACACAACCCGAGCGTCTGGTTTTGCTGCCGCTACGCGCCAGATCGCGGGCAAGCTGGCTCCTACGCCGGGCGGGCAGAAGCGCCGTTGCATCGCCGGCTAGATACTGACGTCATTATCTTTCCGAAGGTCGCTCGAAGTTCTTCGCTGCCTCTTTGGCCAGATCCGGCGGCAGGAAATCCTTGTCCGGGTTGTAGTCGGGTTTGAGATAACGCGACAGATCCTGCAGATCACCCGGGCTCAAGGTGCCTGCCGCTTGCTTGAGGCGCAGGTTGTCGAGGATGTAGTCGTAACGGGTGTTGTTGTAGTCGCGCACCGAGGCGTACAGCTGGCGCTGGGCATCGAGCACGTCGACGATATTGCGCGTGCCGACCTGATAGCCGATTTCCGTGGCTTCCAGCGCGCTCTGGTTGGAAATGATCGACTGTTTGCGCGCTTGTACCTGCTCCACATCGGTGTTCACCGCGCGGTGCAGGTTACGGGTGTCCTCCACCACCTGACGGCGCAGGCCTTCACGCTGTTGCTCGGACTGGCCGAGGCGGGCATAGGCCTCGCGAACCTGCGAGCTGGTCAGGCCACCGCTGTAGATCGGGATATTCACTTGCAGGCCGATGGTGCGCTGTTCGACGCTGCCGTGAAAGTTCTGCCCGGTGTAGTTCGGGTTGGTGAAGCCCAGCGGGTCGTTGTCGCCTTTTTCGTACTGGGCGACGGCATCGACCGTGGGTGCATGACCCGCCTTGCGTTGACGCAGGGTTTCTTCGGCGGCGCTGACCGCGTAGTTACTGGCCAGCAGGTTGAGGTTCTGCTGCGATGCCGTGTCGACCCAGGATTTGGCGTCGTTGGGCGTCGGAGCGAGCACCGGCAGGGTGTGCACGATGCCTTCGATGGCGTTGTATTCGCGGTTGGTCAGGGTGACCAGGGCCTGGAACGCATCGTCCACGCGGCGCTTGGCCACGATCCGCGACGCACGCGCCGTGTCGTAGCTGGCTTGGGCCTGCAGCACGTCGGTCTTGTCCGACAGGCCGACATCAAAGCGCTCGTTGGCTTGATCCAGCTGGCGTTTGAACGCAGCCTCCTCAGCCTTGGTCGACGCCAGGTTGTCCTGGGCGCGCAGTACCGAGAAGTAATCCTCGGCGCTTTGCAGAATCAGGTTTTGCTCGGTGGCCGAGAGCTGCAGCATGGCCTGCTCGTTGACGTCCTTGGCCGCCTTGAGCTGGAACCAGCGGTCAGCGCGGAAGATCGGCTGGCTCAAGGTCGCGCGGTACACCGTGCCACTGCGATTGATCACCGTGGATGGCTGGTCGATCTTGGTGCGCGTGTCGTTCACGTCGGCACCGCCCGAGATGTTCGGCAGCAGGCCTGCACGCGCCTGAGGCACGATTTCCTTCTGCGCGTCGTAGTTGGCGCGGGCTGCCGCCAGGTCTGCGTTGTTGTTCACCGCTTCCTGATAGACGCTGACCAGACCGGTTTTGGTCGGCAGAGGCAAGTCTGCTGCCCCGGCCATTGCACTCCAGGCACCCGACACGGCAATGGCCAGTGAAAGTTTGCGCAGCATAGACATTCCCTAGTAGTTGTTGTCGCCAAATCTTGTTCCGACGGCTTTGGCGTCGCGTAGCGAGTGTAGTTCCGTGGCCTGCTGACAACAATCGGGTAAAACAGCCATTTAACGAGCGTTTGAATTCCACGCTTGGTGTTTGCCCTGCATGGCGACTAGACTGACGCCGTTCTTGTCGGGGTGCCTTGATATGAGGCTGAGATCGGATAATCCGGATCCCGTTGAACCTGATCAGGTTAGCGCCTGCGTAGGGAACAAGATTTCTCGTCTCCCGGCGAGTCCTCTTGAGTGTCGTCCGGGGTCGTCTTTGTTCATTTCTTGAACAGTCCTCGCCTTTCGATTCTCAGCATCCGTGTCGTCTCAGGGTGCATCCGTCCGTTGATATCAGGCTCAAGCTCCGACAATTCATTCCACGCAGGATGATGTCTGGAGAGCCCGTGATGAGTACAAAAGCAAAAAACGCCAATCTGAGTGAATCCGCCCAGGTCGATTCGGGTTCGGTGCAGCCGTTCACCCGTTCGCAGAAAATCTATGTCCAGGGTTCACGCCCGGATATCCGCGTGCCGATGCGCGAAATCAGCCTGGACATCACGCCGACCGACTTTGGAGGCGAGATCAACGCACCGGTTTGTGTGTATGACACTTCAGGCCCCTATACCGATCCCAACGTCATCATCGACGTGCGCAAAGGCCTGGGCGATGTGCGTTCGCCCTGGATCGAGTCGCGTGGCGACACCGAACGCCTGGGCGGCCTGAGTTCCGATTTCGGCCAGCAGCGCCTGGCCGATGCCGAGCTGACCAAGCTGCGTTTCGCTCACGTGCGCAACCCGCGCCGCGCCAAGGCCGGGGCCAATGTCAGCCAGATGCACTACGCGCGCCAGGGCATCATCACCGCCGAGATGGAATACGTCGCCATCCGCGAAAACATGAAACTGCAAGAGGCCCGCGCTGCAGGGTTGTTGAAGCAACAACACGCAGGGCACAGTTTCGGCGCCAACACGCCAAAGGAGATCACCGCCGAGTTCGTCCGCGAGGAAATCGCCCGCGGGCGCGCGATCATTCCGGCCAACATCAATCACGTGGAGCTCGAGCCGATGATCATCGGCCGCAACTTCCTGGTGAAGATCAACGGCAACATCGGTAACAGCGCGCTGGGTTCGTCCATCGAAGAAGAAGTGGCGAAGCTGACCTGGGGCATCCGTTGGGGTTCGGACACCGTCATGGACCTGTCCACCGGCAAGCACATCCATGAAACCCGCGAGTGGATCATCCGCAATTCGCCGGTGCCGATCGGTACCGTGCCGATCTATCAGGCACTGGAAAAAGTCGGCGGCGCCGCTGAAGACCTGACCTGGGAGCTGTTCCGCGACACGCTGATCGAGCAAGCGGAGCAGGGCGTTGATTACTTCACCATCCATGCCGGCGTATTGCTGCGTTACGTGCCGCTGACCGCCAAGCGCGTCACCGGGATTGTCAGCCGTGGCGGTTCGATCATGGCCAAGTGGTGCCTGGCGCATCACCAGGAAAACTTCCTCTACACCCACTTCGACGAAATCTGCGAAATCATGAAGGCCTACGACGTCAGCTTCTCGCTGGGCGACGGCCTGCGTCCGGGCTCGATTGCCGACGCCAATGATCAAGCGCAGTTCGGTGAACTGGAAACCCTCGGCGAGCTGACCAAGATCGCCTGGAAGCACGACGTGCAATGCATGATCGAAGGCCCGGGCCACGTGCCGATGCAGTTGATCAAGGAGAACATGGACAAGCAGCTGGAGTGCTGCGACGAGGCGCCGTTCTACACCCTCGGCCCGCTGACCACCGACATCGCGCCCGGCTACGACCACATCACCTCAGGGATCGGCGCGGCCATGATCGGCTGGTTCGGTTGCGCCATGCTCTGTTACGTCACGCCCAAGGAGCACCTGGGGCTGCCCAACAAGGACGATGTGAAGACCGGGATCATTACCTACAAGATCGCCGCTCATGCGGCGGATCTGGCCAAGGGGCATCCGGGGGCGCAGATTCGCGACAATGCCTTGAGCAAGGCGCGTTTCGAATTCCGCTGGGAAGACCAATTCAACCTCGGTCTTGACCCGGACACCGCGCGCTCCTATCACGACGAAACCCTGCCCAAGGATTCGGCCAAAGTCGCGCATTTCTGCTCCATGTGCGGACCGAAATTCTGCTCGATGAAGATCACCCAGGAAGTGCGCGAATACGCCGCCAACCAGAAAATCGAGGCAGTGGATGTCTCGGTAGCCGAGGGCATGCGCGAACAGGCGCAACGCTTCAAGCAGGAAGGCAGTCAGCTTTATAAGAAGGTTTGATTCGCCTCGCCTGAGGCTGATCGTGCCCACGCAGAGCGTGGCAACGCCCTGGATGACGCTCCACGTCACATGGGACGCGGAGCGTCCGGGCATGCATGCCCACGCAGAGCATGGCAACGATCATCACAGGCTGGATGTATGCCGATAACTAACAGTGTCCCTGCGAGATAACAACGTGAACACACCTAGCACCTACTCACCCGACATCCCCGTCCCCGCCGGCAGGCGGGTCTTCGGCGGCCGCGACTTGTTTGCATTATGGTTCTCCCTGGGCATCGGCTTGATGGTCCTGCAGACCGGCGCGTTGCTGGCGCCGGGGTTGGGCATGTCAGGCTCTATGCTGGCAATTTTCCTCGGCACGCTGGTCGGCGTTCTGTTGCTCGCTGCGGTCGGCGTGATCGGCAGCGACACCGGGCTGTCGTCGATGGCCGCACTCAAGCTCAGCCTGGGCACCAAGGGTGCGGGCGTGCCAGCGATTCTCAACCTGCTGCAACTGGTGGGTTGGGGCTCGTTTGAAATCATCGTCATGCGCGATGCTGCCAGCCTGCTCGGCGCGGGCGCGTTTTCCGAGTCCAGCCTGTGGGCCAATCCGCTGCTCTGGACGCTGATCTTCGGTGCCATCGCCACGGCGCTGGCGGTCAGCGGTCCGTTGACGTTCGTCCGGCAAATCCTGCGCAAATGGGGCATCTGGCTGTTGCTCGGCGCGTGCCTCTGGCTGAGCTGGAACCTGCTGAGCAAAGCCGATCTGTCGGCGTTGTGGTCCCGCGCCGGAGACGGTTCGCTGCCGTTCGCCGTCGGCTTTGACATCGCCATTGCCATGCCTTTGTCCTGGCTGCCGCTGATCGCCGATTATTCACGCTTCGGCAAGCGCGCCACTGGCGTGTTCGGCGGCACCGTGCTGGGCTTTTTTATCGGTAACTTCTGGCTGATGACTCTGGGTGTGGCCTATACGCTGGCGTTCGCGCCGAGCGGCGAAGCCAATGCGCTGCTGCTGGCGCTGGCCGGCGCCGGGATGGGCATTCCGCTGTTGTTGATCCTGCTGGACGAGTCGGAAAACGCCTTTGCCGACATCCACTCGGCAGCGGTCTCCAGCGGCATTCTGCTCAAGGTCAAGGTCGAACATCTGGCGCTGGCCATCGGCATTGTCTGCACGCTGATCGCCTGTTTCGCGCCGCTGGCGCAGTACCAGAACTTCCTGCTACTGATCGGCTCGGTGTTTGCACCCTTGTTCGGCGTGGTGCTGGTGGACCATTTCATCCTGCGTCGTCGCAGCCATGGCGCCGCGACGGGCGACTGCAGCCGGAGCGTTGCGACTGAAAAGCTGCGCTGGATGAGTCTGCTGGCGTGGCTTGGCGGGATCAGTACCTACCACGTGCTGGCCAACCTGTACCCGAACATCGGCGCAACACTGCCAGCGTTGATCGTCGCTGGCGTGTTGCAGCTGATCTTGAGTAAGGCGATCAGCTCCGGCCGGGGAACAGTTCCGGCTTGATGATGCCATTGAGCTGCGGATAAGGAATCTTCAGCTCAATGTGGCCCATGGCGTATGGCGCGATGGTGGTGACCGGATATTTGAGGATCACTGCACCGTACGTCAGGGCAACGTTTGAAGTTTTCTTGAATGGCCACATCTTCTGGAACTCGGTGTCCTTGTCCAGCTTGGTGCTGATCTGCCAGGCCTGATGCGCAAGTTCGGCCTTGTCCCAGAATGCCGCTTCCTGGCCGGGCACCAGCATGTCGGCCAGGGTCAGCACCCGTTGTTGCGGGCGGGAGTAGTTGATGAAAGCCCGGCCCGGGTTGCCGTGGGCACCGCCGGTATCCAAGTAGCTCGACAGCTCGACCACCACGATACCGTCATGCTGCTCGCGTACCTTGGCCTGCAGATAACTGCTGTTGCGCGCCTGGGCGCGGCTGAGGAATTGCTCCTGGTAGTCCTTCAGGGTCGGCGGCAGCGGGCCGTCGGTATCGCTGCGAGTCAGCTGCAACAAAGTGCGCTGCACGATGGCATCGAGTTTGGGCTCGTCCGGGAAATGCACGGTGTCGATGTTTACCAGCGGGCAATCGTCGGTGGTGCAACCGGGCTTGATCAGCTCCGAGGCGTCGCGCTGAACGGTCAGCGGACTGCGCAGGTTGGGCTGGAAAAGACTCTGGCAGGCGCCCAGTATCAGGGCCAGGCAGGCCATTGAAATGATCTTCAGAAACGACATGTTGATCCTTGGCGTTGGCATAAAGGGCCATCACAGGGAGGTAACGGCAACCAGCTTCGACTACGTGTGGCGCAATCGGTTCGCCACCGGGCGGATTAGAGTGCCTTTCGCTTACCCCGTCTACCCTGAGCGCCGGATTTGCCATTTCAAAGGGCTGCATCTGAGGCACCGGCACGTTAGGATGGGGCAAAGTCACCTGTGCTCAAGCAGTGAGAAATTTATGACCGAGACCACCAAGTCGACCCCCACCAAGCATGAGATCACCCAGCGCGAGACCTGCTTCAAGGGTTTCTACCAACTGGACCGTCTGCATCTGCGTCATGAGCTGTTCGATGGTGGCATGAGCCCCGAGATCAAGCGCGAACTGTTCGTGCGCCATGATGCGGTTTGTGTCCTGCCCTACGACGCCAAGCGCGATGCAGTGGTGCTGATCGAGCAGTTTCGTGTAGGCGTGGTCGGCAAGCACCCCAACCCCTGGCTGATCGAAATGGTCGCCGGGCTGATCGACAAAAAAGAGCAGCCTGAAGAGGTTGCCCACCGCGAGGGAGAAGAGGAAGCTGGGCTGGTCTTCGGTGCATTGTGGCCGATCACCAAATACTTTCCGTCGCCCGGTGGCAGTAACGAATTTGTCCACCTGTACCTGGGTAAATGCGAAAGCGAGGGGGCTGGTGGGGTCCACGGGCTGGTCGAAGAGGCCGAGGATATCCGCGTGTCGGTCTGGTCGTTCGATGACGCGATGCAAGCCGTAAAAGACGGACGCATCGTCAATGCGGCAACTATCATCGCAATACAGTGGCTGGCACTTAATCGTGCCGAAATCAGGGGGCTGTGGTCGTGAATCTTTTCCGCGAGCGCTATCGTGTCGACCTCGCCGGGCTGCAAGCAGCCTGTGAGGCCAACTACGCGCGCTTGATGCGTCTGTTACCCGACATGCGCAATGAACAACGTTCGCGCCGGGTGGCGGTCACCCAGGGCGATCAGATGCTCGGCGTGCTGGCGGTCGAGGTCATCCTCGACTGTCCGTACACCACCACGTTGCAGGTGCGTCAGGAGCACAGCCTGCCCTGGCTGCCGGTGCCAGTACTGGAAGTGCAGGTCTATCACGACGCGCGCATGGCCGAAGTCATCGGTGCCGAACACGCCCGGCGCTTCCGCGGTATTTATCCCTACCCCAACGCCGATATGCACCAGCCCGACGAAAAGGCTCAGCTGAACCTGTTTCTCGGCGAGTGGCTCAGCCATTGCCTGGCCTGCGGGCACGAGTTCGAGGCGGTACGCTGAGATATTCCACAGGTACCACTGATCAACTGTAGGAGCCGGCTTGCTGGCGAATGCTGCGGACCAGTCGACGTTGTACTGTCTATCGGCCGCCCTCGCGAGCAAGCTCAGCGCCTACAGGATTTGCGTCAGGCTTGGGTTCTCATTGCATGATTGAGAACTGCCACGCTGTTTCCGGGTTTGCCGTCGTAACAATCAGACACCATAATCCGGCCATACCTGCTCAAGGAGATGGCCTTTGCCGAGCGCGCCTTTAAATTCATCCTCCGTCCTGGTGGTGCAACTGTCCGACAGCCATTTGTTCGCAGAAGCGCACGGCCAGCTGCTGGGCATGAAAACCGCTGACAGCCTCAAGGCGGTGATCGATCTGGTGCTGGCCGAGCAACCGGCCATCGACCTGGTGCTGGCCACCGGTGACCTTTCTCAGGACGGCACGGTTGCGTCGTATCAGACGTTTCGCGAATCGAGCGAGCTGATCCAGGCGCCCAAGCGCTGGCTGCCGGGTAATCATGACGGGCTGCGGGAAATGGCCATTGCCGCCCAGCAAAGCGATTTTCTCGAACCGGTCGTGGATGTCGGAAACTGGCGCATCACTATGCTTGACTCCGCGGTGCCGGGGTCGGTGCCCGGTTATCTGGAAGACAAGCAGCTGCAGTTGCTCGCTCAATCCCTGAGCGAGGCGCCGCAACGCCATCATTTGATCTGTTTGCACCATCATCCTGTGCCGATTGGCGCCGCCTGGATGGAGCCCATCGGGTTGCGCAACCCGGAAGCCTTGTTCGCCGTGCTGGAGCGTTTTCCGCAGGTCAAGGCGCTGCTCTGGGGGCATGTGCATCAGGAGTTCGACCAGCTGCGACAGGGCGTTCGGCTCATGGCCTCGCCTTCGACCTGCATTCAGTTCGCGCCCCAGAGTGAAGACTTCAAGCTCGATTCGCGCGCTCCGGGCTATCGCTGGTTGCGTCTGCACGATGACGGTCAGATCGAAACCGCGGTCTCGCGCATCGCTGCCGGGCTGTTCGAAGCCGACCTCAGCGGCGTCGGGTATTGAAGGAAAAGTCCTGAATTTGCCGCGGATTATCATCAGACGAGTCTTCTTGCGGTTGTCCCTGTAAACTGCGTGGCTTTGCTCTTGTGGCCCCCACAACAGACGTACCGACTCGAGATTTTCGGAGGTAACAGCGTGAATCAGGATCACTCGACGCTTCTTTATATCCACGGCCTGAACAGTTCGGCGACATCGCACAAAGCCACCCAACTGGCCGAGCTGATGAAGCATCTTGGGTTGAGCGAGCGGTTGCGGGTGCCGGAGCTGCATCATCATCCACGCCAGGCCCTGGCTCAGCTGCAAGGCGCGATCGAAGAACTCGGTCGGCCACTGCTGGTCGGCAGCTCACTCGGCGGCTACTATGCGACTCACTTGGCTGAACGCCACGGCCTCAAGGCGGTGCTGATCAATCCGGCGGTCAACCCGCATCAGCTGTTCGACGGTTTTCTGGGGACTCAAAAAAACCTCTATACCGGCGAAAGCTGGGAGCTGACCCACGATCATGTGGCTGCCCTGGCTGAGCTTGAAGTGCCCGCTCCCCAAGATCCGCAGCGTATTCAGGTATGGCTGCAAACCGGTGACCAGACGCTGGATTACCGCCGCGCCCAGGGGTTCTACCGGGCCTGTGCCTTGCACATCGAAGCGGGCGGCGATCACAGCTTTCAGGGCTTTGAACAGCGGCTGCCGGCCTTGCTCGGTTTTGCCGGCTTTGCCCCGCAGCTGCTGCAGGCCATTGAACCATCGGCGCTGTGAGACAGGCGCGCAAATCGAAGCTCTATGCTGAAACGAACAGTTAGAACAATGTCACTCCGAAATTTCATGAACGACTTGATGACGAGACCCCATGGCCAATCCCAGCGCTAGCTCTTATAACGCAGACGCCATCGAAGTCCTCTCGGGCCTCGACCCGGTCCGCAAGCGGCCGGGCATGTACACCGACACCTCGCGCCCCAATCACCTGGCGCAGGAAGTCATCGACAACAGTGTCGATGAAGCCCTGGCGGGGCACGCCAGGTCGGTGCAGGTCATTCTCCACGCCGACAACTCGCTGGAAGTGGCCGACGACGGCCGTGGCATGCCAGTGGACATTCACCCGGAAGAGGGCGTGTCGGGTGTCGAGCTGATCCTCACCAAACTCCACGCCGGCGGCAAGTTCTCCAACAAGAACTACCAGTTTTCCGGTGGTCTGCACGGGGTCGGGATCTCCGTGGTCAACGCGCTCTCGACCCAGGTACGGGTGCGGGTCAAGCGTGACGGCAACGAATACGAAATGACCTTTGCCGACGGCTACAAAGTCACCGAGCTGGCGGTCGTCGGCACGGTCGGCAAACGCAACACCGGCACCAGCGTCTATTTCGCCCCGGATCCCAAATATTTCGACAGCCCGAAATTCTCGGTCAGCCGTCTCAAACACGTGCTCAAGGCCAAGGCCGTTCTGTGCCCGGGCCTGCTGGTCAGCTTCGAAGACAAGAGCAGTGGCGAGAAGGTCGAATGGCATTACGAAGACGGCCTGCGCTCTTACCTGCAGGACTCGGTCAATGATTTCCTGCGCCTGCCCGAAGAGCCGTTCTGCGGCGCCTTTGCCGGGAACAAGGAGGCCGTCGACTGGGCCTTGCTGTGGTTGCCCGAAGGCGGCGACAGCGTGCAGGAAAGCTACGTCAACCTGATTCCCACGGCCCAGGGCGGCACCCACGTCAATGGTTTGCGTCAGGGCCTGCTCGATGCAATGCGCGAATTCTGCGAGTTCCGCAATCTGCTGCCGCGCGGGGTGAAGCTGGCGCCCGAGGACGTCTGGGAGCGCATTGCTTTCGTGCTGTCGATGAAGATGCAGGAGCCGCAATTCTCCGGCCAGACCAAGGAGCGGCTGTCCTCCCGGGAGGCGGCGGCGTTCGTTTCCGGAGTGGTCAAGGATGCCTTCAGCCTGTGGCTCAACGGCCACCCCGAGCTGGGCATGCAACTGGCCGAACTGGCCATCAACAATGCCGGTCGCCGTCTCAAGGCGAGCAAGAAGGTCGAGCGCAAACGCATCACTCAGGGGCCGGCATTGCCCGGCAAGCTGGCTGATTGTGCCGGGCAGGACCCGATGCGCTCGGAGCTGTTTCTGGTCGAGGGCGATTCTGCCGGTGGTTCGGCCAAGCAGGCGCGTGACAAGGAGTTCCAGGCCATCCTGCCGCTGCGCGGAAAGATCCTCAACACCTGGGAAGTCGACGGCGGTGAAGTGCTGGCCAGTCAGGAGGTGCACAACATTGCGGTCGCCATCGGTGTCGATCCGGGCGCCGCTGACATGAGCCAGTTGCGCTACGGCAAGATCTGCATCCTGGCTGACGCCGACTCCGACGGGCTGCACATTGCCACGTTGCTGTGCGCGCTGTTCGTCCAGCACTTCCGCCCGCTGGTAGACGCCGGCCATGTGTATGTGGCGATGCCGCCGTTGTATCGCATCGACCTGGGCAAGGAAATCTACTACGCCCTGGACGAGGCCGAGCGCGATGGCATTCTCGATCGCCTGGTGGCCGAGAAAAAACGCGGCAAGCCACAGGTCACACGATTCAAGGGCCTGGGTGAAATGAACCCGCCGCAACTGCGTGAAACCACGATGGATCCGAACACCCGCCGCCTGGTTCAGCTGACGCTGGACGACTTTGCCGCCACTTCGGAGATGATGGACATGCTGCTGGCCAAGAAGCGCGCGGGCGACCGCAAGACGTGGCTCGAGTCCAAGGGCAATCTGGCCGAGGTGCTGGTTTGATGCGAGGTTGGCTGGCAGCGCTGTTGCTGACCGCCACTCCCGTCTTCGCAGCGCCCCTGCCAGAGCTCAAGTTGCTGTCCGAGCACCCGGTCGACGACATGATCGGCGGCAACCTGTCGGGTCTGGCGTCGTGCAACGGCGTGCTGTGGACGATCTCCGATCGCGACGACACGCTGCTCTACAGCCTGGACACCTCGGCGACGGTGTGGAAAGCCCACGCGCAGGTGCTCGACATTCCGCCGATCCCGGACAGCGGGTTGTCGGCGACCCTGCGCGCAATGGCCAAGGCCGCCGTTTTGCTTCGCGGTGGCGATCTGGACTACGAAGGCGTGAGCTGCGACGCAGCCGGCAACCGTTATCTGGTCAGTGAAGGCTATGCCACGGTGCTCAAGGTGCCGGTCAACGGTGCGCCGGTCTGGCTGGAACTGCCGAAGAAGCTGGTCCAGGAGGCTCAGACGGCCGGCATGCTGCAGCACTTCAACGCGATATTCGAAGGCATTGCGATCAGCCCTGCGGGTGATCAGATCTGGCTGGCGGCCGAGCGCGAGAAGCGCGGGCTGCTGACGGCGCGGCTGGGCAAGGATGGCTGGGCCTGTGACGCCAGTTGCATTCTGAAAGTGGAGTCCGGCAACGAAAAGCTGCCGCCGCAGGTGGGTGGCAAGTCCGTGGCCAAGGACTTTTCCGATATCTCTCTGTACAAGGGCAAGCTGTTCACGCTTGAGCGCTCGGCCTACCGGATTTGCCGTCGCACGCTGGAAACCGGTGAGCTGGAAACCTGCTGGTCGTTCGCCCGGGAGGCTCTGAAACCCAATCGGCTCTATGATCAGAAATACGGCCTGACCGAGGCGCTGATCGTCGATGACACGGGCGCCTGGGTCGGAACCGACAATAACTTCGGTGTTCGAGCCGATGGTGAGAAACGCCCCATCGTCTGGCGCTTTGCCGCGCCTGAGGGTGGCTGGAGCGCCAAACCTTGACTCAGCCCGCTCCCGGCAAGCGTGCCGGGCGTCTGATGCTGATCATCGCCTGGGCCGCAGCGCTGTTTCTGGCGACGCGGTTTTTTGGTGAATGGGAGCAGCGTCAGGAAAACCCCAACACCAACGTCACTTCCAGACACGGTGAGGGCTATGTCGAGGTGCAACTGGCGAGCAATCGGCAGGGGCATTTCGTCATGACGGGGCAGATCAACACCGGTGAGGTGCAGTTCATGCTCGATACCGGCGCGACCGATGTCGCGGTTCCCGGGCAAGTTGCGGACACACTTCACCTCAAGCGTGGGGACAGGGTTCAGGTCGGTACCGCCAATGGCCTTGCCGAGGCTTTTCGGACCACGCTTGAGCGGCTGCAGATCGGCGATATCGTCCTGAACAACGTGCGCGCCCTGGTGGTGCCCGGTCTGGACGGTGATCAGGTGCTGCTGGGCATGAGCGCCATGAAACAACTTGAATTCACCCAGCGCGGCGGCAACTTGCTGCTGCGTCAGACGACAAAATGATGAGGCCCGCATGAGCGACTCCCTTGACCTCAGCCTGGACGGCGTAGAACGCCGGTCACTGGCTGACTTCACCGAACAGGCCTATCTGAACTACTCCATGTACGTGATCATGGACCGCGCGCTGCCGCATATCGGTGACGGCCTGAAGCCTGTACAGCGGCGTATTGTCTACGCCATGAGCGAGTTGGGCCTGGACGCCGACTCCAAGCACAAGAAATCGGCGCGTACCGTCGGTGACGTGCTGGGCAAGTTCCACCCCCACGGCGACTCGGCCTGCTATGAAGCCATGGTGTTGATGGCGCAACCGTTCAGCTATCGCTACACATTGGTGGATGGCCAGGGCAACTGGGGTGCGCCGGATGATCCCAAGTCGTTCGCGGCCATGCGTTATACAGAAGCGCGCCTGTCGCGTTATTCCGAAGTGCTGCTCGCCGAGTTGGGGCAGGGCACCGCGGACTGGGTGCCGAACTTCGACGGCACCCTGGATGAGCCAGCGGTGCTGCCGGCGCGGTTGCCGAACATCCTGCTCAACGGCACCACCGGTATCGCCGTGGGCATGGCCACCGACGTGCCACCGCACAACCTGCGTGAGGTCGCATCGGCCTGCGTGCGCCTGCTCGATGAGCCCAAGTCCACCATCGAGCAGCTGTGCGAGCATATCCAGGGGCCGGACTATCCGACCGAAGCGGAAATCATTACGCCGCGCGCCGACCTGCTGAAGATTTACGAAACCGGTCGTGGCTCGGTGCGCATGCGCGCGGTGTATCACATCGAAGACGGCGACATCATCGTCACCGCGCTGCCGCACCAGGTCTCGGGCGCCAAGGTGCTGGAGCAGATCGCTGCCATGATGCAGGCCAAGCCGTCCAAGGCCCCGCAAATTGCTGACCTGCGCGACGAGTCCGACCACGAAAACCCCTGCCGGATCGTGATTATCCCGGGCGCGCGCAAGAACTTCGATCACGATGCACTGATGCAGCATCTGTTCGCCACTACTGAGCTGGAGTCCAGCTACCGGGTCAACATCAACATCATCGGGCTGGACGGCAAACCACAGCTGAAAAACCTGCGGGCGTTGCTGGTCGAGTGGCTGCAGTTCCGGACTCAGACCGTACGGCGTCGCCTGCAATTTCGCCTGGATAAAGTCGAGCGTCGTCTGCATCTGTTGGACGGCTTGTTGATCGCTTATCTGAATCTGGATGAAGTGATCCATATCATCCGTACCGAGGAGCATCCACGGGCCAGGTTGATCGAGCGGTTCGCCCTGAGCGAAATCCAGGCCGACTACATTCTGGACACCCGCTTGCGCCAGTTGGCGCGGCTCGAAGAAATGAAGCTGCGTGCCGAACAGGATGAGTTGCTCAAGGAACAGGCCAAGCTGCAAGCCTTGCTGGGCAGCGAAGCCAAGCTCAAGAAGCTGGTGCGCAGCGAGCTGATCAAGGACGCCGAAACCTATGGTGACGACCGCCGTTCGCCGATTGTCGAACGGGCAGAAGCCAAGGCGCTGACCGAACACGATCTGCTGCCAAACGAAAAGATCACCGTCGTGCTGTCGGAAAAAGGCTGGGTACGTTCGGCCAAGGGGCACGAGATCGATGCCACCGGGCTTTCCTACAAGGCCGGAGACGGCTTCAAGGCGTTGGCCGCCGGGCGCTCCAACCAGTTCGCGGTGTTCATCGACTCCACCGGGCGCAGTTATTCGTTGGCCGCACATACCTTGCCCTCGGCGCGAGGTCAGGGCGATCCACTGACCGGTCGCCTGACGCCGCCGCCTGCTGCGACGTTCGAGTGCGTGTTGCTGCCCGACGATGATGCGCTGTACGTCATCGCGTCGGATGCCGGCTACGGTTTCGTGGTCAAAGGCGAAGACCTGCAAGCGAAGAACAAGGCAGGCAAGGCGCTGTTGAGTCTGCCAGGCGGGGCCAAGGTGATTCTCCCGCGTCCGGTGCCTGATCGTGAGCATAACTGGCTGGCGGCGGTGACCACCGAAGGCCGTTTGCTGGTGTTCAAGATCAGCGATCTGCCACAGCTGGGCAAAGGCAAAGGCAACAAGATCATCGGCATCCCGGGCGAGCGTGTGGCCAGTCGCGAAGAATATGTGACCGACTTGGCAGTTATTCCGGAGGGCAGCACCTTGGTGCTTCAGGCCGGCAAGCGTACGCTCTCTCTGAAGCCGGATGATCTGGAACATTACAAAGGCGAGCGTGGACGGCGTGGCAATAAGCTACCACGCGGCTTCCAGCGAGTTGACGCGTTGTTGGTAGAAAGCGCTACTTAATCCGGCGTTTGCGGCTGTCGATCTTCGTTTCGTCACGAAGATCGACGCAGAATCGCTGGAGTCATTGCGCATATTCACGGATGATATGTCGTCTTGAGGTGCAGGCGTGGCTTAGTGCCTTCATGTTTTCTTGAGTCTTTGACATCGTGGCGCGCCGTGTGGCGGCCACTTGGACGGAATGATGAATTTTCTACGCGTTCCTTTTGTTCTGTTGTTGACCGGCGTTCTGGGTTTGGCCGGGTGCAGCGTTCATCAGCCTACATCGCTCTACCAACTGGACAGCGGCGATCCGGGGCAACCGAAACAAAGTGCCGGCGTGGCTGTCTTGCTGGGTCCGGTTTCCATTGCCGACTATCTGCAACGGGAGACATTACTGCAGCGTCAACCCGACGGTAGCCTGACTGCGGCCACCGACGGTCGTTGGGCGGGTAGTTTGTCGTCGGACATCGATCAATTGCTGTTGCGTCAACTGGCCTGGAAGCTCGACAGCCAGCGTGTCGTGATGGCGCCTGCCGCTGCCAACTTCAGCCCGGATGTGCAGGTGGTGCTGTCGATCACTCGTCTGGACTCAGGCGAGAAGCAGCCTGCCGTTCTCGACGCTCAGTGGCGTTTGCTCGATCGCCGCGGCACTGTGCGTGACACCAAGCTGGTTCACCTGGAAGAACCGCATGCAGGCACCTCGGCAGCCCAGGTCAAGGCTCAGGGTGTGTTGTTGCAGCGTCTGGCCGATCAGTTGAGTGCGGCTGTCAAACCGGTTGCCAGTCAGCCCCTGGTTGCCGAGGAGCCAAAGAAAGCCGCTCAGCCTGCCAAGACCCGTACCGATCAGGACAAGCCGAAGATTCCAATGGCCTCGCCGATCCGCACTGATCTGGAAGTGTTCCGCTTCTAAGGTTTGCGCAAAACAAAAAAGCCCGCAGCGATGCGGGCTTTTTTGTGGCTGATGGTCTGTGTCGCAGCGGTGCCCCCTGCAGCAGTCCGGCTTGGCCGGCGGTAGCGATCCATCAGGCGCCACTGCCGGCAAGCCGGACTGCTACAGCATTGGGGGCGTATGGAAATCGCGATTCTGGCCGAAGGGCATGGGAATCAAAAGCGGCGGCGCAACAGATGCCGATCACTTCTGCCCGCAGCCCGTCAGAGGTCGACCGCTTCTGCCCGAAGGGCGTGGGAGTCCGCCGGGGTGGCGCTCCACCTTGCCGACGATCTGGCGCGAAGCGCCAGCAAACCCTGTGAATGCTATGCACCTGACCTACCGAGCCGCCTGATCCTACTGCCGGTGCCCGGCAGGTCGTCCGGATGCGGCCCAGAGGCAAGCCCGCTCCCACGGCCTTCGGCCAGAATCAAAAGCAGGCGGCGCAATAGTCCAAAGCTGCTTGAGGAGCTTGTTTGAAACCATACAATCTCCCACAGTGGGGAGTGCGACTTGCTTGCGTCGGAGATCAGGCCTTGCGCGCCTCGTGCATGCGCGCCAGTTGACGCTCCAGCATTGACGGATACGGCTCCATCAGACGCTCCACACAGCTGGCACCTTCGGGGCTGGCGATCGGACGAATGCGGGCGCGCTGGCGAATGGTGTGGTCTTCGCTGATCCGGCGCTCCACCAACAGCAGGTTGCGGCTGTGTTGCGAAAGGGCCAGGGCGTCCTGAGCGGTCTCGGTCAGCAGCAGGTCGATCTGGTTCATGCCGTGCAGGCCTTCACCCAGGGTCAGGCCCAGTTGCAATTGCAGGGTGATGCCGCTGTCAGCGACTTCGATCTGCAAGGCATGGCTCAACGCGCGCAGCAGCTCACCACAGCAGATCGCGTTGGTCAGGTAGTCGTCGCCGCTGTCCTGGGTGCTGAACACCATCAGCGAGCTACCATCATTGAGGGTGTGCAGTTCGCTGTCGTACAGCGATGCCGCCTGATCGATGCAGTCGCGGTAGCGCTCCAGCAGTTCGGTCAGGCGTGTGCGGGGCAGGCGACGCAGTTGCTCCTGCGAGCCAAGCTGGACTGCCAGCACGGCGCTGTACTGCGGTTGCGAAGGTGCTACTGGCAGTGCAGGGCGCGGAGCCGGCTTCTGCGCGACCGGCGAGTGATCGCGAAGGTCGGCGAACGGATCGTCCTCATCGTCCTCATCTTCCTCGGCCACGATACGTCGCGCCGGAATCGCCGTGGCCCGGGGTTTCGGGGCGTCGTCGAAGTCAGGGTCGCTCAGGTCGCTGGTATCGAATTCAGGCGAGGTTTCGTCTTCATCATCGACGGCTACAGGCTCTGGAATTGGTTCCGGCTCGGGCTCAGGCGGTGCATACGAAGCCTTGAGCTGGCGGGCCAGGTCGCCGATCTCGTCCTGGCGGTCGGTCGCCGGGGTGTACGGGTCGATGTAGCGCAGCCACATGCGCAGTTGCAGCATCGGCGTGGAGATGTGCCGGCCCAGACGCAGGCTCAAGGCCAGCGCCAGCGCCAGCAGAATGCCGGCAAGAATGCCCATGCTTTGCAGGCTGATGGTCAGTGGCTGCTGGAACTGAGTCATGTCCAGGCTGATGCGAAGGGTGCCCGCGACCACGTCCTGGAAGGTGACCTTGATCTCGTACAGGCCTTCGGCTTCCCCCAGCAGGCCGTTTTTCGGGCGCTGGCCGGCTTCGGCGAGGATGCGATTATCGACGCTGTAGATAGCCGCGTGGGCAACCAGCGGGTTCTTCACCAGATTGCCCAGCAACACGTTGAGACTGAGGATGTCGTTGGACACCAGCAGCTCGGTGGCGGAGGTCGCGGTTTGCGTGGTCAGGGCCTGCCCCAGTGCGTCGGCCTGTTCGTGCATGGCTTGCTTGAACTGCAAACCCATGACGCAGGCGTAGATCACCAGAGCCAGCGCGACGAGGATCACGTTGTGGCTGGCGATACGCAAAGCAATCGGAACACGTCGATGACGCAATGCCCGGAAGATCAGCAAGAAGAAATTATCGGTTTTTACTGGCGTGGGCCGGTTCACTGAGCACGGCTCTCTTGGAGAAGTTGCCGCGCAGTATAGCGAGCGACCCAGTAGCGGCAAAGCGCTCACTGTGCCCGGCGGTCACTGAAAGTGAGTAGAATGCGGTTTTTTTCCACTGCGGGGGTGCGCCTTGCGCGAAATTGTCCTGATAAACATCACCGGCCTCGACCGTCCGGGCCTGACTTCGGCCATTACCGGCGTCCTGGCACAAGGTGGCGTGAATATTCTGGATATTGGTCAAGCGGTGATTCACGACGCACTGTCGTTCGGCATCCTGGTTGAAATTCCCGATACCGAACAAGGCGCCTCGGTGCTCAAGGATCTTCAGTCCAAGGCTGATGAACTGGATCAGCAGGTCCGTTTCACTCCGGTCTCCGAGGCCGATTACCAGCACTGGGTGGACGGTCAGGGCAAGGCGCGGCACATCGTCACGTTGCTCACCCGAAAAGTCACCGCCGAGCAGTTGCAGACCGTAAGCGCCATTACCGCCCGATATGGCCTGAATATCGATCGCATCGACCGGCTTTCCGGGCGCATGCCGCTGGACACGCCAACCGACAAGGCCAAAGGCTGCATCGAGTTCTCCGTGCGCGGTGAGCCGGCCGACCCGCAGCAGATGCAGGCCGAGTTTCTGCATGTGGCGCAGGAACTCAACGTCGATATCGCGTTTCAGCAGGACTCGCTGTTCCGCCGCAATCGTCGACTGGCGGTATTCGACATGGACTCCACGCTCATCGAGGCCGAAGTCATCGACGAGCTGGCCAAGGCCCATGGTGTGGGCGATCGTGTGTCGGAAATCACCGAGCGGGCGATGCGCGGTGAACTGGACTTTCGCGCAAGCTTCAAGGAGCGCCTGGCGCTGCTCAAGGGGCTGGACATCAAGGTGCTGGATGAAATCGGCGCGTCGCTGCGCCTGACCGAAGGCGCCGAGACCCTGTTCGCCGAACTCAAGCGCCTGGGTTACAAGACTGCGATCCTGTCTGGCGGCTTCACCTACTTCGCTCGCCAGTTGCAGGCAAAACTGGGCATCGACTACATCTTCGCCAATGAGCTGGAAGTGGTGGATGGAAAGTGCACCGGCAATGCCGTGGAGCCTATTGTCGACGCCCAGCGCAAGGCTGATCTGCTGCGCGAGCTGGCGGCCCGGGAAGGTTTGAGCCTGGAGCAGACCATCGCAGTGGGTGATGGCGCGAATGATTTGCCCATGCTTGCCATTGCAGGCCTGGGGGTGGCATTCCGCGCCAAGCCACTGGTCAAGCAGTCTGCCAAGCAGGCGATCTCGACCCTGGGGCTGGACGGAGTTCTCTATCTGTTGGGGTTCAGGGACCGGGAAGGGCGGGGCGCGTAACAGATCTTCGGAGGGTCTGGGCATTACCCGTAGGCGCGAGCGTGTTCGCGATTGGCTGTGTCAGTCGCCACTCGCATCGCTGACCCGCCACTATCGCGAGCAAGCTCACACCTACAGAGCTACAGCACCGTCCACAACGAATCGAACTCCTGCTCCGGGCCAGCATTGGGCAGGGGATCTTTCGGGCCTTCCAATACCTGGTATTCGAACTGGTTGTAGCTGCCGGTCGTGGCGCGACGATTGCTCAGGGTGGCTCGCCGCTCATCACCGTTGGTGTTGATCATGACCTTGCTGCCATCTTCGAACGGCAGGCGAGGCGCGATCAGGGTTGCCGGCACATCGATCGCCCTCACCTCCGGCAGCAGCAACGCCCGCAGGTACTGGCTGCTGTGTTCGGCACGCAGCAATTGCAGGCCGCAGGCCTGAGCGAACGGGGCGATCAGCTCGACGCCCATCTGCGTACCTCCGCTGCGCACCTGACGTACCCAGCGCACCACCGCAATGCTCCAGCCATGGCCGTGATCCTGAATACCGATCATCTCCCCGGCCTGCAGTTGGTCCGGGACTTCTTTGGGCCAGGCCAGGCAGTAACCGCCCGGGCTGTGATTGACGATGTGCAGCGGGTAGGTAGGAAAGCTTCTCTGCCCGTCAGATGCCGAGGCGCCCCCATCGGACTCGTCACGCTGATATTCGATTTCCTCGAACGGCAGCATGGTGCTCGATGAACCGCTGCGTTGTACGTCCATCGCCTGCGCCCAAGGGTCATGCCGGGCTGGCTCCAGCGGCTGCAGCGTGTAGTCGGCGATCTTGCTCACCGTCATGGCCGGCACCAGCAGTTGATCGCTGAAGGATTTCTGACCACCGACAAAATAGTGCAAGGCGCTCATGCCCACGCAGACGGTCAGCGTGCCTTGCCCCGGCATGCGCTGAAAAGCTCGCTCCGACACGTCGCCCCAGGCAGCAGCGAGGTGCTGCAGCACATCCAGGGACAGGCCGGGAGGTACATGCAGGTACGACTGCGCGCGCTGATCGATCGGCAGTTCGATGTAGCGTTGCAGCGCCGCCGACAGCGCCCGTGGATTGATGCCCAGCAGATTGGCGCGCTGATCTTCGGCGTACAGCGACGTGTAACGCGGCGCTGTGTCGGTGCCGTGCGCCACGGCATACAGGCTGGCCTCGTCGAGGGGTTGTTGCAGGGTGACCATCGAACTCCAGGAGTCCAGTGCATCAGCCAGTTTGCCGATGTTGTGCTGACGCATCTGGTTGCAGCGCGAGCAGCCCATCAGCAGGGCTACGATATACGTCTGTTCGACCGTCAGGGTACGGGTGTGGTGAGCTTGACCGTCCGCCACTGGCACATTGTGCAGCTGATGCTGGCGGGCGATCTGGTAGATCTGATGCAGCTCCAGCCAGAGGCCGTCCTGCACCGGACAGTAGAGCTGGTTGGCGCGGATCAGTGGACCATTGAGGCAGTGCAGGGCGCGTTGCAGTGCGGTCGTCAACAGCGGCGCACGGTCTCTGCTGAGCCTGGGAGCCACCCGCGCGATGATCTGCTTGTAGCCGATCGCCAGATGGTTTTGCAGCGCCTGGCACAGGTTGGCCACCTTGCGCGGGCGTTCTTCCAGCACAACCGACTGGTTGAGGAAGTGGCGCTCAAGGTGTTTGCATACGAAAAATACTTCGGGGCGCAGCAGCTCGAGGAGTTGCATGCGGTTTTCGCTGGGGGTGAGCAACTGGTTGAGTTCACCCAGGCCTTGATACAGCTGGCGGGCCATTTCACCGAGGTTGGCTTTGGGGAGGGTGGAGATCCAGCGCTTCAAGTCTTTCGGGGTCGCGTCACAGAACGACAGGCTCGACTGCGTCGGCACAGGTGCGCGCAACAACAGTGGAAGACTCAAGTTACTCATGTGACAGGCAAACTCCAACAGCTCTGGCTCGGATGGCTGCGTGAAACTGCGGTGCAGTGGCGCAGACGCCGGGCTAAATGAGCAAGTTTACGTCAATTGATAGCGAAGTTTCCTACAACACCGACGACGGACTCTAGCAGCATCGATCCGCAATCGCAGCCTTTAGTATCAAAATGACATCTCTCGGACACGGGTGATTCCGTGCCATGACGCTTGCTGGCGGGACTTTGAACGCAGTCATAGTCACCGCCAAAAAAACGTTTCAGAGTTTGTCAGGCAAGAATCAGGCCGGTGTCGACATGGCCAGTAGCTCGCCCATTCGCACTGGGGAAGCTGCGACCAGATGCTCGGCCCACTTCACTTGATTCGGCCCGAAAAGCACGATGGCGGTCGAACCCAGTTTGAAGCGGCCCAGCTCCGCGCCCTTTTCCAGATAAATGGGCGCGCGGGCGGCTTCGTCGTAGCTGAAGGTCTTCAGCTCGCGTTTTGGCGGGGTGACCAGACCGGCCCAGACCGTCTCGATGGAGGCGACGATCATCGCGCCGACCAGCACCACAGCCATGGGGCCGCGCTCGGTGTCGAACAGGCAGACCACGCGTTCGTTGCGTGCAAACAGTTCAGGCACGTTTTCGGCGGTGGTCTGGTTGACCGAGAACAGCCGGCCTGGCACATAGACCATCTCGCGCAACGTGCCGGCCAGCGGCATGTGAACGCGGTGGTAGTCCTTGGGCGACAGGTACACGGTGGCGAATTCGCCGCCCATGAAAGGAGCGGACAGGCGCGCATCGCCGCCCAGCAGTTCCAGCGCGCTGTAGCTGTGGCCCTTGGCCTGGAAAATCCGGCCGTGGTCGATCGGGCCCAGCTGGCTCACGGCACCATCGGCGGGACAGAGAACCGCGCCGGGCGTCTCGTCCAGTGGACGTGCGCCAGGTTTAAGAGCGCGAGTGAAGAAGTCATTGAAGTGTGGATACGCGGTGACGTCTTCCACCAGCGCCTGGGACATGTCCACTTGATAGCGGCGCACGAACCACTGAGTGAACGCATTCTTGAACCAGCGCACCCGACATTCGGCGACGCAGCCGGCCAGACGCGACAGCAGGTGGTGGGGAAGCAGGTATTGAAAAAGAATAAACAGACGCTGTTTCATCAAGATTCCTAAAACGTTGAAGAGGGAAATGCAGGTTGGCGTCGCCGGGGCTGCCCGTTATTTCTCGATGGGTGTATCCGGGTGATTGCCCCATTCGCCCCACGAGCCGGCATAGCCCTTGACTCGCGGGTAACCCAGCGCCTTGGCAACCAGATAAGTGAAGCCGGAGCGATGGTGGGTCTGGCAGTGGGTGATGACCTCTTTGTCTGGCGTGATGCCCAGGCTTTCGAGGATTTGCGGCATGTCTTTGCGAATGCGCAGGTTGCGCGCCTGATCCATGCCGGCGGTCCACTCGAAATTCACCGCGCCAGGGATGTGACCACCCTTGGCAGCAACGACCTTTTCACCGGAATACTCAGTCGGGCCGCGTGCGTCCCAGATCGCCAGATCATTGGCGCCCAGACGGCTTTGCAGGTATTGGCGGGTGGCGGTGGGTTCGTCATGCAGGGTCAACGGCACGGGGCCGCCGACCGGCGCAGGAACCTCGGTGGACAATGCAAGGCCTTCGGCCTGCCAGGACAGCAAGCCACCGTCCAGATAGTGGTAGTTCGAATGCCCGATGACATCCAGCAGCCAGATGAAGCGTCCGGCCCAGCCGCCGCCTTCATCGTCATACACCACGTAGACAGCATCCGGGTTGTGGCCCAGTTCACCGAACAGCACTTCGAGCTGCGCCTGGGTTGGCAGCAGGCCCGGAGCGGGGGGCTGGCCCAGTTGCGTACGTTTTGGATCGACAAAGCGCGCGCCGGGCACATGCCCTGCCTGGTAGCGGGCAGGGCTGGTCAGGTCGACCAGAATCAGTTCTGAAGCGCCGAGGCGTGCCTGCAGGTCTGCGGGCTCGATCACCAGCGGCAAGCTTGAGAAGGCAGACATGTGAGGTCTCCAGATCATGAAAAAGAGGCGAATTGTAGCTCAGCCATCAGCCATTGCGATGGCTAAAGGTAGTCAGGGCTTTCTCGATGCATTGCCCGGTTTTGCCGAACGCCTGGACGCTGACTTCCGAGAACGGTCCGCCGCCCTGATCAGCGATCACCAGCATGATCACGCGACCATTGCTGGCCAGCGAGCGGATCAGCAGGTTCTCGCCGCTGAACAGGCCGCGCAACTGCGCGGGCAGCAAGGCCGAGAACTGCGCATTGTTGGCGGGCGTCAGGCGCAGTTGCGTGGCTTGCGCCAACAGTCGCTGCAACACCGTGCTGTCTTTATAAGGAATGAGCAGTGCGGCGGCGGATTTGTCCACACCGGCAATCTGATGCACCCGCAGGCTATCGCTCTTGCGATCGATCATCAGCAGTACCGCCCGTTGCATGCCACAGGCCAGCAGCGCATCACGCGCGCAGGTGGTCAGGTGCATGGCATTGGTGAACAGGCTCGGCTCCTTCAGCAGATCGCCGCAGTACTTACGCCAGGTCTGTAATGCCTCGGCCGATGGGGGTGGCGCTGGCAGCAGCCCTTTATGCACTCGGCGTGCATCCCAGGGCCAGAGCAAGGCTTCTGCCGGGTGCCAGACACCGGGCGCTGCATGCTGGCGCGCACTGGCGGCAGCGTTCTGATGCACCTGTTGCTGCAGGTCCATCAATGGCTGTTGCAGGTAAAGGCTGGTCAGTAATTGCCAGCGCAGGTTGTGCGGCGTATCCCAGGCTTGTTGTGCCGACAGCGCCAGGCCGTTGGCCAGCAGAATGGTGTTGGCTGGCTGATTGAGCCAGCGCTGCAGCGGCAGGTCAGCATCCAGGTGTTGCTGCTGCTTGATCGGGTCGGCTTCTTCGTGGGCGATGCGCAACACCTTTACCAGATTGCGCTGTTCACCGATCAGCAAGCTATAGCCCTGAGTCACCCAGATCGGCAGCCGCCAGTGTTGCGCCAGGGCCTGACACAAGTGCACCAGGCGCACGCCAAACAGGGCTTTTTCCACGACCTTTGCCGATTCACCCTTATGGATCACCCGCAGTTCCCATTCTTCCAGCAGCTTGGGGTGCGCCAGCGCCATGGGCCACAACGGCGCGAGAAACAGCAGGCTGCCCAGATGGATGTCCTGCCACAGCCTGGCCAGTTGGTTGGCGAACAGGCCGTAAGCCTGCTGCGTGGCGTGCTGGCTGACCAGCTGCAGCTGGCGCAGCGCCACCGGGATGTTTTGCAGCTCGACGCTGGGCAGGCGTGCCAGCAGGGTGGCGGTGCGCGCCAGCCCCAGTCTGTTCAGCGCAACCTCCAGGCTTTCGGCAGGCTCGGCCAGACCGCTGCTGTGAACGTTGGCTTCGCGCAGCACGCTCAGTACCAGCGCAGGGCTGTCCTGCATCAGGTCGGCAATCTCGCGCAACGAGCGGCGGCTGTCATTGAGGGCTGCGTTGACTCTGGCATGGGCGAGGGCGGGCACGGGCAGGGCAATGCCGTCCAGCTGCTTGATCCAGTGATCGAGTGTCTGCGGAACGGGGAGCGATGAGGCTTTATCTGATGGCATTAACAAGGCCCGTACGGCTGGGAGGTTTAGATCGACGTCCAATGATGGCATCATGCCGGCCTTCGCGCTGCTGCACCCGAGCCAGACGCCAGACAGGATTTTCGCCTGTTTTGACTATAGTCTGGCGCACTCATGCCGATAAGTAGAACAAGAGTTTTGAACGCTTCTCGCACAATGACCATGAACCCGACTCAGTAAAGTATTTCTACCTATGGCAAAAATTATCGGCATCATCGTCGTTTTCGCGAGCGTCCTCGGCGGATACGTACTTTCCCACGGTCAGATCGCGGCCCTGATCCAGCCTTTCGAGGTGATGATCATCGGCGGCGCGGCGCTGGGTGCTTTTCTGCAGGCCAACCCGGGCTACATGACCATGCTGGTCATCAAGAAATCCTTGAAGATGTTCAGCTCCCGGTTCACCCATGGCTATTACCTCGAAGTGCTGGGCCTGGTGTACGAGATCCTCAACAAGAGTCGTCGCGAAGGCATGATGGCCATCGAAGGCGATATCGAGGAGCCGGAAAACAGCCCTATCTTCGCCAAGTACCCTGGCGTGCTGAAAGACACCCGCATGATCGCGTTCATCTGCGATTACCTGCGCATCATGTCCTCGGGCAACATGGCTCCCCATGAGCTGGAAGGCCTGTTCGACATGGAATTGCTCAGCATGAAGGAAGAGCTTGAGCATCCATCCCACGCGGTGACCGGTGTGGCGGACGCCATGCCCGGCTTTGGTATCGTTGCGGCGGTACTGGGTATCGTGGTCACCATGGCGTCCCTGGGTTCGGGCGACAAGGCGGCCATCGGCATGCACGTAGGTGCGGCACTGGTCGGTACCTTCTTCGGTATCCTCGCGGCGTACGGCTTCTTCGGCCCGTTGGCCACTTCCCTGGCACACGATGCCAAGGAAGAAATGAATGTCTACGAATCGATCAAGGCGTCGCTGGTGGCATCGGCCTCGGGCGTGCCGCCTTCGCTGGCCGTCGAGTTCGGTCGCAAGGTCTTGTATCCGGCGCACCGCCCCAGCTTCAGCGAGCTGGAACAAGCTGTCCGCGGTCGTTGATCCATGGAAAATAATCAGCCAATCATAATCAAGCGCGTCAAGCGCTATGGTGGCGGGCACCACGGCGGCGCCTGGAAAATCGCTTTCGCCGACTTCGCGACGGCCATGATGGCGTTCTTCCTGGTGCTGTGGCTGATGTCTTCGGCCACCCCTGAGCAGTTGATCGCCATCGCCGGCTATTTCAAGGACCCCGTCGGTTTCTCTGACAGCGGCTCGCCGTACGTCATCGACCTGGGCGGCTCGCCGGAGATGTCGCCTGACCAGACCCTCAACCCTGAAGTGAAATCCACCCCCGCGCCAGACAAGGTGCCGGTGGATGCCGACAAACAGGATGCGGCGGCCGAGCAGGTCGAGCAGGAGCGTCTGGAGATGCTGCTGCAGGAGTTGCAGAACAAGGTCAACGAGAACCCGCAACTGGCCAAGTTCAAGGACCAGATCCTGTTCGAGATCACTCAGGACGGCTTGCGCATCCAGATTATGGATGCCGAGAACCGGCCAATGTTCGACATCGGCAGCGCGCGTCTGAAGCCTTACTTCGAAGACATCCTGCTGGCCATGGCCGACACCATCAAGGCGGTGCCGAACAAGGTCAGTATCAGCGGCCATACAGACGCAACGCCTTACGTCGGCAACAATGGTTTCGGTAACTGGGAGTTGTCGGCCAACCGCGCCAACGCGGCACGTCGTGCGCTGCTCGCCGGGGGGTATCCTGATCCGCAGGTGGCGCGTGTCGTGGGCTACGCCTCGTCCTCGCTGTACGACAAGGAAAACCCGAACAATCCGGTCAACCGCCGCATCGACATCGTGGTGCTGACCAAGAAGGCCCAGGCGCGTATCGAAGGCGACCAGAACGCTGGCGAGGCACCCAAGGCGGATCCGTCCGCTCCGATATCACCCACCGCGCCGGCGGGCAAGCCGGGCGCCTCGACCGCAGCACCCGCGGTTGACCCGCAGGCTTATGCGCAGCCACACGAGATCCGGCAGAAGCTGAACATCTTCGATCAAGGGCAACTGAAGATCGACGAGACCAAGAACTGATATCGGGTTCTGACAAAAACGCCGCGATGATCGCGGCGTTTTTGTGTGTGGCAGGTTTTAGTAACTACTTTCCGGCAGGCTCGCGATGATCGAGCGATAGCTGTTCATCCGCTGTTGCTGCACACGGCCATCTTCCAGGGCCATGAGCAGCGCACAGCCAGGCTCGCGGTCATGCTTGCAGTCGCGGAAGCGGCAGGTACCGATCAGGTCGTTGAATTCGATGAAGCCTGCCTCGACGTCGGCGCGGCTGACATGGCCCAGGCCGAACTCGCGGATACCCGGTGAGTCGATCAGGTCGCCGCCGCGGGGGAAGTGGAACAGGCGGGCGGTGGTCGTGGTGTGCGTGCCTTGCCCGGAATATTCCGACAAAGGCCCGACCCGCGTGCCGACTTCAGGCAACAGGCTATTGACCAGCGACGACTTGCCGACACCGGACTGGCCGACGAACACGCTGATGTGGCCGTCCAGCTGGTCCTGCAGATCCTGCATGCCGTTGCCATGATGCGCCGACACTTCCAGGACCGGGTAACCCAGTGTTCGATAGACCGCCAGCAACGCGTTGAGCGCGGGGGCGTTTTGCTCGTCGATCAGGTCGTATTTGTTCAGCAGCAGCAGCGGGCGAATGCCGGCATGCTCGGCGGCAACCAGGTACCGATCGATCAGATTGGCGTGGGGCTCTGGCGCAGGCGCAAAGACGATGACGATGAGGTCGACGTTCGCGGCGACAGGCTTGAGTTGGCCCCGGCTGTCCGGACGGCACAGTTCGGTGCTGCGCGGCAGTTGCGCGACGATCACGCCGATGCCCTGGTTGCCCGCACGCCAGACGACCTTGTCGCCGGTGACCAGCGCAGGCAGGTTGGCGCGCAGGTGACAACGGAACACCTGACCGCTCAGTTCGCCTTCCTGCGCCTCGACTTCGACCTGCACGCCGAAATGCGCAATCACCAGGCCCGTCTGTTCCGGGCCCAGATCGCCGCCTTCCAGTGTTTCCAGCGCTTGCGATTCGCGTTTGGCGGCACGCGCGGCGCGCTCGCCTTGAATCTTTTCGATGCGCCAGTTCTGGCGGCGATTGAGTTGGCGTTTGGCCATGGGTGTTCAGTGTCTCGTTCTATGTCGCATAAAGCTGCTGAAGGGTGAAACGCGAGGGAGTCTAGCATGCCCGCCTGCGCTAAACTGCGCGCCTATGCTGAGGAGCCGACATATGCAGAACAAGCAGAACCTGATCTGGATCGACCTGGAAATGACCGGTCTGGACCCTGATAACGACGTCATCATCGAAATGGCGACCATCATCACCGACAGCGAGCTGAACACCCTGGCTGAGGGGCCGGTCATCGCCGTGCACCAGAGTGATGACTTGCTTAACGGCATGGACGAGTGGAACACCCGCCAACACGGCGGCTCGGGCCTGACCCAGCGCGTGCGCGAGAGCAAGGTTTCTACCGCACAAGCCGAAGCCATGACCCTTGAATTCATCAAGCAGTGGGTGCCGGAGCGCAGCTCTCCGATCTGCGGCAACAGCATCTGCCAGGACCGCCGCTTTCTTTATAAGCGCATGCCAGCCCTGGAAAACTACTTCCATTACCGCAACCTTGACGTATCGACGCTCAAGGAACTGGCCGCGCGCTGGTCGCCGGAGCTCAAGTTCAAGAAAGGCAGCACTCACCTGGCCCTGGATGATATTCGCGAGTCCATCGCCGAGCTGCGTTTCTATCGTGAGCACTTCATCAAGGTCTGAAGCGTCCTGGGCAAAAGGGGCGTGGCTTCTCATGCCCTCTTTTGGTGCTCTGGCCGAGTGGTTAGACTGCGGCCTTTCTTGCAGGGACTGCCGCCATGTTGTTGATGCTCTACCTGATCGCCATCACCGCCGAGGCCATGACCGGCGCGCTGTCTGCCGGACGTCGAGGCATGGACTGGTTCGGCGTCGTGTTGATTGCCTGTGTCACCGCGCTGGGTGGCGGTTCGGTGCGCGACGTGCTCCTGGGCCACTATCCGCTGACTTGGGTCAAACACCCGGAATACCTGATCCTTACCAGTGTGGCGGCGTTGCTCACGATCCTCATCGCCCCGCTGATGCGCCACCTGCGCTCGCTGTTTCTGGTGCTCGACGCCCTTGGCCTGGTGGCGTTCACCCTGATCGGCTGCATGACCGCTCTGGAGATGGGATTGAGCATGATGGTCGCAGCGGTAAGCGGGGTGATCACCGGGGTTTTCGGCGGGATCTTGCGGGATATCTTCTGCAACGACATCCCGCTGATTTTTCGCCGCGAGCTATACGCCAGCGTCTCGTTCGCGGCCGCCTGGTGTTTTCTGCTGTGTGATTACTGGGGGCTGCCGGTGGAGCAGGGCACGCTGATCACACTGTTCGGCGGGCTGTTGCTGCGCTTGCTGGCGATCAGGTTTCACTGGGAGATGCCCAAGTTCGTTTACAAGGATGGGCATTGAGAGGACATAGCCCCCGTAGGCGTGAGCTTGCTCGCGATTGGCCAGCCAACGCGATGCGATAGCGCCTGCGCGAAATGTCATCGCGAGCAAGCTCACTCCTACAGGTACGATGTTGTCCGGCGTAGTTCATGCTGGCGCAACGCCCACTGCACATGCTCGCGCACCATCTCTGAGGGGTGTTCCGATCGAGCCTTCAAGGCTTCGATAACGGGAATGCTCGAAGGCGCGTTGCCCAGACCTACCGCCAGATTCCGCAGCCAGCGCTCATACCCCGCACGACGTAAAGGCGAGCCCTCGGTGTTGCTGAGGAAGGTCGCCTCGTCCCACAGGAACAATGTGCTCAGTTCGGCGTTGTCCAGTCCATGGCGCGGCTTGAAGTCGGTCTGGTCGGTGGGGCGGGCAAATCGATTCCATGGGCAGACGATCTGGCAGTCGTCGCAACCGAACACTCGATTGCCGATCATCGAACGCAATTCTTCGGGAATTGAAGTCTTCAGCTCAATGGTCAGGTAGGAAATGCACTTGCGCGCGTCCAGCACGTAAGGCCCGACGAAGGCGTTGGTCGGGCAAATGTCCAGACAGGCCGTGCAGCGACCGCAATGCTCGCTGGCATGGGGCTCATCTACCGGTAGTGGCAGGTCGACGAACAGCTCGCTGAGGAAGAAATAGCTGCCTGCCTTGCGATTGAGCACCAGGGTGTTCTTGCCGATCCAGCCTAGGCCGGCCTGTTCGGCGATGGCCTTCTCCAGCACGGGCGCGCTGTCGACGAAGGCGCGAAACCCGAACGGTCCGATCGCCAGCTGGATTCGCTCGGCCAGCTGCTGCACGCGTTTGCGGATCAGCTTGTGATAGTCGCGGCCCAACGCATAGCGCGAAACGTAGGCTTTCTCGGGCTGGGCGAGCAATTGGGCCATTTGCGTGTCGCCTGGCAAGTAGTCCATGCGCAGTGACACAACCCGTAACGTTCCAGGCACCAATTCGTCGGGATGCGAACGTTTGCTGCCGTGGGCTGCCATATAGTCCATCTCGCCGTGATACCCGGCTTCGAGCCAGCGCTCAAGGTGCTGCTCGTGTTCGGCCAGGTCCAGCCCCGAGATGCCCACCTGCTGGAAGCCGAGCTCACGTCCCCAGTCCTTGATCGATTGGGCAAGTTCGGTCAACCCGGCAGCCGTCAGAGGCACAGGGTTTGTGGATGAATCTACAGTTATCGCGGACATGCAAAGAGGACACCGGGGCGCAGGTGCGTATAATTCTGCCAGACATCGGAGCTTAAAGACGCATGTTACACAGTAAACCCCCATTACCCGACGCGCTGTATAGCGCAGCCCAGGTGCGCGACCTTGATGCGCGCCTGATTGGCGCCGGCACGCCCGGCTTGGAACTGATGCAGCGCGCGGCTCATGCGGCGTGGCGGGCGCTGCGTCGGCACTGGCCTGACGGGCGGCAACTCACTGTGCTGGCCGGGCGGGGCAATAACGCCGGCGACGGATACCTGATCGCCGCATTGGCGCAGCGTGCTGGCTGGCAGGTCAAGGTCTTGGCGGTGGGCGATTGCTCTGCACTGACGGGAGACGCGGACGCCGCTTATAAAGAGGCACGCAGCGCTGGCGTCGATGTGCAGCCCTGGGGGCCGCAAGCGCTGGCCGGCATCGTGGTCGATGCACTGCTCGGCACGGGCCTTGCGGGTGAGGTGCGCGATCCTTACGCGTCGGTCATCAAACAGCTCAACGACAGCCAGCTGCCGGTCATGGCGGTGGATATCCCTTCAGGTCTATGCGCTGATACCGGCCGTACCCTGGGTGTGGCCGTGCATGCCGACCTCACGGTGACGTTCATCGGGCTGAAAATAGGCCTGTTCACTGGCGATGCGCCTGATCTGGTTGGCGAGTTGGTGTTTGACGACTTGCAGGCAGACCCGGCGATCGTTGCGCAGACGCCGGTCAGTATTAAGCGTCTGGATACCTTCAATCTGCCCCGTCTGGCGCCTCGCCCGCGCACTGCGCACAAGGGCATGTTCGGGCGGGTGCTGGTGATCGGCGGCGATCTGGGTTTTGGCGGCGCAGCGCTGCTTTCGACTGAAAGCACACTGCGCTGCGGTGCTGGCATGGTGACGCTGGGCACGCGCCCGGAGCATGTGACCGCTGCGCTGGCGCGCTTCCCGGAAGTCATGAGTGCAGGCATCCAGTCGGCCAATCAGCTGATGGCATTAATCGAGCCGGCCACGGTGCTGGTCGTCGGGCCCGGTCTGGGTCAGCACAGCTGGGGTCGCAGCCTGTTGTCCGCTGCCGCCAACGCCGAGCGGCCGCAGGTGTGGGATGCCGATGCGCTGAATCAACTGGCCGAAGGTTTCGTCAGCTTGCCCGACGCCTGCGTGATTACCCCGCACCCCGGCGAGGCTGCGCGTTTGCTGGGCATCAGCACCCAACAAGTCCAGGCGGATCGGCCAGCGGCAGCTCGCGCCCTGGCAGAAAAATATAACGCTGTGTGCGTACTCAAAGGCAGTGGCAGCCTGATCGCCAATACCGACGGCGAGCTGGCACTGGCGGATCATGGCCACCCGGCAATGGCGACCGGGGGCTTGGGCGATGTGCTGGCCGGTGTGATCGGCGCGTTGATGGCGCAAAAAATGCCGGCATTCGATGCCGCATGCCTGGCGGTGTGGCTGCATGCGCTGGCCGGCGAAAAATGCGGCGCGAGCGGGCGGGGTATGGCTGCCGCTGATCTGATTCCTGTTATCCGTCAGCTTCTGGAGGAGCAACAACCGTGTCTGAGTTAACCCTGCATCTGGTGGGTGAAGAAGCCATGACGAGCTTCGGCGCACGGATTGCCCAAGTCACTGAAAGCAATGGCATTATTTTTCTCGAAGGCGATCTCGGCGCGGGCAAGACCACCCTTTCCCGGGGCATCATCCGTGGCCTTGGCCATACAGGTGCTGTAAAAAGCCCGACCTTCACCTTGGTCGAACCTTACGAAATTGGGAGAAATCGCGCGTATCACTTTGATCTTTACCGACTTGTTGATCCAGAAGAGCTAGAATTCCTCGGCATACGCGATTACTTCGAAGCACAAGCGCTTTGCCTGATCGAGTGGCCGAATCTCGGCGCAGGCTTTTTGCCAAAGCCTGACCTGATCATTACCATTAGGCCGCACGCTGAAGGTCGAGCGCTGACGCTTAGCCCGAAAAGCTCGCGCGGCGAGCGGTGGTGTGCCGCTTTGGCTTTGGAATTCAAATAGATATGGGGTTAGGTATGCGCATGCGCGCGCTGGTTACTGTGGTAGGACTGTTGCTGGCGACATTGGCTGTCGACGCGTTGGCCGCTACACAGGTACGAAGTGTCCGCTTATGGCGTGCTCCGGATAACACCCGTCTGGTCTTTGACCTGTCCGGGCCGGTTCAGCACAGCGTGTTCACCCTTCAATCCCCGGACCGTCTGGTAATCGATATCAATGGCGCGACCCTGGGCGGCTCGTTGAGCATCCCGACCGCCAATACGCCGATTACCAGCATGCGTTCGGCGCAACGCACCCCTGAAGACCTGCGAGTGGTCATCGACCTGAAAAAGGCCGTGACCCCCAAGAGCTTCACCCTGGCGCCCAACCAGCAGTACGGCAACCGTCTGGTGGTTGATCTGTACGACAACGCTGCCGATGCCAATCCGACGCCATCGGTCGCCGATACGCCTGCCACTGCAGCCCCGGCGACGCCAGCGGTGCCTGTCAGTCCATCCAAGCCTGAAATCAAGCTCACGCCCGTTCCCAACGGCAAGCGCGATATCGTCGTGGTCATCGATGCCGGTCACGGCGGTGAAGATCCGGGTGCCTCCGGTGGCCAGGGGCAGAAAGAAAAGAACGTAGTGCTGTCGATCGCCAAAGAGTTGCAACGCCAGATCAGCGCCGAGAAAGGCTATCGCGCGGAGCTGACCCGGACCGGTGACTACTTCATCCCGTTGCGTAAGCGCACGGAAATCGCCAGGGCCAAGGGCGCTGACCTGTTCGTCTCCATTCATGCTGATGCCGCTCCGTCTTCTGCGGCGTTCGGTGCCTCGGTTTTCGCCTTATCCGAGCGCGGCGCGACCTCCGAGACCGCGCGTTGGCTGGCAGACAGCGAAAACCGTTCCGACCTGATCGGCGGTGCGGGCGCCGTGAGTCTGGACGACAAGGACCGCATGCTGGCCGGCGTACTGCTCGACCTGTCGATGACCGCCTCGCTGACTTCCAGTCTCAATGTCGGTCAAAAAGTGCTGACCAACATCGGTCGGGTAACGTCGCTGCACAAGTCGCGGGTCGAGCAGGCCGGTTTCATGGTGCTCAAGTCGCCGGATATTCCGTCGATCCTGGTCGAAACCGGGTTCATCTCCAACGCCGCCGAAGCCAACAAACTGGGGGGTGCCAGCCACCAGCAGGCGCTGGCACGTTCCATCACCGCGGGTGTGAAGCAGTTCTTCCAGCAGAACCCTCCGCAAGGGACCTACATCGCCTGGTTGCGCGACAACGGCAAGCTGGCCATGGGGCCGCGTGAGCACACCGTGCGTCCTGGCGAGTCGCTGAGCATGATCGCGGTGCGCTATGACATGAGCATGGCGGCGCTGCGCACAGCCAACAGCCTCAGTTCCGACGAGCTCAAGGTCGGCCAGGAGTTGAGAATCCCCAGCGCAGAGCTGGCGGGTGAACCATGACCGATCTGTTGCTGGATGAACAGGGCCTTGATGCCGACATGGACGCGCAGACTACTGCGGCCCAGGCGGCCCGTATCCAGCTGCTCAGCCCACGGCTGGCCAACCAGATCGCAGCGGGTGAGGTGGTCGAGCGTCCCGCCTCGGTGATCAAGGAGCTGCTGGAAAACAGCCTCGACTCCGGTGCCCGACGCATCGATGTGGATGTCGAGCAAGCAGGCATCAAGCTGTTGCGTGTGCGCGATGATGGCGGGGGTATCTCCTCGGACGACCTGCCGCTGGCGCTGGCGCGACATGCCACCAGCAAGATTCGCGAGCTCGAAGACCTGGAGCGGGTCATGAGCCTGGGCTTTCGCGGCGAAGCGCTGGCGTCGATCAGCTCGGTTGCCCGCCTGACTCTGACGTCCCGTACCCGTGGCGCCGACCAGGCCTGGCAGGTAGAAACCGAAGGCCGCGACATGGCCTCGCGGGTTCAGCCCGCTGCGCATCCGGTGGGCACTTCGGTGGAAGTGCGCGACCTGTTTTTCAATACCCCGGCGCGACGTAAATTCCTCAAGGCCGAGAAAACCGAATTCGATCACCTGCAGGAAGTGATCAAGCGCATGGCGCTGGCCCGATTCGACGTGGCCTTCCACCTGCGGCATAACGGCAAGACCATCCTCAGCCTGCATGAAGCACGCGACGACGTTGCCCGTGCGCGGCGGGTGTCGGCGATCTGCGGCCCGGGTTTCCTCGAGCAGGCGCTGCCCATAGAGGTTGAGCGTAACGGTTTGAAGCTGTGGGGCTGGGTCGGTTTGCCGACGTTCTCGCGCAGCCAGGCCGACCTGCAGTATTTTTTCGTCAACGGCCGGGCGGTACGCGACAAACTGGTCGCCCACGCCGTGCGTCAGGCCTACCGGGATGTGCTGTTCAACGGCCGTCACCCGACTTTCGTGCTGTTTTTCGAGGTTGATCCGGCCGTGGTCGATGTCAACGTACACCCGACAAAACACGAAGTACGCTTTCGCGACGGGCGCATGGTCCACGATTTCCTCTACGGCACCTTGCACCGCGCACTGGGCGACGTGCGCCCGGAGGATCAGCTGGCGGGTACCACTTCTGTCACTGCGCTGGTACGTCCGACCGGGCCAGAAGCCGGTGAATTCGGGCCGCAGGGCGAGATGCGTCTTGCCAACAACGTGCTCGAGACGCCTCAGGGCCCGGCCTGGAATGCCCCGGCGGGCGTCGCTCCCGGCAGCGGCAGCGGGGCGGGCTATCAGTATCAGTACACGCCCCGCCCGGGGTCGGTGTTGCCTGCCGCTGAGACGCGGGCCGCTTACAGTGAATTTTTCGCCCCGCTGCCAGGGGCACAGGCGGCTGCGACCCAGGACGCCGGCGCTGCGCTGCCTGAATCCCAAGGGGACGTGCCGCCGCTGGGCTACGCGCTGGCTCAGCTCAAAGGCATTTATATCCTCGCCGAGAACGCTCACGGGCTGGTGCTGGTGGATATGCACGCCGCTCATGAGCGAATCATGTACGAGCGCCTGAAGATTGCCATGGCCAGTGAAGGCTTGAGTGGCCAGCCATTGCTGGTACCTGAGTCGATCGCGGTCAGTCAGCGCGAAGCCGATTGCGCCGAGGAGCACATGGCGACGTTCCAGCAGCTGGGCTTCGAATTGCAGCGCCTGGGCCCCGAGAGCCTGGCGATCCGGCAGATTCCGGCCTTGCTCAAGCAGGCCGAAGCCAACCGGCTGGTGCACGACGTGCTGTCCGATCTGATGGAATACGGCACCAGCGACCGGGTTCAGGCACACATGAACGAATTGCTCGGCACCATGGCGTGCCACGGTGCTATCCGCGCCAATCGACGGCTGGCGATCCCGGAAATGAACGGCTTGTTGCGCGACATGGAAAACACCGAGCGCAGCGGTCAGTGCAATCACGGACGGCCGACCTGGACCCAGCTGGGTCTGGACGATCTCGACAAACTATTTCTGCGCGGTCGCTGATGAGTGCTCTTCCTCCGGCCATCTTTCTGATGGGGCCGACCGCCGCTGGCAAGACCGATCTGGCTATCGAACTGAGCAAGGTGCTGCCGTGCGAGTTGATCAGCGTCGATTCGGCGCTGGTCTATCGCGGTATGGACATTGGCACCGCCAAGCCTTCAAAAGCGCTTTTGGACAAGTATCCGCACCGGCTGATCGATATTCTCGACCCGTCGCAAAGCTACTCGGCTGCGGATTTTCGCACTGACGCCCTTGAGGCCATGGCGCAAATCACCGCCCGCGGGAAAATTCCTCTGCTGGTCGGTGGCACCATGTTGTATTTCAAGGCTCTATTGGAAGGTCTGGCAGACATGCCGCCCGCCGATGCCCAGGTGCGTGCGCAGTTGGAGGCTCAGGCGCTGGGCAGTGGCTGGCAGGCGTTGCATGATGAACTGGCCCGTGTCGACCCGGTGTCGGCAGCCAGAATCCATCCCAATGATCCTCAGCGGCTGGTTCGCGCGCTGGAAGTCTATCGGGTCAGCGGGATGAGCATGACCGCGCACCGCGAGCAACAAAGTGCGCAAAGTGCTCAAGCTGGCGCTTCGGGGCGGCATCAATTGCCCTATACTGTCGCAAATCTGGCGATCGCACCGACGGATCGCAAGGTATTGCATGACCGAATCGCCCTGCGTTTCGGGCAAATGCTGGACGAAGGATTCGTTGAAGAAGTCGTAGCGTTACGTTCGAGGGGTGACCTGCACTCGAATTTACCGTCTATAAGAGCTGTAGGGTATCGCCAGGTCTGGGACCACCTCGATGGCAACCTGACGCGGGACGAAATGCGCGAACGCGGCATCATCGCCACGCGCCAGTTGGCCAAGAGACAGTTCACCTGGTTGCGAAGCTGGGAAGATTTACACTGGTTGGACAGCCTGGCTTGCGACAATCTGCCACGCGCCTTGAAATACCTGGGTTCGGTCTCCATATTGAGCTGAGTCCTTGCAATAGCCGTCTATCCTTGGGGGGTAACGGCCCAAGCCAATGTTTTCGAATTATTCTATTGATCCTTAAAGGAGTGCGGCACATGTCAAAAGGGCATTCGCTACAAGACCCTTACCTGAACACTTTGCGTAAAGAAAAGGTTGGGGTTTCGATTTATCTGGTAAACGGTATCAAGCTGCAAGGCACGATCGAGTCTTTCGACCAGTTCGTCATTTTGCTGAAGAACACTGTCAGCCAAATGGTTTACAAGCACGCCATCTCGACTGTTGTTCCAGTTCGTCCAATTCGTCTGCCTAGCGCTACCGAATCCGAACAGGGTGACGCTGAGCCAGGTAACGCCTGATAGGAGTCTGCCTTGTTCTTTGAGCGCCACGGTGGTGGTGAGCGGGCAATCCTCGTTCATTTGGATGGTCAGGACCCTGAGGCGCGCGAAGATCCGCAGGAGTTTCGGGAGCTGGCTCTGTCGGCAGGTGCCGATATCGTTGCGTTTATCAACGTGCCGCGGCATCGGCCAACGGCCAAATATCTGGTAGGTAGCGGCAAGGTCGAAGAGCTGCGTGACCTCGTCCAGACCGAAAAAGCCGATATTGTCATCTTCAATCATGTCCTCACGCCCAGTCAGGAACGCAACCTCGAACGCGTTTTCGAGTGTCGCGTGCTTGATCGTACGGGCTTGATCCTGGACATCTTCGCCCAGCGCGCGCGCACTCATGAAGGCAAGTTGCAAGTCGAACTGGCGCAGCTCGAGCACATGAGTACGCGCCTGGTTCGCGGCTGGACTCACCTTGAACGTCAGGGCGGTGGTATCGGCCTGCGCGGTCCGGGTGAAACCCAGCTGGAGACCGACCGTCGTCTGTTGCGGGTTCGCCTGCGCCAGATCAAGGGGCGTCTGGAGAAGGTCCGCAGTCAGCGTGATCAGGCCCGTCGGGGTCGATCGCGTGCCGACATCCCGACAGTCTCCATCGTGGGCTACACCAACGCCGGCAAGTCGACGCTGTTCAATGCGGTGACCGACTCCGACGTCTACGCGGCTGACCAACTGTTCGCAACCCTGGACCCGACACTGCGCCGTCTCGAGCTCAACGACCTTGGCCCGATCGTGCTGGCCGATACGGTGGGTTTCATCCGCCATCTGCCGCACAAGCTGGTCGAGGCCTTTCGGGCTACGCTCGAGGAATCGAGCAACTCGGACTTGCTGCTGCACGTCATCGACGCTCACGAGCCCGATCGCCTGGAGCAGATCGAGCAAGTAATGGTGGTTCTGGGTGAGATTGGCGCCCAGGACTTGCCGATGCTCGAGGTCTATAACAAACTCGATTTGCTTGAGGGGGTCGAGCCTCAGATTCAGCGTGATGCCGACGGCAAACCGCAGCGAGTCTGGGTATCTGCCCGTGATGGCCGTGGCCTGGATCTGCTCAAGCAAGCCATTGCCGAGCTGTTGGGCAACGATCTGTTCGTTGGCACCTTGTGTCTGTCGCAACGCTTCGCTCGGCTGCGCGCCCAGTTTTTCAAGCTGGGAGCGGTGCAGAGCGAAGAACATGACGAAGACGGTCAGAGCCTGTTGGCTGTACGTTTACCCCGAGTTGAATTCAATCGCCTGGTGAGTCGCGAAGGACTGCAGCCGCTGGAATTCATCGAGCAACACACTTTGCAATAAAAGCCTGGAAAAGCGGTTGTGCTGCTTTGTCAGGCATTCTGTAGCATTGGTCGGCGCGCCGTGGGCGCGTCTTTGCTTTATCAGATGGAGAGCGCTATGGCTTGGAATGAGCCGGGTGGCAACTCGAATAATCAGGATCCTTGGGGTGGTAAGCGCAAGGGCGGCGACCGCAAGGGGCCACCAGATCTCGACGAGGCCTTCCGAAAGCTACAGGAAAGCCTGAATGGGTTGTTCGGTGGTGGCAAGAAACGCAGTGGTGATGGCGGCGGCAGTGGCGGCGGTTCGGGCAAGGGCGGTTTCGGCCTGCTCGGCATCGGTCTGGTCGTGCTGCTCGCAATCTGGCTCTACAACGCAATCTATGTGGTTGACGAGCAAGAGCAGGCAGTCGTCCTGCGCTTCGGCAAGTACTACGAAACGGTTGGCTCGGGTCTGAACATCTATTTTCCGCCGTTCGATCGCAAGTACCTCGAGAACGTGACGCGCGAGCGTGCGTACAGCAAACAGGGGCAAATGCTCACCGAAGACGAGAACATCGTCGAGGTGCCGTTGACCGTGCAGTACAAGATCACCAACCTGCAGGATTTCGTGCTGAACGTCGATCAGCCTGAAGTCAGCCTGCAGCATGCAACCGAAAGCGCATTGCGTCATGTGGTCGGCTCGACCGCCATGGACCAGGTGCTGACCGAAGGTCGTGAGCTGATGGCCAGCGAAATCAAGGAGCGCCTGCAGCGTTTCCTCGATACCTACCGCACCGGTATCACCGTGACTCAGGTGAACGTACAAAGCGCTGCGGCGCCGCGTGAAGTCCAGGAAGCCTTCGATGACGTGATCCGTGCCCGTGAAGACGAGCAGCGTTCGCGTAACCAGGCCGAAACTTATGCCAACGGTGTGATTCCCGAGGCGCGTGGTCAGGCTCAGCGCATCGTCGAAGATGCCAACGGCTACCGCGACGAAGTGGTATCTCGGGCCAAGGGTGAGGCCGATCGCTTCACCAAGCTGGTGGCCGAATACCGCAAGGCCCCGGAAGTCACTCGCGAGCGGCTGTATCTGGACACCATGCAAGAAGTCTTCAGCAACACCAGCAAGGTGCTCGTGACCGGCAACAAGGGTCAGAACAACCTGCTCTACCTGCCATTGGACAAAATGATCGAAAGCAGTCGTAACGGTTCTGCACCGGCGTCGGGCGGGGCTTCGGCAACCGTCGTCGATCCGGGCTCTCGGGCTGCGGACATGCAACAGCAACGCGACACGCGCACTAGGGAGACTCGCTGATGAGCAATAAATCTCTGGTCGCCCTGATTGTTTGCGTCGTGCTGGCCGTGGTGGCGTGGAACAGCTTCTATATCGTTGCTCAGACCGAGCGTGCGGTGCTGTTGCAATTCGGTCGTGTGGTTCAGGCCGATGTTCCACCGGGTCTACATGTGAAGGTTCCTTACGTGAACCAAGTGCGCAAGTTCGACGGTCGTCTGCTGACCCTCGATGCGCCGACCCAGCGCTTCCTGACCCTGGAAAAGAAAGCCGTCATGGTCGATGCCTACGCCAAATGGCGCGTGAAGGACGCTGAGCGTTTCTACACCGCGACATCGGGTCTCAAGCAAATCGCCGACGAGCGCCTGTCGCGTCGTCTCGAATCCGGTCTGCGCGACCAGTTCGGCAAGCGCACCTTGCACGAGGCTGTGTCGGGTGAGCGTGACGCGCTGATGGCCGATATCACCGCTTCGCTGAACAAGATGGCCGAGAAAGAACTGGGCATCGAAGTCATCGACGTCCGGGTCAAGGCTATCGACCTGCCCAAGGAAGTGAACCGCAGCGTGTTCGAGCGGATGAGCACCGAGCGTGAGCGTGAAGCTCGCGAGCATCGCGCCAAGGGTAACGAGCTGGCAGAAGGTATCCGTGCCGATGCCGACCGTCAGCGTCGTGTACTGCTGGCCGAAGCCTATCGCGAGTCTGAAGAGGCCCGCGGTGATGGTGATGCACAGGCCTCGGCGATCTACTCCAAGGCTTATGGTCAGGATCAGGAGTTCTACGCGTTCTATCGCAGCCTGCGTGCCTACCGTGAAAGCTTCGCCAACAAAAGTGACGTAATGGTTCTGGACCCGGGCAGTGAATTCTTCCGCTATCTGGAAAAGGCCAAACCGTAATCGCACACTGTGACTGAGCGCTCCGCCGGGCGGCAAAACTGTCCGGCGGGGTGATCACACGCCAAAACGTGTGTATGATGCGGCAGCCGGGAAATTCCCGGCTTTTTTGCGTCTACACGATTGATTGGCCGTGGCGTGTTTCGTGCGCGGCAGTTTTTTCGAGGACGGTGATCGCGCTATCGTCAGTTGCATTGTCCGGGAGCCAAAGGTCCCTGGCATGTGACCGAATGACCACCGTCTGCTTCACTCAAGGCTTGCCCAAGGGTTGGCCGCCCGGATCATAGGGGAAAGGCGTAATGGCAACGGTTGACCGCTGGCTGCTGCCGGATGGCATCGAAGAAGTACTGCCGCCGGAAGCTGCGCGCATAGAAGTGGCGCGTCGTCAGGTGTTGGATCTGTTTCAGAGCTGGGGCTATGAGTTCGTCGTCACCCCACACATCGAATACCTTGAATCACTGCTCACAGGTGCTGGCCAGGATCTGGATCTGCGTACCTTCAAAGTGGTCGATCCGCAATCGGGTCGGCAAATGGGTTTCCGCGCGGACATCACTCCGCAGGTCGCCCGTATAGATGCACATACCTTGCGTCGTGAAGGGCCGAGCCGTCTGTGTTACGCCGGTAGCGTGCTGCATGCACAGCCGCGAGCGCTGTCGTCCTCGCGCAGCCCGATACAGCTGGGCGCCGAGTTGTACGGCGATGCCAGCCCGAGCAGCGACGTTGAAGTCATCAGCCTGATGCTGGCTATGCTGAAACTGGCTGACGTTCCTGACGTCCATATGGATCTGGGTCATGTTGGCATCTACCGAAGCCTGGCCCGTGCGGCCGGTCTTTCGGGCGAAGTCGAGCAACAGCTGTTTGATGCGTTGCAGCGCAAGGCAATCGACGAGGTCGTGGTCCTGACCCAAAACCTGCCGGCTGACCTTGCCGACATGTTGCGCGCGCTGGTTGATCTTTGCGGTGGACGTGAAGTCCTGGCTGCTGCGCGTGATCGTCTGGCCAATGCACCGGCGCCGGTGATCGAGGCGCTGGAGGATCTGGTGGAAATCGCCGAACGTCTGTCGGCACGCTTCCCGGATCTGCCGTTGTACTTCGATCTGGGCGAGCTTCGCGGCTATCACTACCATACCGGTGTGGTATTTGCGGTCTTCGTCCCTGGCGTTGGTCAATCGATCGCCCAAGGTGGTCGTTACGATGACATCGGTGCGGACTTCGGTCGTGCGCGTCCGGCAACGGGCTTTTCCACCGATTTGAAAACCCTGGTCACGCTGGGGCAGGCCCGGATCGAGCTACCGTCTGGCGGTATCTGGATGCCTGACAGCACCGATGCGGCACTCTGGCAGAAAGTCTGCCAGCTGCGCAGCGAAGGTCAGCGCGTGGTTCAGGCGTTGCCAGGCCAGCAGGCCGCGGCGGCGAAAGAAGCCGATTGTGATCGGCAATTGATTCAGCATGGCGAGCTTTGGCAGGTAATGCCGCTGGCCTCTTGAGTTTTCCAGCCGGCCGCTGCCGGCGCCAAGTTTGCGTGAATGAGGACAAGTGTTATGGGTAAGAATGTCGTAGTCCTGGGCACCCAATGGGGTGATGAGGGCAAAGGCAAGATCGTTGATCTGCTGACCGAACATGCTACCGCGGTAGTTCGCTATCAAGGCGGCCACAACGCCGGTCACACCCTGGTGATCGATGGCGAGAAAACCGTACTGCACCTGATTCCGTCCGGTGTGTTGCGCGAAGGCGTTCAGTGCCTGATCGGCAACGGTGTGGTTGTGGCGCCCGACGCGCTGATGCGCGAAATCACCAAGCTGGAAGAGAAAGGCATTCCGGTGCGCGAGCGCCTGCGTATCAGCCCATCCTGCCCGCTGATCCTGTCCTATCACGTGGCGCTGGACCAGGCCCGTGAAAAAGCCCGTGGCGAGCACAAGATCGGCACCACCGGTCGTGGCATCGGCCCGGCTTACGAAGACAAGGTTGCACGTCGCGGCCTGCGCATCGGTGATCTGTTCCACCGTGAGCGTTTCGCCGCCAAGCTGGGCGAGCTGCTGGATTACCACAACTTCGTTCTGGTCAATTACTACAAAGAGCCAGCGATCGATTTCCAGAAGACACTCGACGAGTGCATGGAATACGCAGAGCTGCTCAAGCCGTTGATGCTCGACGTCACCGCGACGCTGCATGACATGCGTCGTGCCGGCAAAGACATCATGTTCGAAGGTGCCCAGGGTTCGCTGCTGGACATCGACCACGGTACCTACCCGTACGTCACCAGCTCCAACACCACTGCCGGCGGTATCGCCACAGGTTCCGGTGTAGGACCAATGTTCCTGGATTACATCCTGGGCATCACCAAGGCCTATACCACGCGCGTCGGTTCTGGTCCGTTCCCGACCGAACTGTTCGACGACGTCGGTGCGTTCCTGGCCAAGCGTGGCCACGAGTTCGGTGCGACCACCGGCCGTGCTCGTCGCTGCGGCTGGTTCGACGCCGTCATCCTGCGTCGTGCCATCGACGTCAACAGCATCTCGGGCATCTGCCTGACCAAGCTGGACGTACTCGACGGTCTTGAAACCATCAACATCTGTGTGGGTTACAAGAACGAGAACGGCGCCGTGATCGAGGCTCCGACCGACGCTGACAGCTACATCGGCCTGGAGCCGGTGTACGAACAAGTGCCGGGCTGGACCGAATCGACCCTGGGCGCCAAGACTCTTGAAGAGCTGCCAGCCAACGCTCGCGCCTACATCAAGCGTCTGGAAGAGCTGGTTGGTGCGCCGATCGACATTATTTCGACGGGCCCGGATCGCAACGAAACCATCGTGCTGCGTCACCCGTTCGCTTGATAAGTCGTTGAAAAACAAACAAAGGGTCGCTGATGCGGCCCTTTGTTTTATCTGCTTGATCAGCATCGCAAGATCGGCACGGCCCTTGCTGTAAATACCTTCATAAAAGATGCCATCATTTTAATGGCGTTTGTTGTGGGGGAATCTCCTGTGTCAGCTGTCCTTTCGCTTCTTCGCAGCCGTCTGCTGCGCCCCGTATTCATTGCCCTTGGCATTGCCCTTTTGGTGCAAGTGCTGGTGGCGGTCGCCCTGACCCGGAGCACTGTCACCGCGCTCGAGGCTGATCTGGCCACACGCCTGGGTGTAGATTCGCAACACTTGTCGGGCGAACTGGAGCAGGCAAGCCGTGACGTAACGGCGAGTCTGGACACGCTTTCGCAAAACACCCGTCAGCGCCTGAGTGCCGGATTGTCGGCGCGCCTCAAGGATGAGCAGAAGCAACTGCGCGCCACCCTTGAAAAAGACCTGAAGGATTCGGCCACCGATATGGCAGAGCTTCTTGCAGCGGTCGCGCCGCGAGCCATGTGGGATGGTGATACGCCGACATTGTCTGAGTTCGCCCGTCGTGCACAGCGCAACCCTAACGTGTTGTTCGTGGTGTACGACGACGCTCAGGGCGAGCACCTGACGCGTTACCTCAATCGCGATAACGACTCCATCAAGCTGTTGCTGGCCAAAGGCGAAGGCGAGCGGGCGATGGACAAGGTGCTGAACGCGGCCCAGAAAGACTCATCGGTGTACTACGTAGAAGCTTCCATCAGCCCCAACGGCGTCGAGATCGGCAAAGTACGCATGGGGGTCTCGACGGCGACCGTTGAAACGGACCTGGCTGCGCTGGACAAGCGCTTCACGGCGCTGATCGGCAATGGCGAGCAACTGGTCTCCGACAGCCTGGGCGGCGCCGCAGCCGAGAGCTCGGCGGCACTGCGCTCCCGGCTGCAAGCGGCACAAGCAGCCGCGTCGGCGATGGCCACCAATACCAGTTCCACTGTCCAGGATGCGGCGCAGACGCTGCGCTGGAGGATTGGTGTCGGCCTGGCATTGGTGGGGCTTGGCGTGTTGTTGGCGCTGGCAGTGGTATTGGGTCGTCGTGTCGTATTGCGTCTGCAGCTGCTCAGTCGTGCGCTTGATGATCTGGCGGCGGGCGAGGGCGATCTGACCAAGCGCGTCAAACTCAACAGCAATGACGAGATCGGCGACATGGCGGCGGCGGTGAATCGCTTCGTCGACAAGCTGCAGCCCATCGTGCGCGAGGCCGGAGACGTTGCGCAGCAGACCGGCGTCGAGATCGGCGCCATGAGCAAGCGTAACGCCGGTGCGGGCGCCGCAGCCGAATTGCAGCGCGACGAGGTGGCGGCGAGCCTTCAGGCGCTGGCGCAAATGGCCGACGAGGCGCAGGCCGAGAGCCAAGCCATGCAGGCGGCATTGCAGCAGGTGGTCGATATTCGTCAGGCGACTGACGAGAACACCCGTACCTCCAACCAGGTCGGTAGCCTGATCGAGGCGCTGGCGGGTCAGGTTGAAGCGGGTGCGCTTGTCATTGAGCGCCTGGCCCAGCAAAGCGAGCAGATCGAAGTTGTGCTGGAAGTGATCCACGGCATCGCCGAGCAAACCAACCTGTTGGCGCTCAACGCCGCTATCGAGGCAGCGCGTGCGGGTGAGACCGGCCGCGGGTTTGCCGTGGTGGCAGACGAGGTGCGGGCCTTGGCCAGCAAAACGCAAAGTTCGACCGGTGATATCCAGGAGCACATTGCCAAGCTGCAATCCGGCGCCAAAGAAGCCGTGACAACGATCGGGCTGGCCGGGCGTCAGGCCAAGGAAGGGCTTGCCGTGCTGCGGGACAGCGCGCGTCTGCAGCAAACCGTACAAGTGTCGGTCGAGCAAGTACATGCGGCGATCGGGTTGGCCACCCGCGCGGCGGAGCATCAAGCGCAAGGCGCCCAGGCGGTGAGGGGGCGGGTAGAAGTCATTCACGCGCAGGCAGAGAAAGCGGCACAGGCGGTGATCGAAACAACTGCCAGCGGCAAGACCCTGGATAAACTGGCGGCGCAGTTGAAGGCCAGTCTTGGGCAGTTTCGCGCGTGATCCATTGGCTGCGCATGACATGCAAGGCCGATAGCCTGGTCACTATCGCGATCGGTTCTAAGTTATTGGAAACCGCGATGAAGATTGTTCCCCAGGCCGGTCTTTGGTCATATCGGCATGATGCTTGAAAAAATCTTTATCGTTGCCCGCTGGCTTTGACGCTGTCTACTGTCATTACTGACAGTAGACAGCGTCAGTGGACGCTTTAGCATGATCTCCGGGGGTCGATGTCGGCCCCAGGCAGGTGAACCTGCCTTGGTCGAGCGCATTGTTCGTGCTCGCACCCATTCCAAGGAGAGGATATTGCGATGGCTGATGATAAAGTTCTATTTAGTGTGCCGGCGGCCCCTGATGTCAAAACCGAAGTTGACAGTAATCAGGTCAAGTTCATCAAGTTGGGCTATCCGGATAAACCGAAGGTACCGCCTTCACCCGAGGACCTGAGTTATCTAGGCGACAGGGATCTGCCAGTGCAGCTGTCGGCGGAATATGGTTCGAGCAACTTCCTGAACTTTCGCGCCAATGAGCAGGTGCGGCTGACCCTGCGCGGCGTTTCGGGTAACGGTACTGCGGTCGGCTGGGGTCCAGGCTATACCGTGCCCACGGCAACCGATCAGCGCACATTTTATGTACCCTCTGACAAGCTCAAGGCGCTGGCCGGCCAGACAGCGACGTTGAAATACACCGTCAGGTCTACAGATGCCCAAGGCAAATCCAAGCTCAGACTCTCCGACTCGGTCATTTTCGAAGTGCGTGGGATTGCCTTGTCGCCGCCCGTCCTGGTAGAGGCCATTGGCGACACCATCGACCCTGATCAAATCAGCAGCAAAGCCAAACTGAACTACGTCACCGTTCAGCTTGATTATCCGGACATGGCGGTGGGCGATACGGTTCGCCTGGTGCGCGAGGGCGTAGACGCGAATCAGAAGGCGATCAACTTTACCGATAAGGATCGACCCATCAGTGCGTCGAATCTTCAGCGCCGGCCGATGACCATCACCTGGAATGACACGGATATCAAGCCGCTCATCAATGGCGTGATGACGATCTACTACAAGGTTTACCGAGACGGCATCTGGTACACCTCACCCAAGCGCGTTTTCAGCGTGGGGCCGAGCCTCGCGGGTCTGCCTCCGTTTATTAACGAGGTGCACAATTCCCTGCTGGATCCCGATCAGATCGCCGACTCGGTCAATCTTCACATTCCCTCGGCTGGCACGGTCGTTGGCGACAAAATCACGCTGTACTGGAGCGATAGCTCCAAGCAGAGTTTCACCGATTTCGCGACCGTTACTCAACAGAATGTCGATGGTGACCTGTCCTTCGATATCTATCTGGATAATCCCATCAACCTGAACCGGGGCAAGGTCGTCACGGTTTTCTATACGCTTGAGCGCACCCTTGCGAACGGTAAAAAAGCCACTTATCGCTCTGCTGATTACAAGTTCTTCGTCGGTAACCAGGAAGAGAAAGACGCGGCAGACGGCCGTGCGCTCGCAATTCCGGCGATTGCCGGTGTAGAAAATGAGGTGATGGACGAGTCCCTGGCGGAAAAAGGCGCAGACATGGTTGTGCCTTTTGCCGAGACTCAGGAGGGCGATAGCGTCACCGCCTACTGGCAGGTGGTGGGTGAAGCGAAGCCGACCGCGCTTGAAACCAAACAGGTCGATTCTTCCAATGTCAGCGCTGATCTTTCATTCGCGATTCCGGCTACCCTCATCAAACCGGCGCTCAACAAGAAAGTCATTGGTTACTACGTGATCAGCCGCAAAGGGCCTGATGGCAAGCCCCAGCAGTTCAGATCAACATCTCTGCCGTTCTCCGTGGGGGCACTGGCGCCATCGGCGCAACTGCCTGCGCCGCTGGTTACCGCGGCACAAGGCGGTTGGCTTGATCCTATGGATGGCATCAACGGCACGCTGGTGAAGATTGCGCCTTATCCAACGATTGCGGTGGGTGACAAGGTGAAGGTGTTCTGGATTGGCCCGGACGGCGCAGGGGCGCCTGACATTGCCGAGCAGACCGTCAGCGATGTGGCCAAGGCATTGGAGTTCACGGTGCCCGGTACGGCGGTCGGCGCCAGTATCGGGTCTGAAGAGGTCTGGGTTTACTACGAAGTGACACGAGCTGGCTTGCCTGAGCCAATCGAATCCGACGACACGGTCATTGGCGTGGACCTGCTGGGTCACGACGATTTGCCTGAGCCGGTTGTAGAGCAAGCCGTCGGCGGAACCCTTGATCTCGGTACCGCAAAAGGCGACCTCAGTGTGGCGATCAGCAAGTGGCCTTTCATCGCACCCGGCCAGCGGGTCTGGTTGCGCATCGAGGGCACCGGCAAGGACGGCAATCCGGTTCAGACCGTCATCTGGGTGGCGCGTGCATTGTCGGCCGATGACGTAAAAAATGGCGTAAGGGTCAACATCGAGCGGGCAAAACTGGAAGCCTTCAAGGACGGTTCGGCTCTCAAGGTGTTCGCATCGTTGACTCACGATGGTGATTTCAGCGATGAATATGCCGAAGCGTTTCCCGTAGCCACGGTCACCATCAAACAGGCGAAACCCGCTGATGGTGCAGGTGCAGGTGCAGGTGCAGGTGCATCGTCGGGTAACGAGGGTGTGCTAATCGCTGACGTGGCGGATGTGAACCTAAGCGCCGCTTATTCTAAAAACGGTGGCCCGGCGCCTGCAGGGTCGAGCCAGCTCATCTCCGTTACCGGCGGTACGCAGCCGTACACTTATAGAAGCGCCGACCCCAATGTCGCCGAGGTGGACGCCAACGGCTTGGTGATGGCAAGGGGCAATGGCAAGACCTACATCGTGGTTACGGACGCGAACGGGTTGGTGATGAATATCGAAGTTGTGATCAAGGGAATTCTGGAACTCATCGGGCTGAACTTCAACATCTACTTTTTGAGTAACAAAAGGGCGGTGGAGCTTGGGGTTACGATTCCGAGTTTGGCGGAATGGCAAAGAATGCGCGCGGACGCCGGTGGCACGCTGCAGCTTGAGTTGATCGAGGGCAAGACTCCTTTGGTGTGGACGTCTACTCCCGGTAAGCGCAAGCCTCTGGGCCCCACCAGGATTGCGTTCGTTTATCCAAGCTTTGAGTTGAAGGAGTTGGATGATTTCGACATTTTAGGGGTTAAGAGTGGAGGCACCGCACACGGCTTTGGCATGAAGCGATGAGCAGGGCGTAACGCGCGGGCTCACGGCAGGTAAAAAAGTGAGACGCCAAAAAGCACAAAACCGAGCACTTGGCTCGGTTTTGTTTGTTTGGTGCCCAGAAGAAGACTCGAACTTCCACGACCTTGCGGTCACCAGCACCTGAAGCTGGCGTGTCTACCAATTTCACCATCTGGGCATGGCGCTGATTTAATTAGATTTTTCGTATGAATGCAACTGAATTTTCGGATTTTTTGATAGAGGGTAAGCAAGCCCTGAGTCCGGCGACCCACCTGTAGGCGTGAGCCTGCTCGCGATCGGGGGTTCTCTCATACGGATTTGCTCGCTGGCAGCGCTTGATCGCGAGCAAAGCTCACTCTTGCGGGCATGCGCAGGGATTCGGTGACGGGAGGACAGGGCCGGAGAACTGATCTACGCTGATGGCTGTTTTGTACGGCGAAAGATTTTTTCAAACCGCAGAAAGCACAAAACCGAGCCTAAGCTCGGTTTTGTTTAATTGGTGCCCAGAAGAAGACTCGAACTTCCACGACCTTGCGGTCACCAGCACCTGAAGCTGGCGTGTCTACCAATTTCACCATCTGGGCAGAGCGTTGATTTCATTCGACTTATCGTAAAAAAAGCCGCTTGATTTCAACTACAACTTGGCAGTGCCGTCGTTGTGGGGCGCATCTTACGGATGAGAATCGGGGCTGTAAACCCCCTGCCAGGATTTTTTTTTGAAATAGCGAAAATACTCAGCAAACGCTGTCTTCGCGTTTCAATCTGGTATATGCCAAACTAATTGCATACAGATAAGGTGAACTCATTCCAATGGCCGATTGGCAGTCCCTCGATCCCGAGGCCGCTCGTGAAGCGGAAAAATACGAAAACCCCATCCCTAGCCGTGAGCTGATTCTGGCCCACCTCTCCGACCGCGGTTCGCCAGCGGCCCGCGAGCAGTTGGTGGAAGAATTTGGCCTGACGACTGAAGATCAGATCGAGGCCCTGCGCCGCCGTCTTCGTGCCATGGAGCGCGACGCGCAGTTGATCTACACCCGTCGCGGCACCTACGCGCCGGTCGACAAGCTGGACCTGATCCTGGGTCGTATCAGCGGTCATCGTGACGGCTTTGGCTTCCTGGTGCCCGACGATGGCTCGGACGACCTGTTCATGAGTCCGGCGCAGATGCGTCTGGTATTCGACGGCGACCGCGCTCTGGCGCGGGTTTCCGGTCTTGACCGTCGTGGCCGCCGCGAAGGGGTGATCGTCGAGGTCATCTCCCGCGCCCACGAAACCCTGGTCGGTCGCTATTTCGAAGAGGCCGGCATCGGCTTCGTCATGCCCGACAACCCGAAGATCCAGCAGGAAGTGCTGGTCACGCCGGGCCGCACTGCCAACGCCAAGATCGGCCAGTTCGTCGAGGTGAAGATCACCCACTGGCCGACCCCGCGCTTCCAGCCTCAAGGTGACGTGGTCGAGGTCGTGGGTAACTACATGGCGCCGGGCATGGAAATCGATGTCGCGCTGCGCACCTATGACATCCCCCACGTCTGGCCGGAGGCCGTGCTCAAGGAAGCCGCCAAGCTCAAGCCTGAAGTCGAGGAGAAAGACAAGGAACACCGCGTCGATCTGCGCCACCTGCCGTTTGTCACCATCGACGGTGAAGACGCTCGCGACTTCGATGACGCTGTTTACTGCGAGGCCAAGCCGGGCAAGCTGCGGCTGTTCTCGGGCGGCTGGAAACTCTACGTGGCGATTGCCGACGTCTCCAGCTACGTGAAGATCGGCTCTGCCCTGGACACCGAATCGCAAGTGCGCGGCAACTCGGTGTATTTCCCCGAGCGCGTTGTGCCAATGCTGCCTGAGCAGCTGTCCAACGGCCTGTGCTCGCTGAACCCGCACGTGGACCGTCTGGCAATGGTCTGCGAGATGACCATCTCCAAAACCGGCGAAATGACCGACTACGTGTTCTACGAAGCGGTGATTCACTCCCATGCGCGTCTGACCTACAACAAAGTCAGCTCGATGCTGGAGCATCCGAAAACCTCCGAGGCCAAGGAGCTTCGTGGTCAATACGGCGAAGTCGTCCCTGACCTCAAGCAACTGTACGCGTTGTACAAGGTGTTGCTGGGCGCCCGCCATACCCGCGGTGCAATCGACTTCGAAACCCAGGAAACCCGCATCATCTTCGGTACCGAGCGCAAGATCGCGGAAATCCGCCCTACCACGCGCAACGATGCCCACAAGCTGATCGAAGAGTGCATGCTGGCTGCCAACGTGGCCACTGCCGAATTCCTCAAGAAACACGAGATTCCTGCTCTGTACCGCGTTCACGACGGTCCGCCGCCTGAGCGTCTGGAAAAGCTGCGTGGTTTCCTTGGCGAGTTGGGATTGTCTCTGCACAAGGGTAAAGACGGCCCATCGCCGAAGGATTACCAGGCGCTGCTGGAAACCATCAAGGACCGTCCGGATTACCATCTGATCCAGACCGTCATGCTGCGCTCCCTGAGCCAGGCGGTTTACAGCTCCGACAATCACGGTCACTTCGGCCTGAATTACGAGGCGTATACGCACTTCACCTCACCGATTCGTCGCTATCCGGACTTGCTGACTCACCGCGCCATCCGCAGCGTGATCCGCTCCAAACAGGACACGCCGCACGTTCGCCGCGCCGGCGCTGCGACGATTCCCAAAGCGCGCATCTACCCGTATGACGAAGCGTCTCTGGAGCAGTTGGGCGAGCAGTGCTCGATGAGCGAGCGACGTGCCGACGAGGCGACCCGTGACGTGGTGAACTGGCTCAAATGCGAGTTCATGAAAGACCGCGTAGGCGAGTCGTTCCCCGGTGTGATCACCGCCGTCACTGGCTTTGGTCTGTTCGTCGAGCTGACCGATATCTATGTCGAGGGTCTGGTCCACGTCACCGCGCTGCCGGGCGATTACTACCACTTCGACCCGGTTCACCACCGTTTGGCGGGTGAACGTACCGGACGCAGCTTCCGTTTGGGCGACACCGTGGAAGTGCGTGTGATGCGCGTCGATCTGGACGAGCGCAAGATCGACTTCGAAATGTCGGAAAAAACCACGAGCGCGCCGATCGGTCGCAAGCGCAGGGCTGTCGAGCCCTCGGCAGCTGCCGAGAAGGGCAAGGACACCGAGAAGGAAAAGGCCACTGCCTCGCGCCCAAGTCGTCGCAGTGCGACCAAGGAGCCGGTGGCCGAAGCTTATCGTCCAGGCGATGCGGCTGCGAAAAACGCCGAAGTGCGCAAGAGCCGTGAGTTGAAGAAAGCCTTGCTGGCAGAAGCGAAGGGCGGTAGCAAGGCATCGTCGGGAAAGCCGGCGAGGAGTGATTCCGCTCCGACCGACAAGTCCGCAAAACCGAGCAAGCACCGTAAGGGCCCGCCAAAATCGGGCTCGGCTCCAGCTGCGAAAAGCGGCGGGATTCGTAAACCTAAGGCCAAGTCATGAGTCAGCTGGAAAAGATCTACGGCGTGCATGCCGTAGAAGCGTTACTTCGTCACCACCCCAAGCGGGTCAAGCAGATCTGGCTGGCCGAAGGGCGCAGTGACCCGCGAGTTCAGGTGCTGGTCGATCTCGCGGCGCAGAACCGGGTGTCGGTCGGTCAGGCCGAGCGGCGTGAAATGGACGCCTGGGTCGAGGGCGTGCACCAGGGCGTGGTAGCGGACGTCAGTCCAAGCCAGGTCTGGGGTGAGGCGATGCTTGACGAGCTGCTCGATCGTAGCGAAGGCGCACCGCTGATTCTGGTGCTCGATGGCGTGACCGATCCGCACAACCTGGGTGCCTGCCTGCGCACTGCAGACGCTGCGGGTGCGCTGGCAGTCATCGTTCCCAAGGACAAATCAGCGACCTTGACGCCGACGGTGCGCAAAGTGGCGTGCGGTGCGGCAGAAGTGATTCCGCTGGTGGCGGTGACCAACCTCGCCCGCACCCTGGAAAAACTCCAGCAGCGCGGCCTGTGGGTCGTCGGCACCGCTGGCGAGGCCGAGCAGGAGCTGTATCAGCAGGACCTGACCGGGCCTACCATCCTGATCATGGGTGCCGAAGGCAAGGGCATGCGTCGTCTGACCCGTGAGCACTGCGACTACCTGGTACGTCTGCCGATGGCGGGCAGCGTCAGCAGTCTCAACGTCTCCGTGGCCACCGGTGTGTGTCTGTTCGAAGCCATGCGTCAGCGTAGCGCCAAGGCAGCCGCCAAGAAGCCGTGATCGATTCCCTGTAGCAGTCCGGCTTGCCGGCGGTAGCGCATTTTGAGATCGCTGCCGCCGGCAACCCGGGCTGCTGCAAGTGTTACAACGGCGCTGTTCAAATATTCACCAATTGCCTTGCGCCGCCAGTGCCCCTTCTCTACAATTGCGCCCCTTGCTGTCATGGCAGGCGCTCATGTGCCTGTCCCTGTGCAAGATAAACCAGTGTTATTCACTCCTTGTCTGACCGCCCTGGCGGCAGGCTACAACCCGTAAGGAGCATTCATGCGTCATTACGAAATCATCTTTCTGGTTCACCCGGACCAGAGCGAGCAAGTCGGCGGCATGGTTGAGCGTTACACCAAGCTGATCGAAGAAGACGGCGGCAAGATCCACCGTCTGGAAGTTTGGGGCCGTCGTCATCTGGCCTACGCAATCAACTATGTTCACTAG